>CAZPPB010000004.1:0-68838 GCA_964588355.1 uncultured Spirochaetaceae bacterium | reverse complement strand
AGTTCGGCATCGTGCTGCTGTTGAACCTGGGCATCGGTTTGTGCACGCCCCCGGTAGGATCGGCGCTGTTCGTCGGCAGCGCGGTGGGCCGGATCCCCATCGAGAAGGCGTCTAAAGCCCTGATCCCCTTCTACATCATGATGATCTGCGTGCTGCTGCTGATCACCTTCGTTCCCTTTTTCTCGACCTTTATTCCTGATCTGATAATGCCGGAGATAGTGGCCCAGTGATCGGCTAGATCCGGGGAATCGAGTTTCGGGAAGGCGGGTAGAGTAATTTCGAGTTAGTCCAGGAAGCGGCTAACCCATCGCTTCAGAACTTGTATCCGAAGGTACGCAGCATCTGCCTGCGCTCTTCCTTGTCTTTCGGTCCCTCCACGCCCTTGGGAGGGTAGCCGTCCACAACCCCGACGATACCCCTCCCCTGATCGGTCTGGACGACCAGGATCTTCAGGGGGTTGGCGGTGGCGCAGAAGATCCGGCACACCTCCTGACAGTCTTTGATCTGGTTGAGCACGTTGATGGGGAAGGCCTTGCGCAGGATCAGGTAGAAGCTGTGTCCCGCCCCGACCCGGCGGGCGCACTCGGCCGCCTGCTCGACGAGCTTCTCGTCGTTTCCCCCGGTGCGGATCAGACAGGGACCGGAGGCCTCACAGAAGGCCAGTCCGTATTCGCTCCCCGGGACCGAGGAGTTCATGATCTCAGCCACGTCCTCTACCGTTTTGATGAAGTGGGATTGACCGACGATGATGTTGCAGCCCTCCTCCCACTCCAGAGCTACCGCCTGGATCTCCAAAGCCATCACTACCTCCCCTCGCCGTCTATTTCAAGAATGGCGTCCAGCCGGATCTCTGCCGCGGCAACGGGCTGCTGGATGCCCCAATTCTCCAGAACCTCCGGGTGTATCTCCCCGATCACCCCGATCGGTCTGCCCTTATACACCACAGCCCCGGCCCGTCCCGGGATGAAGCGGGGATCCTCCAGGGGCTCCAGGGAGTACTGCCGGGACAGGAAGAAGAACAAAGCGGCCAGGTGCGAGTTCACGTCGTTGAAGCCGGCCTCCCGGTCGCAGGACAGGAAACTCAGGGCCGTCACGGTGCGGGAACCGTAGTTTTCCTCCTCAGCCAGGTAGGCCACCTTGCCGACCTCGAAGATGCGGTGGGGGTAGACTGCGTTGGAGGAGACCGACTCCGAGTACAGGAGGTTGGGCAGCTGGGAGTTGCGCAGCACTTCCAAACTCTCGCTCATCGGATTGGCGATCTCGATCAAATCCTCTCCGCTGGTGTTCATCCGCTCAACGAAATCCCTGCGGGATCCGAGGTAGCTGTAGATCATCTCCTGGTAGCCCTGCCCGACCAGGATCTCCCGCACCTCTCGGCTGAAGTGCTCGATCTCCGCGAGGCGTCCCACGGTGAACTCCTCCGGCCACATCGGCTCGAAACTGTTCATGCCCCGTCCGATCATGACCTCTTCGATCACGTCGACGGGGTGGAGAAAGTCGTTGCGGTACGGCGGCGGGCTCACAGTCAGCGTGTTTCCCGAACGGCTGACCTGATTTCCCATACGCCGGACGCAATCCTCTGCCTCCTCGGCTGAGATCTCCTCTCCCAGCAGCCGGGACGCCTCGCCGACCTCCAGGGACACAGGGCTCTGGAAGTAGAAGGGAGTGACGATCTGTCGCCCGTATGTCGTGTCGAATGGATACTCCACCCGCACCGGCAGGATCTCATAGCCCAGATCGGCGAAGTCGCAGGCAACGATCGAACAGGCCACCAGCAGGCTGTCCAGATCCGGACCTGTCAGCTCGACGAAGTGGTGGGAATCCCCGACCTCCACCGCCCCCAGATGGGCGCTGTTGATGATCGGGGGCATGCTCAACGTCTGCCCCTGGTCGTCCTCCAGGTAGGGAAAACGCTCGAAGTTTTCGATGATCCAGCCGAACTCCTGGCCCTTGGGATGGGTCTTGAGGATCTCCCGAAGGGACATCTCCCAGCTGTAATCGAGGGGAGTAAACCGAGTTGCATCCGGATCCGCGGCCCGGTAGTGCACCGGGAACTTCATCAGGTCGGCCCGGTACACCCCCATGGCGATGGTGCTGCGCTTGCGCCCGTAGTTCCAGCAGAGCTTCTCCTGGGAGTTGATCATCTCCACCAGCATGGCGTCGGTGACCGGCACCCCTCTGGCAATGAAGGCGGCGATGTAGGGACGGATCTCCCTCAACACCTTGTCCACCTGGATGACCCGCTCAGCGCTCTCGCAGGGGTCGCCCTGCTTCGACAGGAAGTCATACTGCGGCACCCTTCCCTCTCGAAAGGCCCGCAACTGCCGCACCAGGCCGGGACCGGACCAGAGATCCGGCCGGTTGGTGTCGTTTAGCTCGACTTTCAGGCTGTTCTCATCAGGCTGCCAGTCGTCGATCTCCGCCTTGGCCACCTCGAGCAGTTCGGCAAACTCCTGTTGAGTGGGCCGGATCCCGAGCATTTCGAAGAAGCTCGCCTCCTGCAGTTCGATCTTCGGCATGGCTTATCTCCGTCTCCTCAGTCGCACCTGCTCGATATCCGGGGTAAACAGATCCCGCAGGTCGTTCAGGCCCAGAGCAACCAGGGCCATGCGGTCGATCCCCAACCCCCAGGCCGCCACCGGCACCTCGATCCCCAGGGGTTTGGTAACCTCAGGCCGGAATATCCCCGATCCCCCCAACTCGAACCAGCCCAATTTGGGGTGGCGGATGTGGATCTCCACGGAGGGTTCGGTGAAGGGGAAGTATCCGGGAACAAACCTGTACTCCTCGGCCCCGGCCACCTCCACGGCGAACATCTTGAGCAGACCCAGGAGGGTTTTCAGATTTACCCGCTCCCCCAGTGCGATGCCCTCGGTCTGGTAGAAATCCGCCAGGTGAGTGGCGTCGACCTTGTCGTAGCGGAAGCAGCGCACCACCCCGAAGTAACGGCCCGGGACCCTGGCCCGCGGCAGTGTTTTGGCGGACAGCACGGTTCCCTGGCTGCGCAGGATCAGGCGCCGGGTGAAGTTCCTGTCGAAGGGATAACGCCAGCCCAGACTGCCCGTGTCCCAGCCGTTCTCGTGGCAGGCGGCCACCTGATCCAGATAGGGCTGTTCGATCTCCTTGGCGTGAGTCGGATTCTTGATGTAGTAAACGTCATGAATGTCCCGGGCAGCGTGAAACTGAGGCATGAACAGGGCGTCACAGTTCCAGAACTCCGTTTCCAGCAGGGGTCCGTCGAATTCTTCGAAACCCAGGGAGTTCAACTTGTCCTTCAGCTCCTCTAAAAACTCCACGTAAGGATTCTTCCGTCCCAGGAGCACCCGCTGCGGAGGTGTGTTGATGTTGTAGGAACGAAAAGAGGCGTTTTTCCAATCACCGCTGCGGAGAATCTCCGGCGTGATCTGCCCAATCTCCTCCCCGCTCATGCCGGCCCGGCGAAGCTCTTCAGCCGCCTGCAGTCCCGCCGGGGTCAAACGATAGGCAACCTGCTCCCGCTCCACCACTCGAAACATTCCCTTATCCGCCCCGCGCTTGCGGCTCAAAGACTGGATCAGGGCTTTCTGCTCCTCCGCCAGATCCTGCTCGGTTATCTTCGTCCGGTCGTCGAATCGCCGCAGCAGCTCCCGGACATCCGTCAAAGCGGCTCCAGATGAATCCTCGCCCGTCACGACCCGCTTTTCTTCATCCATAGCCAGCAGGCCGCGCTTTGACAGCGCCCCGAAGGCCGAACCCACATCCCTGTTCTCCAGCTCGAGTTTCTGAGCGATCTCCGGCAGACTCAGGCGGCTTTTTTCGTCGTCCCGGACCAGAGCCAGCAGGCGCTCCTCCGGGGTGCCCTTCTCCCTGTACTCCATTCCCAGGTCGGTAATCGAGTACTCGGTAACCTTCCTCCGCTCGGTTTCCTCGATCAGCTGCTTCGCTTCCAGCCAGGAGAAGGCCTGGTTGCTCTGACCCGCTTTATAGTCCAGCTCCTGCTGCAGACGCTCGGGGGTGATAGAATCCCCGCGCTTGAAATGCAGCAAGACCCGAATTTCAAGAGGATGTAGTTCTTTGATCAGCTGTTGACGAGACATAGTATCCCTTAGAACTAATGATTGGCCGAGCCCTTGTCAAGACCTGCTCGCGATCCTACAGGGCCAGCTCCTCTTCGAACCTGGTGATGGCCTGGTCGAGGAATTCGATCCGCTTCTTGGCCAGCCTCCGGGCCCTGGGAAAGAAGAACGTTTCAGCGTATCCCCGCCAGCGCTTGAGCAGCTCGATCACCTCGCCCATTGTTTTGAGATGGTGCCAGAAAAAAGAACCGATGGACAACCTGATCAGGCCGATCGCGCCGACGGTTTCCAGGAGATTTGCGTCGTGGAGGAGTTTGCCCTCAATCGACGGCTCTTCCCCGGGCGGCTTGCCCTCTTCACCCGGCATATGATGGAGGATGGCCTGATACACCTCCTCGATCTTGCCCGACATGAATCCGGTTTCCCCGAGAATCGCCCTGGCTTTCTCCGCCGAGCTGGTCGGATGCCCGGAGCTCATCTCGATATCGTGAAGAAAACAGGCTGCGTGGAGCACTTCGTCGTCATACTCCATCCCTTCGCCGATCTTTCTGGCCAATTGGTAGATACGATAGGAATGTTCGTATCCGGAAGCCAGACGTCCGGCGGTCAGATCTTTGGCGTACTGCTGAATCAGCTTTCGCATGGGTCTACCCTCTCGGTTTTGTCTGCGGTCCCACAGTATTGTAAGAGATTGACGAATCGCCTGGCAACATTGCCGGTGCGCCCGTCCGCGGACCTGGATGCTATTCTGTCCTTGTAAACAGCACGCTGCTCCCGCTGATCGGCCGGCAGTGTAGGATCGACACCGGTTTACCCTCAGGGCGGTAGTACCGCTCGCCCAGCGCCGAGCAGACAGCCGGGATCGCCTTTTCATGAACCAGCAGCATCATGCACCCCCCCAGGCCCGCTCCTGCCAGTTGGGCTCCCAGGACACCGTCGACGCCCAGAGAAATATCGACCATCCTGTCGATTTCCGAAATGCTGCAATGGTAATCTCCGGGCTGCCACTGCAGCTGGGCTCTCATCACCCTTTCGAGATCCCCGCTTTCCAGATCATCGATCAGACCGAGCAGGTGGCTGTTGCCGGTTGGTGAAGCATGGGGCACCACATCACCCCCGGGGCGCAGGCGGACGATCCGATCTCCATCGTGGGAGACATTCATCAGCCGTCCGATTTCCTCCAGATTGGCCTCCCTCAGGGCATCGGCGAAGCGACGGGCGCGTTCGCACTCGGCCAATCCATAGAGTACCACCCCCCGGATCGGATAGATCCCATCCGCCGGTTCCTCGTGACTGTCGAACAGGGGCTGTAACTCTTCCGGAGGAATGAGTTTGCCGAGCTCCCCCCGCGTGATTCTCTCGGGAAGGTGGAGAAGGATCTTGTAGATCCAGCTGAGAGGGATGTTGAGAGTCCGTGAATTGACATCACGGAGATGTTGAATCAACGCAGCGTACTGGGGGAAGTACTTCTTGATCAACAGGGTGCCGATCCGGAAGCAGGCGACCCGATGGTTGAATTGGTCCTTGGCATTCGTGGTTTTCCGTGCCTGTATCCCGGAATCGCACACCAACAGGGCATGACCTTGAGGAAAGGGAAGGATATCCTCGACGGAAAATTCGAAAAAGGTGACTTTTACGACCTTGCCCCGCTGACCGTACTTGATGGCCGCATGATCGGCACTGCCTCCACGGGTTCCCACGAACCATTCTCCCTGGCCGCAGAGATCCACAAACTGCGCGGGAAATGTGTTCAAGCTGTTGACCGTCACCAGGGCTTCGGCCGCAGCCACCACCAGGGCTGAGGAGGAACTCAAACCCGCGGCGATGGGAATATTACCGCTGACCACCAGGTCCGCCCCGCACAGCCTGCGATCGGAAAACTTCTTCTGCAGCCGCAGGGCGGCGGCCTTGATGTACTGGGACCAGTCTCCCCCCGCATTCAAAACCAGGTGAGACACCTTCTCACTGTTGATTAGGGAAATCCAGTCATCCCAGGGAAGCTCGGAAATCAGCTCGCCGATAGAGAACCGTCGATCCGGGAAGCGTTCCCGTTCCAGATTGTACAGGCAAATTCTGTCGTCCTGGCGGGGTCGGATCACGACTATGGTCTCATAGCCGATAGTCATCAGATTGCAGTGTCCACCCTGATGATCCACGTGGCGGCCCATCAGGTTGACCCGGCCGGGAGAGCGGACAATCAATACCGGTTCGTCCGGATCGACAACCGAAGCCGCGTACTCGAGCAGACGGACGTATTCGTGGATGCGCCCGCCCAGAAAAACCTCATCCTGACCGTACAGCCGTTCCAACTCCCGCACCAGCTCGCCGGAACTCGTTTTTCCCGCCGCTGCATCCCGGAATGCACTTAACCATTCGCCGATCCGGCGGAAGTGGGTCCCTTCAGAAAGGGAAGGAGTCAGCTGCTGCTTGATCCTGGCCTGGATTGTAGCTTCGATCTCGAGGAGTTCGGCGGGATTGTTGAAGGCCATCACGGCGTGCTCATCCTCCACCTCGAGGGCTCTGACCACAAACTCCCTGCCGTCGGCATCCCGTGACTGGCTCAGGATGGTTATCATATCCGGCAGATACTCTTCCCTCTGGGCGTTTCTATTGTCGAGCCGCTCGAGCACGAACTCGAGAGCCTGCGTCTTTACCAGATAGACAGAGCTGTTGTACAGCCGGATGTTTTCGATCTCTTCGGGCCTCAAACTGATAGGCCTGTTCTCCCGATCGAGAAAATCAAAACGGGTCAACTCTTCAGGGATAAGCCTCAGTACTTCTTCAGCCGTCACTTCCCCCTGTTCTTCGATCAGCATCTTCCATAGCTCTCCGAAAGCGTCGGCGGCCTTCCGGTCGCTGAACTGCCCCCGGATCCGCTCGAGCATTTGCAGCCGGGAAAGGACACCGCCCTTCTCCGCTTCCCCGCGGAACTCCCTGTAAATCCGACGCTGCCGGATGTCCGCGGCCTCCACGTCAGCCAGCACGGACCCATCGGTGTGAAGCAGAATCCTGCCCAGGTTTGTGGTGCGTCCCCGCGGCAGAGCCAGGAAGGCCAGGTCGCAGTCCTGGGTGTAGAACAGGTCGAACAGCTGCTCGAGAACCTGGGGCTCGATCAAACGGTCTCCGGCTACGATCAGAACCTCTGCCCGGTCACTCAGTGCCCGCAGTACCTTGGCTCCCTGGCGCGCGGCATGAGCCGTCCCCAGCTGCTCGG
This sequence comes from uncultured Spirochaetaceae bacterium, assembly GCA_964588355.1. Taxonomy (GTDB): domain Bacteria; phylum Spirochaetota; class Spirochaetia; order SZUA-6; family DRHE01; genus JAFGQJ01. The sequence goes on along the minus strand of CAZPPB010000004.1, from coordinate 61,569 downwards.
CCTGATAGGCATAGATCACATTCTCCGCCGTCACGGTGTCCATGACCTGCGCAGCCATGACGCCGACCACGACTATGTGGTGGGCAATGCCGCAGGCATTGTAGGTCTCCAGGCTTCTGTTGATGGCTGCCTTCCCGTCGATGGGGAAACAAACTTTGTGAAGATCGGCGGACTGCATCCGGGTCCCCTTGCCTGCAGCCAGGATAATCGAATATTTAGGAGCCCTCATCAGCTCATTCCTTCCCCGCTTTCGAATCGGAGACGTAGAGAGTGAGGATTTTCAGGGCATTTCCTCCCGCGATTTTATCGAACACCTCGGAGGTTATCTGGCTCTCTTCACGAAGTGTACGCAGATATCCCAGATGGGGCATCCTTCCATCTACACCGCCGAAACACACATCTGTGCCGAACAGAATCCTGTCCTGGAATTCCGTGAGGAAGCTTACACCAAAAGCCTTGTCACGGCTGATAGCGTTGAAACCGCTGTTGGCAGAGATATCGGCGTACAAATTGGGATAGCTTCGCAGCAGACGGCTCAGAGCTCCTTCCTTGCGAATCGGCCCGGTGGGATAGATGAATTTCATTTCCGCTGTGATATCTCCTTCGATTTCCGCCCAAAAGCCCGGCGCATGACCGATCACCGTGGTATCAGGAACAGCCTGCAGCAATCTCTCCAGGCGGGGAAGACCGATTTCGTCATACAATCCATATACACCTCGCCCGGGGCCTGTGCAGTGAAACAGCACGGGAAGGTTAAAATCAGCGCATTGGCGCAAAAGACTGATAACCCTGGGATCATCCACGGCGATGTTGGCGGTAATTTCACCGATGCCGACGCAACCGAAGTCCCGGAACCGTTTCAGGATCCAGGAGAAATCGGCATCTGGCGGATTGTCGACTTGGTGCGACTCAAGATTTCCGAGGCAGCCCATCCGGGGATCGAGATTTCCGAAAGCAATGATCCGATCCGAATACTCCCGGGCTGATTTAAGCTGACTGAGGAGATCCCCGTGCGGGCAGAAAAGGACGGGGGCTTTTATACTTTCCGGAGATACCCCCGAGGGGAGCACCACCGCCTTGTCGATTCCTTCTTCATCCAGGCGTTCAATAAGCCCCTCCCAGGTGACGGGTAAACGGTCCATCCGCTCTGGGGTGCGATGATCTCCCACATGGGTGTGGAAATCAATAATCATGTCTCCATTCCTCACTCATCGAAAAAAAAGGAAACAGCCGCGGAATATCCTTCTTTTCAAATCCGGCTCCATACTCGCACCCTTCAAAGGCTTCGGCGTAGCGCACTGCGCGCCCCTGCTCTTCGCCGTACAGCTCAATCAGAACCTGCCGATATTCGTTGGCAATGTTTTCAAAATACGGCATTCGCCAGGAAGCCAGCCACCTCTTTCGCTGTTCCGAATCGGCAGGCACCTGGCCGGAGATTCCCTGGTTAAAGGGAAGCCACTCGTAGAACTGTGATTCGTGGCAGTGCATCATCTCTACCTTTTTCTCGATCACCTCATCGATACCCACCACGACATCGGGCTGAAACGGAAGGGGCTTACGGAATCGATCGTGCATATAGCAGATCTTGGGGGTCCGTAGCAGAATTTCGGTCAAAGCCACCATGTTGGGCACCGTAACGATGTAAGAGGCATCCTGGACAAGCTGTGAGGTATAGCGATGATCGGGATGATAGTCATTCGGCCTGTGGGTGATGATCAGATCCGGATTGTATTCCCGGATAATCCGGATAATCAACTTGCGATTGGCCACCGAGGGCTCCAGCTCACCATTGTGCAGATCCAGGATCTCATACTCCGCCAGCCCAGCCGCCCGGGCCGCTGCCTGGGCTTCTGCGTAGCGCCGACGAGCCAGCTCGACACCCCCGATTTTGTGATGCCCCGTGTCGCCGTTTGTTGTGCTCAAGAACTTGACAGTATGTCCCTGAGCGATGTATTTCAGAGCCAAACCCCCGCAGCGGACATCCGCGTCATCGGGATGAGCACCGATAACTAAGATCTTCAACTTGTCTTCTGCCATTTGATCTCTCCGTCGCGGTTTCGATCGCGGCTGCCGGCGATATCCTCCTGGACAACGCTCGCTAATCACCTCGATCCTTGAGTATAATAGAGAACTCTCGGGAAAGACTACACAAGGAAGACTATTATGAAGACGGCAATCATTGACGGGAAAGTGATCACACCGTTCCGGATGATCGAAACGGGATCCGTGGTCGTCGAAGACGGAAAGATCATCGATCCCATCGGATTTTGGGATGTAAAAACGATGCACAAGCTCGTTCCGGCCGACTGCTATGATGAAAACACGTACTGTATTCCTTCAGATGAACCCCCAAGGGACCGATTCTCTCCCGACCCCCGCACTTCGGACAGCCGCGACCAAGCCGTGCGAATGGCCCGGTACATGGACATGGCGACACTGGGGACCGGAAAGGGTGCGGTTTTCCCCTTTGGGCACGGCGGACCGGGGGAGATTCAGCCGGTGGTGATCGAACGCACATCGGAATATAAAATCCTCGAATACGAGGGGGGGTGCCGGCGAAAACACGGCTACAATCCCCACTCGATCATGTACTACCACTTTCCGGTACAGACCGAAGCGGACCTGGAAACCCTCGAGCTCCCCAATATGAAGAACGCCGAACGGTTCCAGGATATCGAAGCGGACTGTCGATATTTCAAGGCCGCTGGTTTCGCGACCACCGGCGTGATCCAGGGTTTCTTCTCCGGAGTCCACAATTCATTCATGGATTTCCAGGACACCATGGTTAATATGCTGCTGAAACCGGATTTCATCAAACGGTTAACAAGTACTCTGGCCGCCATGAATCTCGATGCCGTTGAGATGCTCCTGGACAGCGGGGTGGAGATCATCAATGTCTGTGATGATCTGGGAAACGCAGACGGATTGCTGATGTCGCCGGAGCTCTTCCGCGAGTTCTTCCTTCCGTGGTACGACGAACTTACACGGAGGGTTCACGGCCGGGGGGCATTCATCCATCTCCATTCCCATGGAAACATCGCCCCGCTGCTTCCGGATCTGGCGGCTATCGGGATCGACATCATCAATCCCTTCGATTGGGAGGAAAACCCGAACCTGCCGGAACTGGTGCGGCGGTTTGGGAAACATTTCGTTTTCTGCGGAGGATGCGTGGGGGATTTGTATCGCCATACGATGGAGGAGGTACAGTTTGTAATCCGTCGGGCCTGCAGTCTATCGGAGGTGGCCGAGAGAGGATACATCCTGTCGATCAGCGGCATTACCGACGATCTGTCGGTCGACGACTGGAACGACTGGCGGAGTATCGTGAATCGAGCAAGGGAGGAAGTATGAAACGCTGTTCGAAAGAAACCCTGATTAAATTTGGTGTTGAGTTCTTGAAAAACAAGGGGGTTTCAGAACAGAACGCCCAAACCATCGCCGAGATTGCCGTAAAAACTCAGGCCATGGGTATCCACACTCACGGTATGGCGGTGTTTCCTTATTTCAATCAAAACATCCCGGAGCCAATAGACCCGTCTGCCGAACCGGAGGTGATCAAAGAATCCGGAGCCACTGCGGTCATTGACGGCAACTATGGCTTCGCTCAGTTGGCACTGAGCGTGGCAAAGAAAGTCGCCGTGGAAAAAGCCTCAAAACAAGGTGTGGCCATGGTTACGGTCAGAAAGTGCTGCTGGTTTGGAGCGCTGGGACCGTATCTTCACTCCCTTACACAGCAGGGCTATATGGCCCAGCTCTGGGCTCAAACCACGACATGTCGGGACGCAGCGCCGTATGGCGGGATAGATGCTAAGTTCTCCACCAATCCCATTGCCATGGCTTTTCCCACCAAGGGAGATCCGGTTATATCCGACTTCTCCACGACCACGATTTCCATGGGCAAGACCAAACGGATGGTCCAAAACGGTCAGCAAGCGCCCGAACCGATCTTTCTCGATGCTAAAGGGAATCTCAGCACGGACCCAAAGGTCGCTTTTGAGGGAGGATCTGTGCTGTTCATAGGTGGTGCCCATTTCGGCTACAAGGGGTATGGGATGTCCCTTTGGGCTGAGGGTATCGCCGCTCTGGCCGGGGGGGAGTGTAACAATCCGGAAACAAAAACGAGTCAATCCGCAGGACTGACCGTAATTGACCCCAAGGCGTTCGCTGGAGACGAGTACTACTACAAAGAGATTGAGCGATTCAAAGCACATATGCTAAACAGCCGCGTGCGTCCTGGATTCAACAATATCCGCCTACCCGGCCATCGGGTCGTGCACAACCTGCAGGAATCCGAACACACGGGAATTCCGATAGAGGAAGAGCTACTTGAAACACTAAACGCTTTGGCTGAACAGCAGGGGATTGCTCTAATTTCTGCGGAATGAGAGGAAGGATCATGGAAGACCTTGCCCTCCTAGAGGGATCTCGAGCATTCCGGAACCTCTCCCCGTTTCGGACAGCGTGCAAACCCGTATGTTTTAAATTCCCTGGTTTAACTAGTTTACTCGTTCGCCCATAGCACCGGAGCATCCGTCAGCTTGGCACGGGATAGCTTTGCGAATATAATGCATAGCGCAATGAGCAGCGAACAAGAACTCCATCAGATGCACCTGGAATTGGGAAACCAGGAACTGAAAGAGATCATCGAAATCGCCTCGCAGATCACGGCTCAGCTGGATGTGGAAAACATCATTAGAAACGTCGTGCTGAGCTTCGTAGCCAAATTCCAACCTACCACGGTAACCTGCATCCTACCGAACGAACTCGATGAGAACCTGCCCCATCTCTTCCACTTCAAGGGCTTGAAGCAGGGTAAACTGGACCTGAAGATCTCCTCTATTGACACGATTCTTTCGTTTCTCGGAGAAAATGAATACAATCAGATATCTTTCGCCTACTTCAAAGAGAATTTTCGTGACAAAACGGTCGTTCGACAGTTCGAAATCATTCAGCCGGATATAATCGTTCCCTTGAGAACCGATAAGGGTGTCTGCGGGCTCATTCTTCTGCCTTCGAAGCAGGACGGCGGATCCTATTCCCTTCTGGACATCCAGTACGTCACCCAAATCATCCGTTTTGCTTCGATCGCCATAGAAAACGCCAATCTGTTCTGGCAGGCGACTACAGACACAATGACCAAATTGTTCTCCCACCACTTTTTCCGGCAAGACCTGGAAGAGGAGATCGCCAGAGCTCACCGTTACGGAACGACTCTGTCCCTGATCATGTTCGACATTGATCACTTCAAGAAATTCAACGACACCTACGGGCATCTGCAGGGAGATACAATCATCAAGGAAATCGCGAAAATCCTGCGGGCATCGGTGCGCACGATCGACTTCACCGCCCGCTACGGAGGGGAGGAGTTTGCGGTCATTCTGCCCGAAGTCAACTCCAAAGGTGCGGCGGTGGTGGCCGAACGCATCCGTAAAACCATAGAGCAGCACTCCTTCAGCGGTGAAGAGGAGTCTCTGTTCGTGACCGTGTCAATGGGTGTGGCTGAGTTCAAACCGGCCCGCATTCGCTCCGCCTCCCAGTTGATAGCGGAGGCGGATAAAGCATTGTATCAGTCCAAAGAGATGGGCCGAAATCGGATTACTGTACAAGGATAGAGCTGCTCCGGCCGTGTGGTTGCGCCGTCGGAGCGCGCAATGCACTTGACTTTTCCCTTGAAAATCAGTAACTAAAGCCCGCTTAAGAGAAAAACTATGAAAAATGTTGTGTATTCGCTCATTGCTGTCATTTTTCTCTCCTGCTCGGGGAGTGTGAACAACGGGGAAGCGGCCTACCCCGGTATACTCACTCCGGAGACGATCGAGTTTCTGCTTTCCGAGAAACCCGAGGAAGTGGATCCGGGCCTGTATCTGTACAGAAACGAGCTGACCCGACCCCTGGTGGAGAACTTCTACAACCGGGAAACCGCCGACGTTGAAATCACCGATGCAATCCTGGCGGCAGCGGACAGCAATGACATCTCCCTGCCTCTGGCGTTCTCACTCGCCTGGGTTGAGAGCTCATATCGGGTACGAGCGTTGAATTACAACTCCAACTCGGTGGATCGGGGGCTGTTTCAGTTGAACTCCCGGACGTTCCCCAACCTGAAGGAGGAACAGTTCTACAATCCCCAGACCAACGCCGAGCACGGTCTGGCCCATTTCCGCTACTGTATTGATGTCGGTAAAAACGAAGTGGTGGCTCTGGCCATGTACAATGCCGGTGTCAACGGGGTACGCCGAGGCACACCATACAGCACGCTGCATTTCGTAGCCAAGATCCTGGACAACGAGAGGAAACTCCTCGAATCATTCGAACAGATGCTCACCGACAACGGAGAGATCGCCGAGGTCCTGGTGAATCTGCCCTCATGATCGTCGTCCTCGAACACAACATCAATCCCTCGGACAAGTTGCACATCGTTTCGTTCCTCGAAGACAAGGGTTTTCGAATCCGGGAGATCCAGGGCGAGGAAGAAACGATTCTGGGGGCTGTCGGCATCATTCCCATTGACCTTAGGCAGGTGGAGATCCTCCCCGGTGTGGCCCGGGTCATCCCTATCACAAAGCCGTACAAACTGGCTTCCCGGGAGTTCAAAAAAGAGGACACCTCTATACCCGTTGGGCCGGTGAAGATAGGGGGTTCCCGGATCGCCGTCATCGCCGGCCCCTGTTCGGTGGAGTCCCGCCAGCAGATTCTGGAAGTCGCTTCCCTGGTGCGGGAATCCGGCGCAGTTATCCTGCGGGGCGGAGCCTACAAACCCAGGAGCTCCCCCTACGCCTTTCAGGGTCTGGGGGAAGAGGGGCTGAAGTACTTAAAGGAAGCCGGAGAGGCGAACGGAATGCCCGTGATCTCGGAGATCGTCACTCCGGAGCACACGGAGATGTTCGCCGCATACACGGACATCCTGCAAATCGGCGCCCGAAACATGCAGAACTTCGAGCTGCTGAAAACCGTCGGAGCCCTGCACAAACCGGTGCTGCTGAAGAGAGGGCCGGCCGCCACGATACAGGATCTGCTGATGTCCGCCGAATACCTGCTGGCCCACGGGACCGACTACGTGATGCTCTGCGAACGGGGTATTCGGACCTTCGAAACTTATACCCGCAACACCCTGGATATCTCCGCCATCCCGGTTGTGAAGAAGCTCAGTCATCTGCCGATCCTGGTGGACCCGAGCCACGGTACGGGCATACGGGCCAAGGTCATTCCTATGGCCCTGGCTGCAGTGGCCGCCGGCGCCGACGGACTGATCGTGGAGGTGCACACCGATCCGCAGAAGGCTCTCTCCGACGGTCCTCAGTCACTGTACCCCGAGCAGTTTGAAAAGCTGATGCGGGACATACAGGCTCTGACCCCGGTGTTGAGCAAGGAGCTTGCCCGGCTTCCGGAGGAACTTCCCCGGGTGCCCCCCTACACTCCGGCCGTGTCGAGCGAAGAAGGATCGCTCAAGGTCGCTTTCCAGGGTGAGCCCGGCGCGTTCAGCGAAAACGCGCTGCTGCGCTATTTCCCCGACTCGGTTCAGTCCCTGCCGCTCAAGGAGTTCCGGGATGTCTTCGAATCGGTGCTAACGGGAAGGTGCCACTACGGGATCATCCCGATCGAGAACACCCTGACCGGCTCCATACATCAGAATTACGATCTTCTGCTGCAGTATCCGGATATCCGCATCGTAGGTGAAAAAACAATCCGGATCATCCACAATCTCATCGGGTTGCCCGAGGCGCAGCTGAAAGACATCAGGCGGGTATACTCCCACCCTCAAGGGCTGTCCCAATGTTCCCGTTTCCTGGACGCTTACCCGGCGTGGGAGAAAATCCCCTTCTACGATACCGCCGGATCGATCGCCTTTATCGCCGAGCAGGGAAACAAGGGAAACGCCGGCATCGCCAGCTCGGACGCGGCCAAGGTTCACAAGATGAAGGTGCTCAAAGAGGGAATCGAGACGGACAGCCAAAACTATACCCGCTTCGTGATCATCGCCCGGGAAGAGCTGGCCCTGGCCGAGGGCCGAGGGGGAAAAGCCAATCGGGCTTCCCTGGTATTTTCCACTGCCAATACGCCGGGATCCCTGTTCAGCGTGCTCCAGGTGCTGGCCGAGCGCAGCATCAACATGGTGAAGCTGGAATCAAGGCCTATTGCCGGCAAACCCTGGGAAGAGATGTTCTACGTGGATGTCGATATCCCTGAGGAGGAGAATGCGTTCCAGGACGCCCTGGAGGAACTGTCGGGGGTTACGGAAACGCTGCGCACTCTGGGCCTGTACACCGTGTAGGAGAGTTTCATTTCGGCGGTCCGGAGACTCCCAGCTGTTGTAACCGAACCTCCTGTTCTTTGAGCCAGACATACTCATAATGCTGTGATTTTTCACTAGCGTTTACCCACCTGGGAAGGCAGGGCATGCAGGAAATGAGCACGTTCAGCCCCTGCAGCCGTCTGTACACCAACTGCAGCTCCCCGATATTCTTCTTGAGAAACGTGTCGACCTGCTGCTCCGAGGCTTCGCTCAGGCGGGCGAAGGAAGTGCTGTCCGGCTGACTCAACGCATCGAAGAGGGAGATCTTCCTGCGCACGCTCTCGACAAATTTCTGGAAGTCGATCGACTCGATTTGGGTGGTGGAACTCCGGGAATCAAAAAAGCGGATCTCCACAGTCCAACTCTGTTCACGGTTTTGAAACCTCCTCTGCAGCCAGGAACGAAGCCTTCCCCTCAGACCGTGCCTGATCTTTCCCAGCAGCTCCCGGTTTGCCAGAATCTTACGCAGCGTATCCTGGAGACGATCTCTGGCAGGCAGAATCAGGCGAACCGCCTCCATGAGAATGACCCTGTAGTCCATTTTCTTCTGAATGTCTGCAGGCTCTTCTTTGGTTACTCTCAGCGCAGAGAGGGCTTTGTTCTGCAGCTGCGAAGCGTCTTTGGAAAACTCCTCCTTCAGTAGCTCATTCGCCAGATCCCGGTAAAAGGGCTTTCCCTTCATGGTCGCTGCAAATCTAGCTTTGAGTCTCTCGTATGCTTTGTCCGCGCTGACCGCATAGACAGTCTCCAATTTCTGCCGCACGGAATCGAGAACCTGCTGCCGGAGCATCAGCTTGTAGCTCTGTCGCAGAAATCCGAGGATCTCCTTGAGCTGAGCCAGGATGGTTCTAGACAGCCTCTGCATCTGGGTGAGGGAAGTAGAGATAATCCCGGTGGATACGTTGTCGCTGCCCGGGCGGATCTTGCCCAGTGTCTCCGCCAAAACCGCGGTAGTCGCATCCGGAGAGGTCTCGCTGAGGTTCGTCCAGGTGATGTACTGCGTCAACTCAATGATCCGCCGCACCCGCTGCAGATCTATGAAGTCCAAACTGAATTGATAGGTATTCAAAAATTCCAGTTGGGCATGAAGGGCACTCATCCTTTGACTGAGTTTTTCACTTTTCTCCATATCCAGGATGTCTCCCTTGGGGGGGACCTCGATCTCCGATATTTTCTGCTCGTACTTGTAGGGATCCTCCTGAATCAGGGCTTTGCGCTGCAGAATGTTGTACAGATTTTCGAAAAGGGTCTGGAATAATCGAAAGCTCTCTTTAAGCCGGGGAAGGGTGTTTTCCTCGAGAAAGCGACGCTTGGCTTCGACCGCCGCTTCCAGTTGCGCTTGAAAGCCTGCGGATTCTGGCATATACAGGAGTATAGATTATAGATCTGTACGTGGACAAGCTCTTCGCAGATGTGGGGATATCGACATGGGGCAGATAACCAGGTTCAAACCGGAAAAACTGGTGATGCCGATTCTCATTTCCCGTACACAGATGCGTTATTCCCTTCTCCAAGCTCTCCAAGCGCGCTACGGCCCGATCGACTACACGAGTGTTGATCTGCCCTTTTCCTACACCCACTACTACGACGAAGAAATGGGGACTCCCATCACCCGCTTCTTCATTTCCTTCCTCCGGCTCGTCGATCCCGGCACCCTGAGTCAAATTAAAACCCAGACGAACGTGTTGGAAAACCGCTTCACCGAGGCGGGGAAGCGCAAGGTGAACATCGACCCGGGGCTGCTCAACCTCAGCCGTTTCGTTTTAGCATCGAGCAAGGATGGCTCCCATCGGATTCCCCTGGCCGACGGTGTGTTCGCCGAGGTTACACTGATGTACGAAAAGGGCCGCTTCCGGCCATTGGAATGGACTTATCCGGATTACCGGAGCGACGAGTACCTGGGGATCATGATGGATATACGGAATCTGTACAAAGCTGCAGCTCGGGGCAGCGATTGAACCGGCCGCTTCTCTCCCCCGGTTCTCACAGTAGTGTCTCCTCCAGCCACAGAGAAACGGCATCGCTGAAATCGGACTCATCACCGGAGCTTACCGTCGGAAAGAGGCTGAGAAGCTCCCGGGGTGCATCGTTCACCACGAAGCTGCGCGCCGCCCATTTCAGTAGATCCAAATCGTTATAGTCATTGCCGATCGCCATCACCCTCTGTTCCCGGATCTCCAAATCACGGGCGATCCGGCTGGAAGCCCGGGCTTTCGAGACCTCTTTGGAGAAAACCTCTATCCAGCGGGACCGCCCATCCAGCGGCGAGGTGGTGCGCACCACCGCCAGGCAATCCAACTCCCCGCGGATCTCCGGGTAGTTGGAAACCGTGCGAAAATGCGGCTCTATCGCCACCAACTGGCAGGCTTCCCCCGAAGGAATCTGTTGGGGCCGTCCTGGGATTGCGAAATCCTTGTACAGCCTGCACCGTGCTTCGAAATCCGGATTCGGCTTCCCCGACGGGAAGAAGAAAAAATGATGGTTCTCCGGTATGGGCCGATGCACCATGAAGTCCAAAGAGCGGCGCGACAGGGAGGCAAAGGCCAGGAAAACTTCCTCCTGGCTCATCGAGGAGCTGTACAACAACTCCTGCCGCGGCCAGGCCAGGATCCCCGCTCCCGAGGAAAAAACGAGAAAATCGATCGGAAAACCGGGAGGCAGCACCTTGTGGGCGGAAAACAGGTGCCGTCCCGTTGCGATCACCCGGATGATCCCCCGCTCTCCCAGATCCAATAGAGTCTGATAGTTGCGTGCGCTGATCCGGTGGTCTTTCTGGAACAGGGTCCCGTCCAGATCGGTCACCACCATTGCCTTTGCTTCCATAGCCGCTGCTCAGCTTCAATATAGCTGGTTTTGCCTTTGAAAATAAGCCTGATCAGCTTATAATATTCGAAGAGAGGCACTGCAGTTTATCAAAACTCCAACGGAGAGATTGTGGCAGGTAAGAAGATACATTTTGCGATGATCGAGGCCGGCGGTGGTCACAAAACACCCGCCCTGGCGGTGATGGAGTCCCTGGAGGAACTATTCCCCGGGAAGTATCAGATCAAGGTCCTTGATTTCATGAAGGACATTGGGGGTACGGATCTGGACGAGTTCCATAAGAAGGCTTGGAAGTACCTACTGAAGCACCCGGACCTGACCAAAGGCATCCAGACCTTCGATTTCATCACCGGGCCGGTAAACATCCAGATCTACAAACTGCTGCGCGATCGGTTCAGCAAACACGTGATGCGCTACCTCTACAATGAAAAACCCGATCTGGTCTTCTCAACCCACTACTTCAACACGATGTCCATAGCCCATATCAGAAAAACCTACGAAATCGGACCGATCCTCATCAACTATCTGACCGAGATCTTCGACTTCGATTCCTACTGGTACCTCAAAAACGTAGATCACTACATCGTTGCCTCGAAACAGGCCGAAAAAAAGCTGCTGAAGAAAAAATTCCCCCGGGAAAAACTGCACCTTTTCCCTTACCCCGTGCGCCGCAGCTTTTTCGAAATCAAGCGCAGCAAGACGGAAATACTCGATTCTCTCGACCTCGACGATCAGCGAAAAACCCTTCTGGTAACCCTGGGCAGCGAGGGAATCGGATCGATCTACAGGATGATCGAGACCCTTGTCCAAAAGGAATTTACACTCAACGTGATCGCCGTGACCGGGAAGAACGAACAACTGCGCAATCAGTTGGTACAGGATTTCGGTTCACCGGATCAAAAGACCAGAGTCCTGGCTCTCGGTTTCCAGGAAAATATCAACGAACTGATCTACGCCTCGGACTTCTGTCTCATCAAACCCGGCCCGGCAACCACCTGGGAAGTGCTGTCGATGAAAAAACCGATTATATTCTTCGAGAGCGCCCAGCTCAGTGAAAACCCGAACATCAAATTCGTAGTGGACAATCGTCTGGGCTACTACGCCGGGAATATGCCACGCAAGCTCTCCCAGATCGTGGACTGGTTTTTGGGCGGTTACGGCCTGCAGGAGTGTGAAAAGGCTTACGAGGATATCACCATGGAAAACGGTTCTACCGCGATTGCCCGATTCCTGGATCAGATCCTACAGGGGGTATAGCGGATTGGCACAGCGGTTTTGAGGTCCCGTAGTCTCAGCCTCCGGCAATAATCGGTCGAACTTCGACCTGCGCCTCATCAGGTACAACAGCGCTGTCCCAAGCTTTTCGCCGAACGATTGTGCCGTTGACCCGTACGAGCACGGATGGAAAGTTGTAGCCCAGGATGTCCAGAACCTCCCGGACCGTTAGTCCTTCATGCCAATCCAGCTGTTTGCCCTTTGCCGTTATCACGCCGCGATCCTCGATATGTCGTCGGTATTTCGCTCTCATATCATTGATGCCGGCAGCGGGTCAATAGCGATGTTCTTGACGGCATACTGAAGCGGTAGTATCGTTTTTGTTGAAAATAGATGATCCGAACATTCGAAGAGCTCGAAGCCCAGGCAAAAACAAAACCTTCCCGAAAACTCGCCCTGGCCATGGCTGAAGAGGTGGATGCGCTCAAGGCTGTGATCATGGCCGCCGGAAAGGGAATCGTTGAACCGATCCTGGTGGGCAACCAGCAGGCCATAGCCGAGATTGCCGAGAGGGAGGGCATGGATCTTTCCCGCTTCCGCATCGAGCCGGCGGATGGAGAGCAGCAGTGCGCCGAAAGGGCGGTCGAGCTGGTGCGTGAGGGGGAAGCGGCGGTGCTGATGAAGGGGCGAACCCCTACGGCGGTGATCATGCGGGCGATCCTCCATCGCCACGGCGGGCTTCGAGGTCCCAGCGTATTGTCCCACGTATCGATCATCCAGATCGACAAGTACCCGAAACTGCTGCTCATGTCCGATCCGGGGATCAATATCGCCCCGGATCTGAACACCAAAGTGGCGATCATCGAAAACCTGATCTACGTGGCTCACAAATTGGGCATTAAGAAACCAAAGGTGGCGGTGATCGCAGCGGTGGAGAAGGTCAATCCGATCGCGATGCCCGTTACTGTGGATGCAGCCCTGCTGAGCAAGATGTCCGAACGCGGTCAGATTTCCGGCTGTATCGTGGATGGACCCTTTGCTCTGGACAATGCCCTATCCCGCAAATCCTGTGAGACAAAGGGAATCCGGACGGAGGTAGGGGGGGACGCGGATGTTCTGCTCATGCCGGATATCGAAGCGGCCAACATCTTCTACAAGACCCTGGCTTTTCTTACAGACGCCAAAATCGCCGCCTTGACTATCGGCGCCAAAGTACCCGTGGTCTTGAGCTCTCGCTCCGACAGCGACACCATCAAATACAATTCCATTCTGGGGGCGGTTTCGATAGCCTAACCCAGCCCCGAAGATTGCGATATAATAGATCGAAAGGAGTAAGCTATGCCCCGGATAACCTATTTGGGACACTCAGCGTTCACCGTGGAAGGTTCGAAAGGGCGGATAGTAATTGATCCATTTCTATCCGGCAATCCCTTGGCCACAGCCGGCCCGGAAGAAATCGAAGTCGACTATGTCCTGCTGACCCACGGCCACGGTGACCATCTGGGAGACGGAATCGAGATCGCCAAGGCCAACAACGCCACCATCGTGGCACCGAATGAGCTGGCCATCTACTGCTCCGGAAAGGGAGCCCAGATACACCCGATGCACATCGGCGGCGCTCATGAGTTCCCCTTCGGCAGGGTCAAGCTGACGATTGCGCATCACGGCTCGCTCGCACCGGACGGTACCTGCACGGGAAATCCCTGCGGTTTTCTCGTCACCATGGATGGAAAGACCTTCTATCACGCGGGTGACACCGGACTGTTCTACGATATGAAATTGATCGGCCAGATGAACAAGATCGACCTGGCTGCTCTGCCTATCGGAGACAACTTCACGATGGGAATCGAGGATGCGGTTATGGCGGCGGAATTCCTCCAGGCCGGATTGTACCTGCCGATGCACTTCAAGACCTTCGAGGTCATCGATGTAGAACCCGGGGAGTTCGTAAAACAGGTTCAGGCCAAAGGCCAAAAAGCCCGCGTGCTGCCAATCGGAGAGAGCCTGGAGTACTGAACATCTATCTCGCCGGCCAAAATGGGGAGGCAGGGCATGCCCGAGGAGATCGAAAAACAAAAAGAAGAATGGGAGCGGGAGGCCGTCGAAGCGCTGATCAGCCGTCATCCGGAACGAAGGAGTGAGTTCGTTACCGGATCGGACAAGCCGGTGGATCGGCTTTACCTTCCCGAAGGCTTCTCCGAGGCTGAGTACCTGGAAAAACTGGGGTTTCCCGGGCAGTATCCGTATACCCGTGGGGTACACCCCACCATGTACCGGGGTCGGCTTTGGACCATGCGCCAGTACGCCGGCTTCGCCACCGCCGAGGAGTCGAACCGGCGGTATCGTTACCTGCTGGAACAGGGACAGACCGGGCTCTCGGTAGCCTTCGATCTGCCTACCCAGATCGGCTACGACTCCGACGATCCCCGGGCCGAAGGAGAGGTCGGGAAGGTCGGGGTGGCTATCGACACCTTGAAAGACCTGGAGATCCTCTTCGACGGCATCCCGCTGGACAAGATCTCAACCTCCATGACCATCAATGCGCCGGCTGCCATCCTCCTGGCTATGTACATCGCCGTGGCCGAGAAACAGGGAGTGGGGAAGGAAAAGCTGCGGGGCACGATCCAAAATGACATCCTGAAAGAATACGTGGCTCGGGGAACCTACATCTTTCCCCCCGAACCTTCGATGCGTCTGATTACCGACATATTCGCCTACTGCAGCGGGGAAGTTCCCCTGTGGAATACTATCAGCATCTCCGGTTACCACATCCGGGAAGCCGGCAGCGACGCCTCTCAGGAAGTGGCTTTTACCCTGGCCAATGGGATCGAGTACGTCCGTGCTGCCGTCAAGGCAGGACTGGACGTGGATGATTTCGCGGGCCGGCTTTCATTCTTCTTCAATGCCCACAACGATCTGCTCGAAGAGGTGGCCAAGTTCCGGGCAGCGCGCCGGATATGGGCGCGGATCATGAAGGAACGATTTCAGGCCACCAAGCCGAAATCCACAATGCTGCGCTTCCACACCCAGACCGGGGGTTCGACCCTAACCGCCCAACAGCCGGACAACAACATCGTCCGGGTGGCAATCCAGGCCCTGGCCGCCGTTCTGGGAGGAACCCAGAGTCTGCACACGAACAGCCGGGAAGAAGCCCTGGCCCTGCCTGCGGAGGAATCGGTACGCCTTTCCTTGCGCACCCAGCAGATTCTGGCCTACGAGTCCGGGGTAACCTCCACCGTGGATCCCCTGGCCGGGTCCTACTGCCTGGAGGCGCTTACCGATCGTATCGAGCTGGAGGTCTGGCAGTATATCGACAGAATCGAAGCCCTGGGCGGCATGATTCCATCCATCTTGAAGGGCTACGTCCAGAAGCAGATCCAGGAATCCGCCTTCCGTACTCAGAAGGACATCGAAAGAGGCGAGCGGGTCGTGGTCGGGATAAACAAATTCCAGATGGAGGAGAAAAAACCTCAAGAACTTCTGCGGGTCGATCCGGCGGTTCGCCAGCTCCAGATCGAAAAGCTCTCCCGAGTCAAAGCGAAGCGCGACGCTTCCCGTGTGCAGGACGCCCTGGAAAAGCTGCAGGAGGGAGCGAAACGCAAGAGCGTCAATCTGCTGCCCCTGATTCTCGAAGCTGTCAAGGAGTACGCCACCTTGGGAGAGATCTGTCAGCTGCTGCGGGAGGAGTTCGGCGAACACAGAGAAACGATTGTGCTGTGAGGAGATGAGGATGACGGCAACCAAAACAAGGATTCTCATTGCCAAACCCGGATTGGACGGTCATGACCGGGGCGCCAAGTTTATAGCCCGGGCGCTGCGCGACGAGGGATACGAGGTAATCTACACAGGGATCCGGCAATCTCCCGAGGCAATCGTGCAGACGGCGATCCAGGAGGACGTGGATTTCGTGGGCTTGAGCCTTCTGTCCGGCGCCCACAACGAGCTGTTCCCTCGAGTAGTGGATCTGCTGGCAGCGAATGGCGCCGAAGATATCATCGTATTCGGCGGCGGTATCATCCCGGAGGAAGATATTCCCTCTCTCAAAGACAAGGGGGTGGCTGCGATCTTCGGACCGGGCACCACCACCAAACAGATCGTCGAGTTCCTGGAGTCCGCCCGGGAGGGTTCCTGAAAGCTATGGATCTTGTTACAGAGGTCCGCCGCGGAAACCTCCGGGCAATCGCCCGGACCATCTCCATGATCGAAGACCTGGAGCCGGAGGCCGAAGGCCTGGTGGATGCCCTTTACCCGTATACCGGCCGCTCCCGGATCCTGGGGGTAACGGGCAGCCCCGGCGCCGGCAAGAGCAGCCTGGTAGACCGACTGATCACCCTGGAACGACAGCGGGGTCGCAGGGTGGCGGTGATCGCCGTAGACCCCAGCTCCCCTTTTTCCGGAGGGGCGATTCTGGGCGATCGTCTACGTATGCAGACCCACGCCACCGATGGGGGAGTGTTCATCCGCTCAATGGCCTCCCGGGGATTTCTGGGCGGAATAGCGGCGGCAACCGGAGATGTGATCAAGGTGCTCGACGCCGCCGGCTACCAGTCGATCTTCATAGAGACGATCGGGGTGGGACAGGCTGAGATAAAGATCGTGGAGCTCTCCGATATCGTGCTCCTGGTCCTGATGCCCGGGGCTGGCGATGAGATCCAGGCAATGAAGGCCGGGATAATGGAGATCGCAGACATCTTCGTCATCAATAAAAAGGATCTGTCCGGGGCGGACAAGCTGCTTGCGGAGGTGCAGTACGTCTTGAGCTTTAAAAGCTCCGTCACAGGAAACGACGGGGAGGGGGGTGGCCCGACAGGGATCGGCCCGCAGGGCGTCGACAATCCGATTCTGATGACAAGCGCCGTTCACGAAGATGGAATCGAGCAGCTGCAGGAGGCGATCGAGGACTACGCGGGGAACTCAGAGAGCTGCGGAAAGCTGGCGGAGAAACGGCGCTTGCGCCTGGAGAGAGAACTGCTGGGAATACTGAACCGCAAGGTTCACGAACTGATGGACGTGCACATAGAGGTTTCCAAACAACTCCCCATGTGGGTCGAGCGTCTCTACCGCCGGGATGCCCGCCCGTACGCGCTGATCAACGAACAAATTCGCAACTTTTTGAAGGAGAAAACGGGTGATTAACAAGATCAACCACATAGCCATCGCCGTACAGTCCCTGGAAGAACACATCGCCTTTTACAGGGACGTGTTGAATCTCGAGTACGGAGGTACGGAAGTGGTGCAGGACCAGAAGGTGCGCCTGGCCGTGTTTCGTGTCGGGGAGGTGCAGATCGAACTGATAGAACCGACGGATCCGGAAAGCACGATTTGCGCCTTTATCGAAAACCGGGGAGAGGGGTTGCATCACATCTCCTTTCAGGTGGATGATATCGAGAAGCAGATCGCCGAGCTGAAACAAAAACAGGTGCGGATGATCGACGAGACACCCCGCCGCGGAGCCCACGGAAGCCGGGTCGCCTTCCTCCACCCCAAATCCTCCGTCAAGGTGCTGACCGAGCTCACCCAACCTGATTGATCACAGAACAAGATGAAACTCAACGCCACGGACAGAATTGGCTATTTAAGACCTTCGTTTCTTACGGCGATCGTGATCGTGTCGATAGTTACGATCATCCTGTTTCCTCTGTTCACGATCTTCCATCAGTATCCCAGCATTACCCGGCTGCTCGAAGAGCTCACACTGAATGAGGCAGCGGGAATCGCCAAATACCTCGGCATGGTCATATTCGCAGAGGATCGCTCGCTGGAAAAGGGCACTTTGAGCGGGCAGACCATTGATCAGATCCGGCAGATCGAAAGGGACGCCCATTTCGTTCGCCTTGTGATTTATTCTCCCTCGGGACGGATCCTCTATTCCAGCGAACCCGGAGAAATCGGTGAGGTGAATCAGGATCCCTATTTTCGCCGGTTAACGGCTGAACCCGAAATAATTGTGAAAGAGGTGGAGAGGGGCGGCAGATCTCTCGAGAACCGTTACATGAGCGCGGACGTTGTGGAAGCCTATATTCCGATCGTCCGCGAGGGGAGGCTGACCGGTGTTTTCGAGATCTATTACAATATCACTCCTGAAAAACAAAAGGTGAGATCCCTGATCACCCTGTCTTCCGCCGTACTGTTCGGCATGGCGACAATTCTCCTTATTGCAGTGATTATCAGCGTTTCCAGAGCGAATCAATACCTTCAAGATCGGCAGCGTGTTCTGGAGGAATTACGCACGCTGAGTCTATCAGACGAACTCACCGGTCTGTACAACAGAAGAGGTTTCTTCATCCTGGCGGAACAGCAGATCAAGATCGCAACCAGGACAAAACGGGGAATGCTACTCGTTTCGGCAGACCTGGACGGTTTAAAAAAAATCAACGACGGCTTCGGACACCATGAAGGTGATCGGGTGATAGTTGACGCCGGTCAACTGCTGCGGCAGAGTTTCAGAGAATCCGATATCATATCCAGAATCGGCGGGGACGAGTTTGTGATTCTCATCACCGAAAAACCTGAAATCAATGCGGAAGTACTTTTCGCCAGGTTGAGGAAAAACCTGGAATCCTATAATCGCCGAGTGCAGCGGCCATATCCGTTTTCCATCAGCATGGGAGTGGCCACCTTTGATCCTCAGAATCCGGTGGATCTCAACACGCTGCTGATAGCTGCAGACAAATCGATGTACGCCAACAAGAAGCGCAAGCATCATCGATCGAAAACCGGGGGCGATACATCAACCCCATGATTCGGCGGGTACTGGCATACTACAAACCCTACCGGTTCCTGCTGGCCAGCGATCTGCTCGCCGTGGCCCTGGTCTCCGCTCTCACCATCGCCGTGCCGTATCTTCTGAAAATCGTGGTCGATTCCCTCATCCCGGAGGCGGATCTGAGGGGTATCTTGCGTCTCGGTCTGCTGATCACCCTGATGATGCTCGCCAAGTACGGCTGCAACTTCTACACCCTCTACGCCGGACACCTGATGGCTGTCAAAATGGAGAAGGATATGCGACGGGATCTGTTCTACCATCTGCAGACCCTGTCGTTCCGTTTCTTCGACAACCGAAAAACCGGGGAACTGATGTCCCGGATGATCAACGACATCGGCAGAGTGACCGACGCGGTAAATCATGCGCCGGAGGATATCTTCCTGGCCGTCACAATGATCCTGGGGTCCTACTCCGTGCTGTTCGCATTGAACTGGAAGCTGGCCCTGATCTGCTCGATTCCAATTCCCATTATGGCCGCTTATTCGGGTTTACTGGGCGGGCGCATCCGCCGGGGCTTCGAGGGCATCAACGATGCCATCGCCGAGATCAACGCCAAGGTGGAAAACATCATCTCCGGCATCAGGGTCATGCAATCTTTCACCCGGGAAAAACAGGAGCGGGAAAACTTCGACAGCTTGAACAGGACCTACTACCGATCCTGGCGCTCGGTGCTCTGGATCCTCGGCAGCTTCTACGGCGGGGTGTTTCTGATGAGAGACCTATCCCGCCTGGTGATCATCGTAGCGGGAGGATTGTTCGTGATCGCCGGAAGCATGAGCCTGGGTACTCTGGTGGCCTTTCTGTTCTACATCGGGATCTATCTGGAACCGATCGAACGTCTGTCTCGGACCGTGGAGTTGGTTCAGCGCATGAACGCAGGCCTGCGGCGCTTCTTCGAAATCATGGACGA
The DNA here is from genome assembly GCA_964588355.1 of uncultured Spirochaetaceae bacterium. Classification (GTDB taxonomy): domain Bacteria; phylum Spirochaetota; class Spirochaetia; order SZUA-6; family DRHE01; genus JAFGQJ01. The sequence continues at coordinate 41,565 of CAZPPB010000004.1, read as the reverse complement.
AGAACCGGATATCCGTGATGCTCCGGGGGCCGTAGAGCTGCAGGTCCGATCCGGGCGCATCGATTTCCAGGATGTCACCTTCAGCTACGACAGGCATCGTCACGTCCTGAAAAATTTGAATCTCACGATCCAGCCGGGAAGCGTCGTTGCACTGGTGGGCCCTTCAGGGGCCGGCAAGACCACCTTCTGCCACCTGATTCCCCGTTTCTACGAACCGGAAGGCGGACAGGTGCTGATCGACGGAATGGATGTGTGCACGGTGAGCCTGCAAAGCTTGAGGGCGGCGATCGGCATCGTGCAGCAGGATGTATTTCTGTTCACCGGTACGATACGGGACAACATCGCCTACGGCAAACCCGGAGCAACTGTCGAACAGATCCAGCAGGCCGCCGGACAGGCCGGAGCCCACTCCTTTATCCTCAAGCTTCCCGCCGGCTACGATACCCATATCGGCGAAAAAGGGATCAAACTGTCAGGGGGGCAGAAGCAGCGCATCTCCATAGCCCGGGCTTTCCTGAAAAACCCGCGTATCCTCGTCCTGGACGAAGCCACCAGCTCCCTGGATACGCAGACGGAGATGATCATTCGGGAGGCACTGGATAAGCTCATCGTAGGACGTACAACCCTGATCATCGCCCACCGCCTTTCGACGATCCGCAACGCCGATGAGATCATCGTTCTGGCGGAAACCGGTATCGTACAACGGGGAACCCATGACGGGCTGGTCGGACAGCCTGGACTGTACGCGGAGCTGTACAGCGCTCAAACCGGTCTCGTCCCCGACAGGGAATAGGCTCGACAAGGGGCGATGCCCCTCCCCCCTAACCGCAGACCGCCCCCAGCACCCGCAAGAAGTTCGACCAGCAGATCTTCTCCAGCCGATCCTGGGAATAACCGCGTTCCCTCAAGCCCTGTCGAATATTCTTGAATCCCCGGCAATCCTCCACCCCGATGGGGGTGTCGGGGATGCCGTCGAAATCCGAGCCGAAGGCGGCTGCCTCCTCCCCGCCCACTTCGACCAGATAATCCATGTGTTCGTACAGTTTCTCAAGAGGGACCTTCTCCGAGCCGATCGCCCTGCCGTATTCCTCGGTGTACTTCATCCAGGATCTGCCGAGTTCGGCGGCATCGGCGCCGGCTTGTTCGCTCCGACGATCGAGCCGGTCGAACACGGCCTTGCAGCGCTTTTCGGTAATCTTGCGGTAGCCGCAGTCCAGAAACCCCGGCATAAAATTGACACCCACCACACCCCCGCCGGCGGCGATACCCCGGATCAGCCCGTCCTGGATGTTCCGCGGTATCGAACATAGACCGTACATGCAGGAGTGGGAGGCCACGATCGGTGCGCTGCTCAGCTCCAAAACCTTTTCCACGGCCCGGTCGTGGACATGGGACACGTCGACGATCATCCCCAGTTGATTCATCGCTTCCACTACCTCTCGGCCGAATGGAGAGAGGCCAGCGAAGGCCGGTTGCTTGTCATTCGAGGAGATCACCCAGCTGTTGCTGCGGGTATGAATGAGGGTCATGAGCCGAACGCCCATTCCATAAAACTGCTGAAGCTTGTCGAGATCCTCTTCGATGGCATCCCCGTTTTCCACGGACAGCAGCGCGGCAATCTTGCCCTGATCCACGGCCGCTGTGACTTCACGGGCGCCGCGGCATATGACGATCCGGTCCGAATGTCCTTCTATCTCCTCTTTGATGCGTTCGATCGTCTCACAGGCGAAGGAGAAGCGCCGTTCTTCGGGCAGGGCTGCCGGAACGTAGGCGGCAAACACCTGCAGCCCCACGCCCGCCTCTATCAAATGGGGAAGGCTCACATGCAGGGAGGTGTCCTCCAGGGAGGAACCGGCCTGCCAGAGCTGGGCGGTGTCGCAGTGAAGATCACAGATTGTCGCGCTTCTCATCTAGCCCAGCGCTTCTTCCATCCGATCGAGGAAATCCCTGGTTTCCTGCAGAACCTTGGCTGGGTCCTCAGGAAGATGAAAGATCTCCAGGGAGATCCAGCCGCCGTATCCCTTCTCCTTCAACTTCGCGAAAGCCGGCAGAAAGTCGGAGCTTCCCGTACCGGGATAGCTGCCGTTGACCTCGTTGAGGTGTACATGACGGATGATGGGGAAGTGAACTTCGATCAGCTGTTCCCAGCTCTGCGCTTCATCCGCACAGTTGTGGAAATCGAAGATACCCCGGATCGCCGGGTGTCCGATCCGATTGATCGACTGTTCGGCTTCGGCCATGGTATTGATCACATCGGTCTGGTCGGAAGAAAGGGATTCCAACAGGATCGTGCAGTTGCTCTGAACCGTAAATTCCGCCAGGGAGCCAAGGCCCGCTTCCAGGTTGGCTGCAGCCTGTTCCCGGCTGATGCCCACACTGCTGCGTTGTTTCGGGGAACCCAACACCAGAACACCCCCGCCCAGCTGTCCGGCAAGATCAACCAGGCGTTTCAGGTGATCCCAGGACCGACGGCGAATCGTCTCATCCGGGGTCGTGATATGAAGAGCCTCGGGTTTGAGAAACAGCCAATGCAGGCCGGTGAACTGCAGATCGTGGTCATCCAGTACGCGGCGGATTTCGGACACCTGAGCAGACGTGAAGATGCCGGGGTCGTCAAACAGGGTGAACGGAGCTATCTCTATTCCATGATATCCGTAGCGCCGCAGCAGCGCACAGGAGTCGGCAAAATCCATGTCACCGAAAAGTTCATTGCAGATAGCGTATTTCCTCATGCCCTGATCATTGCCCTCATAACCGCTGCTGGTCAAGGACCAGGAGTTGGGGGAGCTGAAGCGGGGGAATAACCGCTTCTTGCCGCCTTACAAGGAAATCAACCGTCACCCCCTTTGACCGAATCGAGGTCTGATCTATACTGAACCTGGACGGACCGATGATGAGCTTTCTACGAATATGGATTCACGGCCTGTACAACCCCACCGGCGCGTTCAAAAGGCTTCAGCCCAAACCAGCACCCTACTGGGGATTGTGGGCTATCCTGCTGCGTTTCGTGGTCACGGCTCTGACATCGATTCTGGCCCTCCGGATACTCGAGCGAACGCCCTTCTACCCCTCCTCCCTGGCTTTCCTGGCTGCCGATCAGTACTACACGGCGGAGATCTTCTTTCTGCCCCTGTTCGGACTTGCCTGCTGGCTACTGGCCGGCGCGCTGGTTCACCTGATCCTCCGCGGAATGGGAAAGGAGAGCGACTTCGATTGGATCCTCAACGTCATCGGCTTCGGCCTGTTGATTCCGATGCCGGTGACCTGGCTGGTCGATTGGGTTTCGATCGCCCTCGATATCTACGGACGCGGAATCACACCCCTGATTCACTCTCTGATCTCGATCTGGGAAATCGCTCTGATCGCCTTGGGACTGGCCAGGATGAAGGAAGCCCGTCCGTGGGTCTACATCCTGCTGGCCGCGCTGGTGAAGATCGGCGTGTTCATCCCTCTGGCCGCGATTTTCATCCGCTGAATCCCGGCTTCACCTGCCGGATTATCGGATATCAGGGTGCGACTTTTATCGACCAACGGGATACTATATCTCAGGCTTTTCGGTCTATAATCGCCTCGTAGATCGATGAGCGTTCTGGCCTGGCAGTTCACACCCTACACCGTACCGATCCTACTGGCCGGTTCGGTCAACTTCACCTGCGGGATCCTCCTCTGGCGGGGCGGCTCGGTTCGCAGCCGTTTTGCCGGCCTGCTGCTGTTCGACCTGAGTCTGTGGATGTTCGGCTATGCGCTGGAACTCACCGTCACCGAACTGGCTCCCAAGATCCTTGCCCAGAATCTGCAGTTCACCGCCGGGGCCTTCATCTCGGTCACCTGGTTCGCCTTCATAACCACCTATTCCGGGTACGGGCGCTGGCTGCGCACCGAGGTGCTCGTGCCGCTGAGCATTCCGCCGATCGCGACCATAGCGCTGCTGGCCACGAATCGTTATCACCAGCTCATTGCCCATGACTATCTATTAGATACGTCGGGTCCCTTCGTGCTCCTGAGCCGCTCCTGGGGTCCCTGGTATTACTTCGAGATCGCCTACACCTACCTGCTGCTCTTTGTGGGAACGGGATTGCTGTTTCGCATCTTCCTGCGAGCGAATCCCCCGGAACGGCGACAGACGGGAATGCTGATCATCGGGATCATCTTCCCCTGGATCGGCAGTTTTCTGGACATGCTGGAAGTCAACACGAAGTTTCTCTACGGATTCGATTTCACGCCTTTCGGATTCCTTCTCACCGGTCTGATCATCACCTGGAACATCCTCTACTACCAGTTCGGAAACATCATTCCCATCTCTTACAAAACGGCGATGGACAACATGGGCGACGGCGTGCTGGTGGTTGATCCAGTCGGGCGGATCGTATCCTCCAACACGGCCGCGCAGAGGATCTTCGCTCATGTCGGAAAGCGATTGATCGGACGAACCCTGAAGGAGTTGATCCCGAGCCTGCCGGCCAGTGATGGGCCGACCCAGGAAAAACCCGGAACCGACGAAGGGGATACCGTCCTCCAAGTTCTCGAGAACGGGCGGACCTACGGCCTGCGCCGATCCTGGGTGTTCAGACAGGATCAGCCGATGAGCCAGATCCTCGTGCTCCGCGACATGAGCGAACGGTTTCGAGCGGAGCAGGACCTGCTGGAAGCCAAATCTCTGGCCGAGGAAGCCAACCGTGCCAAGAGCGAGTTTCTGGCCAACATGAGCCACGAGCTGCGCACCCCGCTGCATCACATCATCGGTTTTGCCGAGCTGGTCGCCACCGGACAGGCCGGAGAGTTGACGGAAACCCAGGCCGAGTATCTGCAGGATGTGCTGGAAAGCGGCCGCAACCTTCTGGAGCTGGTCAACGACATCGTGGAAATCACCAAGATCGACACGGGGATGCTGGAGGTCGAGAGAGAGCCCGCCTATCTGCCGGATATCCTGGAAGGTATCCTGATCCTGCTGCGGGAAAAGGCGATCAAACACGGGATCAATATCACACTGGAATCCGGCACACTGCCGGATACGATCCTCCTGGACGTGAGCAAGACCAAACAGGCACTGTTCAACGTCGTGAGCAAGGCGGTAGCCCTGACATCGGACGGGGGGCAGATCCAGCTGACTGTGCGCTTCGACCCGGAAGGAGGATCCCGTGACTCGAGGCTGGAGATCCGGGTGAACTGCCCGGATACGATCCTTTCCCTGCAGGACCTGGCGGGTATCTTCAAACCCTTCGAACAGGTAAAATCGAGCACCGACCATCCGGACGCGGCCAGGGGCAGCGGTCTGGCCCTGGCAAAACGTCTCGTTGAACTGCAGGGTGGTCGGATACGGGCGGAGTGCGGAGAAAAACAGCGGGGAGTCGCCTTTGTACTGGAGCTGCCGGCTCCCGAGGTTACGGAAGGAGCGTCCTAGATGCCGGAGGATCTCGAAAGAACCGAGAAGAGGAAAATCGGAGGCGGTTACGGCGATCCGGAAACGGGCCTGTACTCCCGTGAGCTGTTCGCTCTGGAGCTGGACAGGGAGTTCCTGCGCTCGCAGCGAAGCGGGGATCCCTTCACCGTAGCTCTGCTGCGGGCGGAAAACCCACCCGAGGATGTACAGACCCTGCAGGAGCTGGGAACCCTGATAGAAGGGAATATCCGGGATGTGGATCTGGCCTGCCGTTACGATGAGGACCTGTACGCTGTTCTGCTCCTGAAAACGCCGGCGGAGGTCGCCCATGTTGCGGGGGAGCGCATTTGCAGAGCCGTCGAACGACGCTTCTCCGACGAGCTGACCTTCTCCATCGGCATGGCTTCCTTCCCGGTCGACGCTCCCGACCGAGAGGGATTGCTCAATAAAACCATGTCGGCGCTACGGCAGGCCCAGCGGACGCCGAACAGGCGGATTTTTTACTTCGCCCGCCCGATCGTGGAGCAGGGGGACGATAGGCCGCGGGTGCTCATCGTGGATGACGACCGCCGAAACATCAAGCTCCTGGAAGGATACCTGGTTCCCCAGCGATACGATGTGCTCACAGCCCACAGCGGCGAGGAGGCCTTGACTCTGCTTGGCAAGAGCGAGGTGGACCTGATACTGCTCGACATCATGATGCCCGGTCTGGACGGTTACGAAGTGTGCAAACGCGTCAAGACCATTGAAAATACCCGTTTCATTCCCGTTATTCTGATCACCGCTTTGGATGATCTGCAGGCGAAAGTACGGGGCATCGAAGCCGGGGCGGACGAGTTTCTCTCCAAACCGGCCAACCGGGAGGAGCTCCTCGCCAGGACCCGTGCCCTGATTCGAGTCAGAGAGCTGAACAGGAACCTGGTCAGTGTGGAGAACGCCCTGTTCTCCCTGGCCGGTGCCGTCGAGGCCAAGGACCAGTACACGCTGGGACACACCCAGCGGGTGGCGAGTATGGCCGAGGCCCTCGGGAAAAGGTTGGGCCTCAATGATAAAGAGATATTCGCCCTTCGCCTGGGGGGAATACTGCACGACGTCGGGAAGATCGGCATTGCCGAGGAGATCCTCAACAAACCCGGAAAACTCGAGCCCGACGAGTGGAAAAAAATGAAAGCCCATCCGGAGATCGGATATCAGATCTGTCTGCCCATGAAATCGAACCTCGGACTGGCCCTGGATGTCATCCGCCATCATCACGAGAAGCTGGACGGCTCCTCGTATCCGGACGGACTCAAAGGAGATGAGATCTCCCTGGCGGCCCGGATCATGTGCGTGGTGGACATCTACGACGCCCTCAACACCGAGAGACCCTACCGCCCGGCGATGCCCAAGGTGAAGGCGATCGAGATTCTCCAGGAGGACGTGAAGGCGGGAAAGCTCGACAAAAGGGTCGTGGACGAGCTGATAGATTATGTAAGCTGAGAGTCCGGCGCGTAGTAGTGGGAAGCGGGAGGAAAGAACAGGATATGTTGGACCATAAAACCGTACTGGTCGTAGACGATGCGCCTTTGAACCGTAAGCTCATCCGCACGATCCTGACCATGAGGAAGATCCGGGTGATCGAAGCGGTGGATGCCGAACAGGCCCTCGAGCTCATCCGGGAGCAGCGTCCGGACCTGGTGCTGATGGACCTTCAACTGCCGGGTTTGAACGGGCTGGAGGCGACCAGGATCCTAAAATCCGACCCCGAGACTGCGGATATCCCGGTGGTGATCCTGAGCGCCGGTTCAATCCCTGAGGAGGATCCTGCAATGCGTGAGGCGGGCTGCGCGGGGCTGATTCTTAAACCCTTCGGTGCCGAGGATTTCCTCAACAGGGTTTCATCCTTTCTGTACTGATACGGTCTGAACGGACAGGGCTCTCATCAACTCGGCATGAGATAAGATCAAGGAGGCCGCGATGGAGAGCAATCCGAGCCTGTTCAACGAACCTTCGGGAGTAACCCTGGCTATGATCCAACCGGCATCAGGGAAAGTTAGGCGGGACTGACTGCTTGCTCTACCGTTTGCGGGCCAGGACAACCAGGCGGTCGGCCTTTTCGTCGTAGGGGGAACCGTCGAAATCTCCGTAGGCGACAACCTCCTCGAATCCGCGCTCCCGAAGCAGGGATGCAAGCTCCGAGGCCGAATACAGACGGTGGGACAGGTCCAGGTCGACCCGTCGGCCTTCGCGGATCAGGGTCCAGCGGCTCTCGATCCAGGACCAGCTCTGCCTGACCTTTCTCTCCTCCAGCACCAGCAACCCTTCCTGCTCGTACCAATCCCTGGGCCTGAAGATGCGGGCCAGCACCTCTTTGCTCATCAGCTGCATCACAAACACTCCGCCGGCTCGCAGAGAAGCATGTATATTGGCTACAACTCGTTGATCATCCCGGGGATCCTCGAAATAGCCGAAGGACGTGAACAGGTTGAGCACCGCGTCGAATCGCTCCTCCCTGCAGAAGGTTCTCATATCTTGCTGAATCAGTTCGAGGGTCAGGGCTTCTGCCGTAGCCTCGGAAGCCGCCAGGTCCAGGTACTGCTTTGTCCGATCCACCCCGGTCACCCGAAACCCCCTCCTGGCAAGCTCCAGGGAATGCCGGCCGACACCGCAGCACAGATCCAGCACGGCTGCCCCAGCCGGAATCTCGGTCAGAGTGAGGATCTGCTCCACCTCTTTCTGTGCCTCCTGTATTCGGCTGTCCGGGAACAGCACCGGCAGTGTTTCCTTCCAGAAGGTATCCTCTTCGTGCCAGGTTTTCTTTGCACCCATCATTTCTCCTTCTGCACAGCCACATATCGTCCCAACCCGAATTGCTCTAACCTTCCAGAGGTCGAGACAGCGGGCCCCTGCAATCACCCCTCGCCTCTAGATCAGCCGGTGCAACTCCTCCACCTGCCGTTCCAGCTCTTCGCCGGAGAAACAGTATTGCAGCTCCCGAAAACCGCTGCGCAGCTGAACCACCTGATCCTGTACGGTTTTTCCGTCCCGAACCACATCCCGGATCAATCCCGCCAGGGCCGTGAAATCTCCCGGCCCCATCCCGAAGCGGGTCATCTCGGACACCCCCATGCGCAGAGCTCCGGAAGCGGTGAATCCCTCCTCCCGGGGAGAGGCCTGGAAGTTGACGATGATGTTGTTCTCCTCCAAAAGGCGGGCCGCCTCCACACCCCGGCAGTAGCCCAGCTCGACGACCACCTGGTGCGTCTCGGTATAGCCCACATCAGGATCCCCGGCAACGGCGAGTCCCGCATCGTTGAGAGCACGGGCAAAACTCTTAGCATTGGCAATGACCGCCTTCTGATACTCTCCCTTGAAGGCGTTCATCTCGTAGGCGGCCACAAGCAATCCTAGCAAAGTCCCCAGGTGATGGTTGCTAACACTCCCCGGGAAGGTACGCCGCTGGATCGTCTCCCACAGCTCGTAGGCCGGGTCTTCCTCCGCCCAATTCGCCGCCACGATTCCCCGCTGGGTCCCGAAGAAGGTCTTGTGGGTCGAACCGGTGACGACGTCGGCTCCATCTGCGAAAGGATCCTGGAAGTGAGGCCCCGCCAAACCGAGGACGTGAGCCATGTCGTACATCAGTACCGTGTCCAAGGACAGCTGATCCAGGATCCGGCGGATCTCCCGAACCGGTTCCCTATACAGAATCATGCTCTTACCCAGAACGATCAGCTCCGGCCGGTGCTGATCGAGAAGCTCCGGCAGCGCTTCAGTATCGATCCTGTACGGGTCATCCCGGCAGACCGGAAAATTGACGACACCGGGGGCTTCTCGAGTTGGATCCCGGGCCACGAAATCCCGCAACGCGCCCATGGGCTGGGCGCTGAGATGACCGCCTTTGATGATGTGGTTGTTCATGATCGACCGGATCCGACGGGGCTCACTCCTGCGGTCGTCCCGGTTGAGGTAGTCAACCAGGGCGCTGAACAGGGCCATGTTGGCCATCTGACCGCTCACTATCCGGGTCTCGACCCTCAGGCAGCCCAGGAAGCGACGCAGCTCCTCGACCACAGCACGTTCCACCGCATCGATGAAATCGGTACCCTGGTAGTAAAACACTTCGGCGTCGTAAAAGGCCTTGACTTTCCTATGCTCCCCGTAACGGAAGGAGGGATCCATGACCGACAGCAATCGAGCCATAGAGGACTGGGTCATCTCAGAGGGAATCAGGTTGATGCAGCGCTGCTGCCGCCAGCGGGTGTTCTCTATGCTCCCCTCCAGCAGCTCCCGTACCCGCTGAGGGTAGGGGCGGGCCTCCTCCCGGGTCTCGGCAGCGGGCTGTGCCGCCCGGGTATCAGCCGCCGGTATCTCCGCCGCCGCTGTCCAGAGAACCGGCCGGGCCATGGGTGGAGCTTCGGCCCGCAGCAGATAGGCAACGGTGATCGCCCTGAGTCGTTTGCCCCGGACATCGATCCGGATCTCGGTCTGCTCTTCGATGCCGCTGTCGATCAACGCCATGCCGATTGCCCTGCGGTCACTGCGATCGGAAGGAACACTGCACAATCCCTCTCCTTCGAAGATCCAGTAGGGAGCCATGGTTCCGCTGGTCACCCAACCGACCCGGCGATCTTCTACAAAGACCTCGGCCCCCTGGCGGGCGATCCCTCTATCCCTGAGCTCGAACAGCCTGATAATCCGCGGCAGCGGCTGTTCGCCCTTCCGCACACCATCCCGGGGGTAGTTGTGTTTGACGATCCTCCTGTAGGCCGCAAACTGCTCCTCCAAGGCTTCCCTGCCGACAAACCGGCCCTTCGCCTCGCTCAGGCTCACCGCAAAGCGGGCCAGGGGACAGGAGTAGATAGGGATCTCCCGGTTTTCCGGACCGATCCCCAGTTCGTGCCCGTAGAGGGGCAGGCCGGCCTCCAGACGGAGCGTATCCCGGGCTCCGAGACCGATCGGCGCCGCCCCGGCTTCCAGCAGGGCGTCCCAAAGTCCAGCAACTGCTTCGGCGGGTGCGAAAATCTCGAAGCCCAACGGCTCTCCGGTGTAGCCGGTCCGGGCGATAGTAAGCTCCAGACCGTTGCGGGAAATCCTCAGCAGGTTGTTGCGCCCCGGCTCGGGCAGCGCCGCCTCCCCGAACAGATCGATCAAAATCTTACGGGATTCCGGCCCCTGCAGCGAGAGCATGGCCAGTTCCCGGGTGCGGTCGCGCAGCTCCACACCGGGGAACTCGCGTTTCATGGACTGTAGATGGTCCCAGTCCTTGTCCCGGTTGGCGGCATTAACGACCAGGAGATATTCCCGGGCGCTCAGCGCCTTCTGCGCACGCTTTTCCGCCGGGGTGTCCAGGCAGTACAGATAGGCGTCATCCACCGCCCCGCCCTCGGCGTTGGGGATCATCGTGTACTGCGCTTGGCCCGGCTCCAGGGCCGCCGCATTGTTGGTCAGGACATGCTGAAGAAAAGCCAGTGCCCCCCCTCCCGAGATGAGGAAACGGCCCATGTGGGAGATATCGAACAAGCCGGCACTCTTCCGGGTCAGGAGGTGTTCCTCCACGATGCCCGTGGGATACTGCACGGGCATCTCCCAGCCGGCGAACTCGACCAGGCGAGCTCCCAGGTCCAGATGTTTTTCATATAACCCGGTGCGCTTCATGACTGCTGCCCCGGTTGCCAGCGCACGATCGGTCTGCGGGCCGCCAGCACCTCATCGATCCGGCGCACCGGAGTGCGGCTGGGGGCCTGCTTGAGGGTCTGCGGGCTTTCCCCGGCTTCTCGAACGATCGTTTCCATGGCCTCGACGAATCGATCCAATACCTCGAGGCTCTCGGTCTCCGTGGGCTCGATCATCAGCGCCTCCTGTACGATCAGGGGAAAGTATACGGTGGGCGGATGGATCCCGAAGTCCAGCAGCCGCTTGGCCACATCCAGAGCCGTGACTCCAAGCCTGTCCTTTAGCCCCCGGGCGGAAAGCACGAACTCGTGCTTGCAGAGCCTGTCGTAGGGAAGATCATAGCTCGCCTTGAGGCGCTCCTTCAGGTAGTTGGCGTTCAACACGGACAGCTCACCTACCCTGGCCAGTCCATCCCGGCCCATGGTGAGCAGGTAGGCGTAGGCTCTCACCATCACCGCCACGTTTCCGTAGAATCCGGACAGGCGGCCGATCGAATCCGGCCTGTTCTCCTCAAAATGATAGCCGTCGTCTTTCTTCACGATATCCGGCACGGGCAGGAAAGGCAGAAGCGTTTCGCAGACCAGTACCGGTCCCGCACCCGGACCTCCCCCTCCGTGGGGTGTGGAGAAGGTCTTGTGCAGGTTGAGGTGCACCACATCGAAGCCCATATCCCCCGGACGAACCTTGCCAACGATTGCGTTCAGATTGGCTCCGTCGTAGTACAGAAGTCCCCCAACGTCATGGATCGCCCTGGAGATCTCCAGGATATCCTCCTCGAACAATCCGAGGGTGTTGGGATTCGTCATCATGATGCCGGCCAGGGATTCATCCAGGTGCTCCTTCAAACTCTCCACGGAAACCAGGCCCCTGCTGTCGGAGTGGATCTCCACCACCTCGAATCCCGCCAGGTGGGCCGAGGCGGGATTGGTTCCGTGGGCGGAATCCGGAACCAGTACCTTGGTCCGGCCCGTCTCACCCCGCTTTTCGAAACAGGCCTTGAACAGCTTCATGCCCGTGAACTCTCCGTGGGCTCCGGCAAAGGGCTGCAGCGTGCCCCAGGACATCCCGGTGACCTCACTCAAGAGCCGAAGCAGCTCGTGCATCAGCGCCATGGTTCCCTGAGCGCCGCTTTCAGGCTGGAGAGGATGAAGCTGCTGAAATCCTTCGAAGGCCGCCACCTCCTCGTTGATCTTGGGGTTGTACTTCATGGTACAGGAGCCCAGGGGATAGAAGCCCAGGTCCACGCCGTAGTTGCGGCGGCTCAGAGCGGTGTAGTGCCGGATCACCTCTACTTCGCTCACCTCCGGCAGATTCGGCGCCCGTTGCCGCAGCAGCCGGGGATCCACCAGGGAAGCCGGCTGCCCGGCGGGGACATCAAGATCGGGCAACCGATACCCGCGGCGCCCGGTTTTGCTCAGTTCGAAGATCAGAGGATTGTCTTTTCCGCTCATTGGATTGCCCCCTTCATTGCCTCCACGTATGCATCCATCTCCTCCCGTGTTCGCCGTTCGGTAACAGCGATCAGCAGCGCCCCCTCCGGGAGCGTCGGGTCGAGGCGATGAAGTTCCACGCCGGCGTAGAATCCCGCTTCCTCCATGCGGGGCAATACCTCGGCGGCCGGTCTGGGAAGTACCACGGGGAACTCGTTGAAAAACTGCTGGTCGTACAGTGCTTCTACCGGCGTCTGTTCGAGCAGTCGCCCGTGGAGGTAGTGAGCCTTGTGCAGATTCTGTTCAGCAACCTCCCGGATGCCCCGTCTGCCCAGGGAGGCCAGATACACCGTCGTGGCCAGCGCGGCCAGTGCCTGGTTGGAGCAAATATTCGAAGTGGCTCGCTCTCGTTTGATGTGCTGCTCCCGGGCCTGCAGTGTGAGCAGAAAGGCGCGAGCGCCCTCCTGGTCCAGGGACTGGCCGGCGATGCGTCCGGGCATCTTGCGCAACAGCTTTTCGGTGGCCGCGATGTAGCCCACCGAGGGTCCTCCGAAGTAGGACGGCAGCCCAAGGGGCTGAGTATCCCCGACCGCTATGTCTGCACCCCATTCCCCCGGCGGTTTGAGCAGACCCAGGGAAAGAGGATTGGCAGAGATGATCAGCAGGGAACCGTTTTCGTGTACCTTGTCGGCAAGGCCGCTCAGATCTTCGATGTAGCCGAGGGTGTTGGGGCTCTGAAGAACCACACCCGCTACTCCGGGCCGAAGCCTTTCAACCAGCTCCTCCAGGTCGGTTGTGCCTCTGTCCGCGGGGACCTCCTCGAGTTTGACCGGCAGGTTGGCGAAATGGGTCTTGAGCACCTGTCGGGTGAACGGGTGAAGGGTACTCGAATAGAGGATGGTGTCCGAGCGGCGCACGCTGTTCAGGGCCAGGACGGCCGCCTCGCTGACGGCTGTGTGTCCGTCGTACAGGGAGGCATTGGACACCTCCAGTCCGGTCAGCTCGCAGATCATGGTCTGGAACTCGAAGATGGCCTGAAGGATTCCCTGAGACATCTCAGCCTGGTACGGCGTGTAGGAAGTGTAGAACTCCGAGCGGGAGAGAGCATGCCCTACAGCTGCTGGGATGATGTGCTGGTAGCTGCCGCAGCCGAGAAAGCTGACAGGCTCCACCCGGTTTCCTGCCGCCAGGGCTTTCATCCGCCTGTACACCTCGAACTCGGAGACTCCCTCCGGGATCCCAAGGGGTTTGCGCAGAACCAGGTCACGGGGCACATCGGCGAACAGCTGCTCGATGTCGGTGATGCCGGCCGCCTCGAGCATCGTTTTGATGTCCTCTTCGGTATGGGGAAGATAAGCGATCATAGAATTTGGTCCTCTAGTGACTGGCCTTCTCCTGCTCCACGTGCTTCTGGTAGCTCTCAGCATCCAAAAGCTCATCCAACCCGGAGGCATCGGAGAAGTGGACGGCGAAGATGAAGGCCTGATAGGGCTTCTGATTGATCAACTCGGGGGTGTCCTCGAGTTCCGCATTGATCTCTTTTACGGTGCCGGCGACGGGGGTATAGATGGCTGAAGCCGCCTTGACCGATTCGACGGTTGCCGCCTCTTCACCCTTTTGGTAGCTGTCACCGACAGAGGGTATTTCCACGTACACGATATCCCCCAGCTCCTCCTGCGCATAGTCGCTGATGCCGATGTAGGCCACATCCCCCTCAACCCGCACCCATTCGTGGGTCTTGGCGTATTTTAGACCTTTGGGTATCTCCATGAATTCCTCCTGTGCTTTGGGATCCTGAACTACAAGATATAGGGTACATCCAGATTGTACCCTTTGTATACGACGAAGGTCTCGGCAGAGCTGACCTCCTCGATCTTGTCCACCTCCTGGGTGTAAAACTCCAGCAATCCGAAGTCCTCCCGCAGAAGTACCGTGAGGATCAGGTCGTAGCGGCCGGTGACCACGGCCACCGACACGACCCCTTTGAGTCGGCTGAACTCCTCCCCCTTCTTGACCAGGTTCATCGTGTCCAGCTTGATCCCCACCAGCACCATGCGGTGCCCGGGAACCTTCTGCGCATCGATCAGGCCCGTGATGGAAAGCACCCCCTCCCGGGTCATCTGCTGAACCCGGGAGCGCACCGTGTTCTCCGTGATCGAGAGGTCGTCGGCGATCTCCTTGTAGGACTTCCGGCCGTCCCGCAGATGCCTGATGATGCCGATGTTGGTCTGGTCGATCTTCATTGATCATCATTTTAAGAATAATTGTGGTTTCTGTCAATATTACGAGAAATATTTATAATATAACAAAATAAATTCGTAATTATTGAGCTTTACATCGATAATTTATGATCGGACCTGCCGGCGGGCGCTTGATTCAGCGATCCGGTTTCACTAAGATGCCGTCGGTGAAAAGAACCCTTGTTTTCGTACTGTTTTTCCCGCTGCTTGTGTCCTGCGGGAACAAAGACACCATTATCCAGTCCCTATACGATATCTCCGGTGCGCCCCTGGTGTACGACGACTCCGGGGCGACCAAGACCCTTCACGTAGCAGCGGTGTGCATGGTGCCGGGAAAGGAATCCGAAAAATGAGTACAAAACCACGCTACAAACCCTTCAGATTCTTTCTTATAGATTTCCTGCTCACCTGGATCCCTCTCTGGCTGGCTGTAGCCGGGATCAACAGAAAATGGTTCCAGTTCAACATTATCTTTATGGCCGTAGCCGGAATCAGCGCCGTACCGGCAGCTCTGATCATGATCTACACAGCCAGAAACCGCGAGCTGGTCCGGGACTTCTGGCGCAGAGCTATTGATCCCAGCCTGATTCCCGGTCTCTGGTGGGCGATCACGCTCCTGTTCGTTCCCCTGCTCATGGGCCTGTCTGTGCTCCTCTCACTGGCCTTCGGGGATACTCTCGACCAGCTGCAGCCGAACGGCAGGCTGCTGGCCGCTCCACTCGGCTTTGTGCTCCTGCACCTGCTCTACGGTCCCCTTCCCGAAGAGATGGGCTGGCGGGGCTACGGCATCGACAGCCTGCGCAGCCGCATGAACGGCTTCTGGACCAGCATCCTCTTCGGCGTGATCTGGCCGCTGTGGCACCTACCCCTGTTCTTCATTCCGAGCTCGTATCAGCAGGCTCTTCTCTCCCAGCCCGTCCCTCTGTTCTTCTACATCACCAGCATGATCCCCCAGGCGGTGATCATGAACTGGATCTACTTCCACACGAACAGGAGTGTGCTCTCCGCCGTGTTCTTTCACTTCATGATCAACTTCATCGGCGAGGCCTTCTACATCAGCCAGCTGTCGAAATCAATCGGGGCAGTGCTGTACTTTTGCGCGGCGATCCTGATCCTGATCATCGATCGGCACACCTTCTTCCGCCTGGAGTATCCGGTCGGACTGGAGCAGCGTCGCACGGGAAACGATCTATCGGGACGGTGCTAACGCCGCCTTTCTGGATCGATTCAAGGACTTTCCCTCGGGGAATAGACGCATCAGCGCCGGCAGACTACAATCGCAAAGGATATGAAACAGGGACTCGTACAGATCTACACGGGGAACGGCAAGGGCAAGACCACCGCCGCCCTGGGTTTGTCCTTGAGGGCCGCGGGACGGGGCCTGAAGGTGTTCATCGCTCAGTTCGTCAAAGGGATGTTCTACGGCGAACTGGAAGCCCTCGAGCGCTTCGCACCCCAGATCACCCTCCGGCAATACGGACGCAAGTGCTTCATCCGCGACGAACCCACGGAGGAGGACGTACGCCTGGCCCGGGAAGGGTGGCAGGAGATCCAGGATGTCCTGAAAAGCGGGAAATTCGACCTGCTGATCCTCGATGAGATCGGCATCGCCATTCACTACCGGCTGATCTCTCTGGAGGAGGTGGAGGAACTGCTGCGCACCAGACCGGACGGCGTGGAGCTGGTGTTGACCGGGCGGAAGATCCCGGAAGCGCTCTACGAACAGGCCGACCTTGTTACCGAGATGCGGGAGATCAAACACTACTACAGTGCCGGGGTGCAGGCACGTAAGGGCATCGAGTTCTGACACCGATCGTTGCCCGGCTTGCGACCCGCTTTGCTCGGCGAGGGATCGTCAACACACTTGAATAGG
Organism: uncultured Spirochaetaceae bacterium; assembly: GCA_964588355.1. Classification (GTDB taxonomy): domain Bacteria; phylum Spirochaetota; class Spirochaetia; order SZUA-6; family DRHE01; genus JAFGQJ01. The sequence goes on along the minus strand of CAZPPB010000004.1, from coordinate 24,990 downwards.
AGCTTTTGATATGGAGAATGGAGAACTTCTGGTCTACGTCGGAACCTATACGGAGAAGATCCTCTTCGGCACGGGAGAAATCTTCGAAGGACAGGGTAAGGGGATCCACATCTACACGATGGATCCTGCCACCGGATCACTCACCCCGCGCTACACGGCCGGGGAGATCAAGAATCCGTCGTATCTGGCCTTTCACCACCACCGCCGCTTTCTCTACGCCGTGAACGAGCTCAAGAGCTATAAAGGAGAGGACACGGGTACGGTAAGCGCCTTCACTTTGGATCCGCAGGACGGACATCCGGATTTCATAAACATGGTGGCGACCCACGGCACCGATCCCTGTCATGTCACAGTGGACAGAGGCGGCAGATTCGCCCTGGTGGCCAACTTCGCCAGCGGGAGCATCGCGGTGCTGCCGATTCGAAAAGACGGCGGGTTGGAGGAAGCCTCCGAGGTCATCCAGGATCGAGGCTCGAGCCTCGATCCTGTACGCCAGAGCGGACCCCATGCTCACTCGGTCACCCTGGATGCCTCCAACCGCTTCGCCTACGTTCCAGACCTGGGCCTGGACAAGCTGATGATCTACCGCTTCGATCCCGAGCGTGGCAAGCTGGAAACCCACGAGCAGGGTTGGCTGGAAACCAAACCCGGAGCCGGACCACGGCACTTCGTGTTCCACCCAGGCGGAAGCTTTGCCTACCTGATCAATGAGCTGGATTCGACAATCGTGAGTCTGCGTTGGGATGAACAGAAGGGAACTGTGGAGGAAATCCAGACCGTGCCCACGCTGCCGGAAGCTTTTCAGGGAAACAGTAGCTGTGCGGATATCATGGTCGATCCGACGGGGCAGTTTCTCTACGCATCCAATCGAGGCCACGACAGCATCGCTATCTTCCGGATAGAAGGTTCGACCGGTGGGCTGGCCCTGATCGGCCATGAGTCTACCCGCGGGAAGACACCGCGCAACTTCACGATCGATCCGAGTGGAACGTTTCTGTTCGCGGCGAATCAGGACGACGACACTATTGTTTGCTTCCGGATCGATCACCGGAGCGGCCGACTGACCTTCAGCGGGCAGGTCACCGACGCCCCGACTCCGGTCTGTGTGAAGATTCTCGAGTTTTAGAACGGGAGGTTCGCCCAGGAACGCCCAGTCGGCAGGGGTCCGCCATCGGCTCACTCGGCCAGAAGCTTTTCGAATAGGCTAATGTAGTCCTCCGTATCCCACTCTCTGGTTCCGATAGTTCCGGCAAGGACAAAACCGGCGCGATCCACGAGGTAGGTTGTGGGGATACTGCGGGCTCCGTAGGTGGCGCCGATGCGGCCCGTGGTGTCCAGAAGCACGGGAAAGCTCAACTCGTGCTCCTCCACAAAACGTTTTGCAGAATCCCGGTCCTCCTGGAGATTGACGGCCACGACCACCAGACCCTTGGCTTTGAAGCGTTGATACAGCTTTTCCATGGAGGGCATTTCGAAGCGGCAGGGACCGCACCAGGTAGCCCAGAAGTTGAGGAATACCACCTTACCTTTGAAGTCGCTCAAACGCCGGGTTGTACCGGACAGATCCTGAAGCTCGAAATCGATGCTCTCGACTTTCTGTTTGGGAGGCTGAAGGCCCATCCGGCGAAACTCCTCAGCGGTAACGGTTGTGGCATAGGCTGAGGCGGCAATTAGGATCAAGCCGGCGAGAACAAACATTAGTGGTTTTCTCATAAATACCTCCGCCAAAAAGGTAGTGAAAACACGGCATCAGGACAAGCATTTTCCACGAAAAGTCCGCTCCAGGCTTGACAAACCAGGTGAAGTCGTTAATAATAGTAATCGTTACTATAATCACGACAGGCAATTTATTTTTGAGAAGAACAGAACAGCGGACCGTGATCCTGGAGGAGCTGCGCCTCTGCAGCAATCACCCCAGTGCCGATGAGGTATACCTGCGGGTAAAGGAACGGCTTCCTCACATCAGCCTCGGAACGGTGTACCGCAATCTAGAACTCATGGCATCCCAGGGAATGATTCGTCGCCTCCATACGAACTGCGGACAGAAGCGCTTCGATCCCATCGCGGAAAAGCACTGCCATTTCCGCTGCATGGCCTGCGGAAAGATCGAGGATATCCCCTTCGCAGTGGATTTTCCTCAACTGGATCCGAGCCATCCATGGGTTCAGGAACGAGAGATTCAAGATGCTCGACCGGAGTACTTCGGCTTTTGCCCGGATTGCGTCGACGGAGACAGAAAAATAAAACCCAACGGGCGTGTTACGCCCAAGAAACAACTTTAATAAGGAGAGCCACGATGAAATCAGTCAAAGGCACTCAAACAGAAAAGAATCTGACTACGGCCTTCGCCGGCGAGTCCCAGGCCCGGAACCGGTACACTTACTTCGCCGGTCAGGCCCGCAAGGAAGGGTTCGTTCAGATTTCAATGATCTTTGAGGAAACGGCGAATCAGGAGAAAGAGCACGCCAAACGCTTCTTCAAGTTCCTCGAGGGCGGAGAAGCCGAAGTGAGCGCAGCCTTTCCCGCCGGGACGATCGCCAGCACGGCGGAGAATCTCAAGGCGGCAGCTGCTGGAGAGAACTACGAGTGGGGTACGATGTATCCCGGCTTCGCCAAGACGGCCCGGGAGGAAGGCTTCGACGCTGTGGCTGCGGTCTTCGAGGCCATCTCCGTGGCCGAGAAACAGCACGAGAAGCGCTACAAAGACCTGCGGGCCAACATCGAAAACGGAAAGGTCTTCAAGAAGGACAAGAAAGTAGTGTGGCGCTGCATCAACTGCGGATACCTCTACGAAGGGGAAGAAGCCCCCAAGTCTTGTCCCGCCTGCGCTCATCCTCAGGCCTACTACGAGCTGCTGGCAGAGAACTGGTAGACACTGCCGATTTACGTTCCCTGCCGAGCAATAGACGATCCCAATAGGCATCGGCCGGATCGTTGCACATAGATAAAGACTCCCCGGGGTTTCTCCGTTGGGCATGCTCTGCTCGCCGCCCCAGGGAGTCTTGCCTGTCCCCTCCTGGGATTGCCCCCTGGCCTTTCTTGCGGATCTACGAACAGAGCGTCACCCGTTCAGACCGAGTTTTTCCAGCTTCGGTCTGATCACAAAGGAACAGTAGCCCGCATGCGGGTTGTTCCGGTAGTAATCCTGATGATATTTTTCCGCCGGATAGAAACCGGATAGGGGCACGATCTCGGTCACGACCGGCTCATTGAAGGTTGACTCTGCTTTGGCTTTGGAGCGTTCCGCCGCCCCTCGTTGAGCCTGGCTGCTGTAGAGGATGATCGAGCGGTACTGGGTCCCCACGTCCGTCCCCTGCCGATTGAGGGTGGTCGGGTCGTGGGCCTTCCAGAACAGATCGAGTATTTGCTCGTAAGTGATCACCTTGGGATCGAAGTGGATCTGTACGACCTCTGCATGCCCCGTGGTTCCTGAGCAGACCTCCTCATAGGTTGGATCCTCCTTCTGACCACCGGCATAACCGGACACCACTGTCTTGACCCCGTCGATACGATTATAAACCGCCTCGATACACCAAAAGCAGCCGCCCCCCAGGGTGGCGATTTCTGCGCTGTCGTCAGTCTCCATGCCGCTATTTTCTGTATTGGTGGTCGCTGTGCGACCGGGCTGCTCGTTCATCATCGAATCTCCACTTTACGTGAACCAAAGATAATGAATATTATCAATTTAGTGAACATGAATTGATTCTCTGTTCCCGGTGCATCCCCCATCAACCTTAAAACGTGGTATACTGCTTGGCAGCATCAAGGCAAGCCATGGAAACTCCTCCGCGGGCGCCCAACTGCCTGCAATGTCGTCATTTTCACGTATCCTGGGATCCCCGCTTTCCCCGGGCCTGCTCCGTGTTCAAAATAAAAAGCAGGAAACTGCCGAGCCATGCGGTCTTTCAGGCAACCGGCCGACACTGTCCGGTTTTCGAGAAATCTCCAAAGATCAAATCCCATTGAACCTTGTACCCCCCCGGGCCAGTTGATAGAATCAGGAAATTACATTCCACCGTTAGTACTGTTGAAAGCACGGTGACCCTATGGTGAAGATATTAGCCAGCGCGGATTATCATCTGGGCATGAAGTTCGCCGGATACCCGAACGTCCAGGAACAGCTGGCGGAAGCCCGCTTTCTCTCGCTGAAACGCCTCGTGGATCGGGCAAACCAGTCGGACTGCGATCTGTTTCTTGTCGCCGGCGATCTGTTCGACAGGGTGAGTGTCTCCGCCAAGGATGTAGGACGCGCCGTGGCACTGCTCGATGGCTTTCACGGCCGGCTGGCGGCTGTACTGCCGGGAAACCATGACTTCTACAGCGGGAACCCCAGCTCCCTCTGGTCCCGCTTCAGCGAAGCAGCGGGGGATCGCATCCTGCTGCTGCAGGACAGCCGTATCTATGATCTCAACCACTACGACCTGAATATCCATCTGTTTGCAGGTCCCTGCGACAGCAAACACAGCAAGGACAGTGCCATATCCTGGCTGAGGGACACCGAAGCTCCGGGTGAATACCCGCAAGCCCGGCAGGGGACGCTTCGCATCGGTGTGGCCCACGGAAGCATCGAAGGAGTTTCTCCGGACACTCAAGGGGTCTACTTTCCGATGACCCGCAGGCAGCTGGAGGAAGCCCCCGTCGACCTCTGGATCATCGGGCACACTCACCGTCAGCTTCCTTCCGAAATAGACAGGGTCAAGGTCGCCCCGGCCGCCTCCCCGGCTGTGTTGATACCCGGAACCCCCGAACCCGACGGTTTCGACTGCCGCCACGGCGGAACAGCCTGGATGATCGAAGCTGATGAAAACAAGCAGATACGCCTGGAGTCCTTGTCCAGCGGAACCTACCGTTTCGTTCGGGAAGAGCACACACTGGAAAGGCTTGCCGATCTGCAGCGTGTTGTGAAAGAACTCCACAGTGGGGAATCGGACAAGACCCTGCTGAAGCTGAAGCTTCGCGGACGTCTGGAGGCGGAACAGCTGTTCGAACTCCGCCGGCAGCTGGCAGAATTGGAGAAAGCGTATTTCTACGCCCAGATCGACGACAGCGAAGTTTTGGAGCGGATCAGCGAACAGAACGTCGAGGCGGAGTTCACTGAAGGGTCCTTTCCCTACAGGCTGCTCAAACAGCTGATCGCCCAGAAAGATTTCGAGGCTCTCCAGACCGCCTACACCCTGATGCAGGAGCAGAAGCGGTGATTCTGTCCACTCTCCAGGTCACCTCTTTCGGCGTGCTGGCCTCACTGGGCATCGAGTTGAAACCGGGACTTAATATCATTCTCGGACCCAATGAGGCGGGGAAATCCACCCTCTTCCGGGCTCTGCAGCACCTCCTGCTGACCCCGGTAAAGCTCAACAAACGCAGCTTCCAAGACCTGATCCAACCTCTCCTTCCGATAGGCGGCGGTGACACGGTCTGTGCCGCCTTGGAGTTTCGGGTGGCGGACGAGTCCTACCGGCTCGAAAAAAGCTGGGGCGCAAAAACGGAAGCGGAGCTACAACTTCCCGACGGTTCTCGACTCGCCGACGCGGCGGCAGTTGAGGCACATCTTCTGACGCTCCTGCCGGTTCATCCGGGAACGCTGCGGACGGTCCTGTTGACCCGGCAATCCGGTCTGGCGACCACCCTCGAACAGCTGCAGACGGAAAAGGAGACGATGTACGGACTCTCCGATCTGCTGCATCACAGCGTGCTGGAGACCGAAGGGGTTTCCGTGGGTCGGTTCCAGGAAACGCTGGAGAGCCGCTACCAGGGGCAGCTTCGGCATTGGGACCTGCAGCGGCAGCAGCCCGAGAAAAAGCGGGGCGGAGAGGCCCGCTGGACCCGGGAAAAGGGAACTGTTTTGGGGGCTTATTACGACCTGGAAGATGCGGAATCGCACTTTCAGGAGATCAAAGAAAAGGAAGTCTCCTACGGAACGATCACCGACCAGTTGGAAAGCTGCAACCGGGAGCTGGCAGAGAAGCAGGAACGGCTCAAGAGCATCGAGCCAGGGGTGAAGGACGCGCAAAAGCGCAGCGTCCTCGAGGCCAGGCTCAAGGAAACGGAGCTTTCCCTAAAGGAGGCGCAATCCGACTATGACGGTTGGACGAAAAACCTCCTTCGCCGGGAAACCCTGGAACGGGAAATCCCCGAGCTGGAGCAATCGGTGCAGGCTCTGGAATTGGAAAAAAAACAGGTCCAAAACTATCTGGACAGAAAGGACCTCATAGAACGGTTCCGGCGACTTCAAGACAAGCGGCAACGCCTGGAGCAGGCTGAATCACAGCTGAGCTCATTGCTGCCTCTGCCCCGCCGGGAATTGGACCGGCTTCGGGACAGCGCGGCGCAGATCGAGCGGCTGCAGGCGGCTGCGCAGGCGGGAAACCTCTCGCTGGTCTTCCACGCCCGGGAAGCGGTTGATGTGGGGATCCAAAAAGACCTGCAAGAAGCTGCGGAGCAGCACCTGGCAGCGGGCAAGAGCCTGACGGTGGAGGCCTCCGGAAAGATCGAGATGCGTCATCCAAACTGGAGTTTGGAAGTCTACTCCGGGCAGGGAGAGTTCGAGCAAATCGCAGAGCAATACGAACAGGCCAAAACCCGTCACACAGCACTGTTAGGGGAGCTGAAGGTCTCTTCGGTGGATGAAGCCGTGGAAGCGAGTCGGCGCTACGAGGAGCGGTTTGCCGAAGCCCGGACGGCAAAAGCGGTATATGAACAGGAACTGGGCAGCGACAGCTTCGAAGCTCTGGAGGCGGCCCGCGGCGAAAGTCCGGATACCCCTCCTGGTCGGGAGCAGAGCCAGGTGTTGGAAGAACTCGTAGGCAAGCGCAACCGGCTTCAGAGTCTCCAATCCCAATTGGAGGAGATCCGGCGATCCCTCGAAAGCCTCCAAGTACAGTATGGGGACAAGGACAGCCTGTTCGCCCGAATCGCTGAATTCGGGGGCGCCAAACTGGAGATCGCCGAGAAAACAAACGGCCTTGCCCCCCTTCCGGAAGGCTATACGGAAACTCAATCCCTTCTCGATGACTACAATCGGCTGGCCGAAGAGGTTCAGTCCCTTACCCAGAACCGGATCCGTCTGGACAGTGACTGCCGTAACGCCGAAGCTTTGCTTCCCGACGAATCGAGTGAAGAGGCGGCCCAGCGAATGGAGGCTGCTCGCGAACAATTCAACAGCCAGTTGAAGAAAGCCGAGGTCCTGGTCCGGATCCAAAAGGCCACCTCAGAGCTTCTCGAACAGCTGGACCGAGGGATCTATGAACCGTTCATCACTCTGGTGTCCCGCTATCTGGCCACCTTGAGCAACGACAGGTATCGAAACGTCCCCGCTGATGATGCTCTTCCCGCGGGGGTGATTCGCAGGGACGGCCGGGTTCTTCCCTACGATCTGCTTTCGGCGGGCACGAAGGATCTGTTCGCATTGGCACTTCGTCTGGCCATGGCGGAGTTTTTCCTCGGGCCGAAGGATGGGTTTCTTCTCCTAGATGATCCTTTGGTGGATCTGGACCCGGAGAGGCAGCAGCGGGCAGCCGCCATCCTGGCCCGGTTCGCCGAAACACAGCAGCTGGTGGTTTTCACCTGCCAACCCGCGCATGCCGCGTTGTTTGAGCAGGCTCATCGGATCGAGCTGGAAAGATCTTGAAAAACCTATCCCCGTAGTTGGTAGTCGTAGGCCAGCTTCATGCCGATCCCGGGATTGCCTTCCAGGAAATCGAGCAGATCGTTTCTCTCCACGGCGAACACGGACAGCGGAGCTTTGTGGCGGACACTGAATTCCGCCATTTCATCGCCGTGAATCCTGTGAAGGGCGCCGATGCAGTCACCTCTGCCCAGAGCGGCCACGACCCGTCCGTCCCTGCTGACCTCCACCTCCCCTTCCCTGATTATGAAAAACTGCTCCAGGGATTTCCCCTCTTTGATCAAATCCCCCGGTTTTTCGAATTCTTTAGGCACCAGGATCGATTCCAGCCAGGTTTTCTGGAAGGTGGTCAGGTGCTGCAGGTAGGTGCTGCCCTCCATGATATTCCAGGTTTCGATACTCCGATTGGCGATCAGACGACGAAGGGTCTTCTCGAAATCGGTCCCGTGGATGAAACTCAGGAATTTGTCCTTCTCGATGGCATAGAGAAGAACGTCGGTTTCGGCCACCACATCCGCGGTTCGGGGAACCTCACTGAGAAGCGCTACTTCACCGAAGTACTCATAGGTACCGAGCAGCTTACGGCCGATCAGTCCCTCCTGCTTGATCGAGACGTTTCCCGTGCGAATGATGTAGAAGTACTTCCCGACTTCCCCTTTGCGGATGATGTGATCTCCCTTGTTTACCTTCCGGGCTTCGACGATTGTCACGAACTCCTGGGTTTTTTCCACGTTCAGAGTCTCGAAAAAATCGAGATGCTTCAGGGCGTTCAAGATCATGTAGGTTTTTTCGTACGCGGGAGCCTTGGTCTTGAAGTAGAGGGTGTTTTCGATACCGAAGGTGGCCAGGGTAAGGCTCGTGTTTTTTGGGAAATCCTTCTTGGCGATATGGTATACAACCGTCTTCTTCTGTATTTTTTTCGGCAGCGAGTTCAGATAAGCGATCGGTGTGTGCAGGGGCGCGATTCCCGATTCGTGATAAATCACATCACTGTCCCAGGGAAAGTTCTGCAGCTGCCGGTAACGCTCTTGGTCGATCACCTTCTGGTCGAGCAGCTTCTTCTGCACAACCGGATCGCCCTGATGATCGGAGGAATAGACGAAGGTCTGATCCTGGAACTTCAGGGTAAAACCGATTGTGGGGATGGAGTGCAGCATGTAGTGGAAGTTGAACTGCCCGCCGTGGATGAAGACGGGTTTTCCGATATAAACGGGTCGAAACTCGAACAGCCGAACCAGATAGGAGACCGGCTCTCCGGTGAGGGAGGAGTACTTCTTGAGAAAGCTGCGCATGACGGTTTTGGTGGAGTATACGGTGATCTTGCCCTCTTCCAGTATCTTCTGGAGGGTTCCTGCATCATGATCCGCATGACAATGGGTCAGGATGATGCTGTCGATGAGCTTTGGATTCACGTTGGAGGACTCCAGCCACTCAGTCGAGTTGATCGGCGGATCGATCATGATTCCCGCGTGATTCAGCCAGATGATGTAGCCGGAAGTGTTGGCCGTGGGATCGAAACCGTGGCTGGGTCCCAGACAGGTTACTCCGAACAGCGGGGGTTTGTAGGGTTCGGGCAGCCGCTGCCCGATCTGGTACATCGGCTTGCAGGGAATGACCCCGGGAATGTGGGCTGTCTTTTTGGCCCCGAAGAAGACCTCGAAATCCCCGTTACTGTCTATCGAGATACGCACCTTTCCGATGGAAAAATCGCCTTTGTCGAACAGCGAGAGCTCCAGGACATCCCGAAAACGGATCGTGCCGCGGAAATATTTCAACTCGCTGCCCACGGCCGGCACGTATCTTCCCCCGTCCGAACCCACCACATCCCCCTCGATGTAAAACTCTTTGGGTCCGAACAGCGCCTGCTGCAGGGCTTTCATGAATCGTGCGGCCTGACCTCGGGTACAGACAACCCGGGTTTTCTTCTGTTGAAGAAAGAAGTTGTAGTAGATGGGGAACTCGAGGTCGGCCAGGTTGATGCCCTTGCGCCAATCAAACATGGCTCGGGGCAGGACGAAGATCCTTGGGACCGACTCGGGCAGGGCCATTGTGTCTTTGATCGTTTCCGGGGGAGACCCGAATTGGATATATCCTTCAGGAGAGTTCACCAGGTATCCGCCCCGGGGAAGAGGGGTAACCGTGGCCTCCAGCTGCTTCAATGGTACCATGTAGCCACTAATATAGAGCAGCTGTATTGAGTTATCAAGGTATAATTGCGCCTCCGAGTTTTACGAACGATTGGTGTTACAAACGACTGATAGAAGTATATCCCCAATCCCGGTCGTTGTATTCTTGTAGAATGTACGATCCGTTGCCGAAGCTCTCAACCGGTCGCCGGCCCCTTTCCTTCCGCCTCTCATCGGCTCCAGGAACAGCGGTACTGGTCTGTCTGATGCAGCTGCTCTGTTCCTGCAGCTTCTATTCCCCCACCGTGTCCGTGGCGGTTCACCTGCCTCCGCTCCCGCCGCACTGGCGGGAAGCATTCCCCGAGCTGGCTTTCCGCATCGTCTATCCTTCAAGCGAGAACGGCGGTTTCGAAGAACAACAGGTCGACAACGGTGCCGGCGTTGACCTCGAGCTGCCGAAAATCCTCTACCTTCCGGTTCTGGCCTATCCGAATCTTCCCGAGCAGTCTCTGCCTCTTGCGCCCGCCGGGGGGGTATATCCCCTGGACTGCGACATCACCAACGCCATCAGCCTCAGTTGGCATGAGGGGGCGACAGCGGAGGTTCTGTACCGTCTCTGGCGGCAGGGGGTGGATTGTTCTGCCATCGACGTCCCGCGGCTGAGCCGGGAAATGTCCTTACTCTGTCAGGCAGACCCCTGGGCACTCGATCTGAACCGGATCTGCGCCCGGCTGGCAGCTGAGACTTTTCGCGTGACCGACATCCGGCTTGCTCCCAGCCGGGATCTGCTGCTGCAGCCGGGGCAGGGCAGCTGGTTCCTCGAATCCCCCTTCCGTATCCAGGTGCCGGCGGACGCCGACGGCTCACTGTTCCTGCAGGACGTATCTCTGGGAGCCCACAGTCTTTTTGGGAATCCCCCCACCACCTGTTTCTTTCTCTATGTCCAGGAGGAAACTGCCCTCATGATCCGGCGATAGGGACGCTGCCGCCCAACCGGCCTGCAGCTATTACTCCCCCATCACCTGTATGCGGACCCTGCGTTTTCGCGCGCGGTTGTCGTGGTCGATGACCACGATCTGCTGCCAGGTTCCCAACACGATCCTGCCGTCAGCGATCGCCAGCGTCGTGCTGGGCCCCATCAGGGTAGCCCGCATATGGGAAAAACCGTTGTCGTCCCCCCAGGTGGCGGAATGGCGGCTGGCCAGCGTGTGGGGAATGAGCTTTTCCAGCTGTTCCTTCAAATCCTCTACCAGGGCCGGCTCATATTCGATCGTCGATATCGAGGCGGTGGAGCCGATGACCGCGACGTTCACCAGTCCTTCCCTTACCCGGGATTCTCCTACCGCCTCTTCGACCGCGGAGGTAATATCCAGGATATCCGAGAAGCCTTGTGTGGACAGTTCCAATTCTTTTCCGTGTACCACTGTTTCTCCTTACGAGCCGACGCGCCTGTGTGAACGCCGGCTCTGCGCTTATAGATCCAATATGCGTGCCGTGGTAAGAACCTCGGCACCCTTTTCTGTGCAGAGCAGGTCGTTTTCCAGCCGCACACCCCCGGCTTCAGGATCGTACAACCCCGGTTCGATCGTGAAAACCATTCCGGGCTGAAGCCGCTGTCGATGCTCTTCGCCCGACACCGAGTCTGTGCGTCGAAACGAGGGCGCCTCATGGGCATCCAGCCCGATGCCGTGACCCAGAGAGTGGGGCATGTGGAATCCCCGTGTTTGGAAGTGCTCCTGTACACGTTCGCCTACATCAGCGGGGTCGGCGCCGGGCCTGCAGAGGTTCAAAGCCAGGTCGTAGGCCTCCAGGACCGCCTCGACCATGGCTCCCTGTCTCGAGGTGAGGGGAATCCGGGTGAGGGTAAGGGTAACATCACTGGTGTATCCGGCGAAGCGCACCCCAAAATCCAGGATGGCCAGCCCCTGCTGGGCAATCGCTTCGGCTGTGAAATTGGGGAAACAGTGGATTGCGCCGCTGCGCCGCCCTGAGGCGGCCAGGGTGTCGAAACCCATGCCTTCCGCTCCCCGCCGGCGCGCCTCGGCTTCCAGGAACATCGCCAGCTCCAACTCGGTCACCTCACGCCGGTCGGCAAAAAAACCGGGTACGATTCCGATCAACCCATTCGTGATCCCACAAGCGCTCCGCAGCGCTTCAATTTCTCCGGGATCTTTTATCATTCGCAGTACGTTGACCGCCTCATCGATCCCGTCCCGCCGGCATTCAACCGCGACTCCGGGAAGCGACTCGATCAGAGCCCGGACCAGGGGATAAGGGAGCATTGCCGACAGGTCCACACGCCTGACCCGTCGTTCCTGCACGATCGTTTTTATGCAGCGGAAGAGCGAACGCCCGAACTGTTCGTAGGGAACCAGGGTATCAGCGGTGGCCAGCGAGCGGGCCAGGGGCGCATCCCAGGGCACGAGCAGGCTCTCTGCGCCGGCGAAGAGAAACAGCAGGGCGTCGCCGGGCTGTCCGCACAGATAGCGCAGAGACTGATTGCGCAAACCCTCCAGATCGACGATGACTGCGGCCTCGACCTGCTTGTCCGAGAGGGTGTCGAAGATCCTCTGCTGGCGAAGGCGGTAGGCCTGCGGTTCGATCATCAGCTGAGGGAAACCCCCGAACAGAGAGCTTCAGGCCGAGGGTACGACCAGATTGACAAGCTTGTCGACAACTACGATCATCTTTGCGGGCTTTTTGCCGGCCAGAAGCTCCTGGATACGGGAATTCTCGAGGGCGCTGCGCTCCAGATCCGCCTTGGACAGCCCGACGGGCAGATCCTCCCGGGAGCGGATCTTTCCGTTTATCTGGAATACCACGGTCACCGTGTCCTCTTTGATCAGCTCCTCGTCCCAATCCGGATACTGCTGGTAGGCAACGGAGGGCTTCTCTCCCAGCTTCTCCCAGAGCTCCTCCGCCAGATGCGGGGCGTAGGGAGCCAGAATGAGCACGAAGGGCTGCCACACGCTGCGGTACAGTACCTCGTGTTTTCCCGCTTCGTTGAGGAAGATCATCATCTGGGCGATGGCCGTGTTGAACTGCAGAGTTTCGGTATCCATAGACACTTTTCGGATCGTCTGGTGCAGGACCTTGAGAAGTTCCCGCGGGGGCTCCTGTTGGCCGAACTCCTGCTCCGACAGCCGCCAGACCCGGTCCAGGAAGCGCTTGATCCCCGCAATGCCCGTTGTGGACCAGGGCTTGGCTACTTCCAGCGGTCCCATGAACATCTCGTACATGCGCATGGCATCCGCCCCGTAGTCGTGAATGACCTCGTCCGGGTTGATCACGTTGCCCAGGCTCTTGGACATCTTCACGCCCCCCTCGCCGAGGATCATGCCCTGATTCACCAGACGCATGAAGGGTTCATCGGTATTGACCGCCCCGATGTCGTAGAGAACTTTTTGCCAGAATCTCGCGTACAGCAGGTGCAGCACCGCATGCTCGGCACCGCCGACGTACAGGTCCACGGGCATCCAGTACTCCAGCTTGTCTTTGGCAGCCAGGGCGGAGTCGTTGTGGGGGTCAAGATAGCGCATGTAGTACCAGCAGGAACCCGCCCACTGGGGCATCGTGTTGGTCTCCCTCTTGGCCGGGCTGCCGCAGCGGGGGCACTCGGTGTTGACCCAGTCCTCGATGGCGACCAGGGGGGACTCTCCGGTGCCCGTGGGGGCAAAGCTCTTGACCTCGGGGAGCAACAGGGGCAGCTCGCCGTAGGGAACGGGAACGATCCCGCACTTCCCGCAGTGGACCAGGGGAATCGGCTCGCCCCAGTAGCGCTGACGGGAAAAAACCCAGTCTCGAAGTTTGTAGTTGACGGCCCTGCTTCCCAGGTTCCGTTCCTCCAGCCACTGGATGATCCGTTCTTTGAACTCAACGGTGCTCAGGCCGTCGAACTGCCCGGAGTTGATGGCAACACCGTCGGTCACGTCGGCCTCGGTCAGCTCGTACTCGCTGCCGTCCCGGGACACGACCTGGACGATGGGCAGAGCGAACTCCACGGCGAACTCGAAATCCCGCTGATCGTGGGCGGGCACGGCCATGATCGCGCCGGTTCCGTAGGAGATGAGGATGTAGTCGGAGATCCAGACCGGTATCTTTTCGTCATTCATCGGATTGACCGCATACCCGCCGGTGAACACGCCGGTTTTCTCCTTGGCCAGGTCGGTACGCTCCAGGTCGCTCTTCAAACGGGCCTGTTGGATGTACTCATCCACCGCCCCACGCTGCTCGACTGTGGTCAGCTTATCGACCAGCGGATGCTCCGGCGCCAGGACCATATAGGTGGCACCGAAGAGGGTATCCGGCCGGGTGGTGAACACCTCGATCGTGCCCTCCCCGTCGACCAGAGGGAAGTGCACGTTGGCGCCGACGCTCTTGCCGATCCAGTTGCGCTGCATCAGCTTGAGGCTCTCCGACCAGTCTAGCTTGTCCAGATCCTGGAGCAGCCGTTCGGCATAGGCCGTGATCTTCAGCAGCCACTGCCTGAGGTCCCTGCGCTCGACCTGGGACCCGCAGCGCTCGCAGCGCCCGTCCTTGACCTCCTCATTGGCCAGTCCGGTCAGGCAGGAGGTACACCAGTTGATCGGGGCCTCCGCCTCATAGGCCAGGCCCTGCTCCCAGATCTTCAGGAAGATCCACTGGGTCCACCTGTAGTACTCCGGCTCGTGGGTGGAGATCTCCCGGTCCCAATCGTAGGAGAAACCCAGGGCCTTGATCTGCGTGCGGAAACGCTCGATATTGGCGCCCGTGGAGATCTTCGGTTGGATCCCATGTTTGATGGCGTAGTTTTCCGCCGGCAGCCCGAAGCTGTCGAAGCCCATTGGATGAAGGACGTGATAGCCCTTCATCCGCAGGAAGCGGCAGTATATATCGGTTGCCGTGTAGCCTTCCGGATGCCCGACGTGCAGCCCGGCCGAGGAGGGATAGGGAAACATATCGAGGACGTAGACCCGCTTCTCAGGCGGCACTTCCGGTTTCTCTTCGACCCGGAAGGTCCTGTTCTCCTCCCAGTAGGACTGCCACTTCTTTTCTATTTGGGCAAAGGGTAGACTGCTCATGTCAGGGCATATTACCGGCTCATCCGCGTGAGAGTCAATCACAGAGGACCCGGTTTCTGCTCCTGGTGCTTCGCTCGGTACAGAGCCTCATCCTTGTCGAGCCCGGGAGAGGTGGATGTGGATGACAGCGGCCGGATCTGCATCGCAGGAAGCCGCTGCAGCGGTCAGTCAGGAACCTTCTTCAGTCCCGGATCCTCTAGGGCCTGATTCGGCGCCGATCCCTGGGGAACAGGGAGGCCTCTTTGACGTTGGCCAGACCCAGGATCTTCTGGGTCAGCCTCTCCAGGCCGATGGCGAAGCCCCCGTGGGGAGGGCAGCCGTACTTGAAGATCTGGATGTAGTCGCTCAGTGAAGACGGCTGCAGGCCGAACAGCTCGATATTCTCCAGAAGCATGGGATACTCATTGATGCGTCTTCCCCCCGTGGTGACCTCCAGCCCCCGGAACAGAAGGTCGAAGGACATGGTGGTGCGGGCATCTAGGGGATAGGTGTAGAAGGGACGTTTTTTTCTGGGCCAGCCGAAGATAAACGCCGCTTCTACACCGTGCTCCTTCAGCGCCCAGTCGCAGAGAATCCGCTCGCCCTCAGGATTGACCTCGTAGACTTTTTTCCCGCCTAGAGTGCTGATCGTTTCTTTGGCTTCATCGTGGGAAATCCGGGGGATGTTCTCGACCTGCTCGGCAGAGGGCACGGCAGCCTGCCACTGCTGCAGCACCTCGGCATTTTCCCGCTCTACGCCTTCGAAGATGGTTTTGAGAATCCGCACCTCCAGATCCATCAGATCCTGCTCGCTTTCGATCCAGGCGGTCTCCACGTCCAGCGACACGTACTCGTTGAGATGCCGCGGGGTTTCATGCTTCTCCGCCCTGTAGGCGCAGCCGATCTCGAACACCCGCTCCAGGCCCGAGGAAACCATGGCCTGCTTGTAGAACTGGGGGGACTGGGCCAGAAATACCTTGGTGTCGAAGTACTCCACGGCAAAAAGCCCGGTTCCTCCCTCTGTCCCGGTACCGATCAGCTTGGAGGTCTTGATCTCGGTGAACCCCTCGCTGCGCATGTGCTCGGCAAAGAGCTCGAGGATCGAAGATTGAAGCCGGAAGACCGACAGGATCTTGGGATTCCGCAAGCTTATCATTCTGTGCTCTAGAATCGTATCCAGGGATACCTTGTCCGGGTCCTGATTGACCGCCAGTGGCAGGTCCGGCTCGGCCCTGGCTACCACCTCCAGCTCAGAAACCTGAACCTCGAAACCGCCGGGAGCCTTGCCGTTTTCAGCCACCCTGCCCCGCGCTGAAATAACCGATTCCAGGGTCAGCCGGGAAGCGGTCTGAGCAACCTCCCCGGAACTTGATCCCGCATCCACGACCAGCTGCGCCATTCCCGACACATCCCGAAGCAGGATGAAGGAGATCTTCCCCAGCTCGCGGATACGGTGCACCCAACCCCGGACCTCGACCTCCTCAGCCGCATGTTCGTTGATCCGTGCGAGCATCGTCCTCATCTGCACTCCTCCATCAGGTGGATCACCTCTTCCTCGGTCTCACAACACAGCATTGCCGCCAGCAGACGCGTGTAGGCGCTCTCAGTGGTTAAAAAGCCCATGGGGACGGCTCCCTCCCTCCACAGCTCGTGGGAGGTGACGTAGCCGGAGAAATCCACGATACCCTCCTGCTGAGAGGTGCAGAAGAAATGGACCCCCCTGGTTTTGCCTTCTATAAAAGCTTTTCGCAGGGAAAATGGAGATTCCCGCAGATTGGCGGTTCCCGTGTCATAGAGCTCCAGAATGAAATAGCGCACGCCCGCGTTCATCAGGGCGATCAGATAATCCCCCTTCATTCCCGGATACGCCTGCAGGATGCACACCCGGCTGATAGCCTGCTCCAGAGCCTCCCTCAGCCCGGTCCTGTCGGTCAGGGTCAGCGGAGGAAGGGGCAGGGAACCGCTGGTAAACATCGGCTCCTCGAGGTTCCAGTTCCGGAAAGCATCCCGGGCGACCTTCTCGAACTTCAGATTCAACGGAGAGAGAATTTTCCCTTCCAGGCTGAGGTAGACACCGGGGGGCTGCTCCGTGGCTGCCAGGATAGCGGTGCTCAGCGCTTCCTCCGCGTCCCGGGGATCCAGGGCCGCGGTAAACACAACGGGCATGGGAACTCGAGGGAACAACCAGAACAGCAGAGACGCGGTATAGGCCAGGGTATCGGTTCCATGGGCGACGACGACACCTGAGGTGTTCTCCTGTTTCAAATACGAGTCCAGGGAGACAATCAAGGCCGCCCAGTCCTCCGGGGTGATCTCTTCACTCAAGATCCGGCTGATCTCGATTTCTTCGAAACGGACGTTCTTCGGCAAACGCTTGTCCCGTCCCAGCTTGTCGATAACCTGCTTCAGATCTCCGGCGGCAACCTCCCCCGCCCCTGTGCGTGTTCCCCCGATTGCACCGCCCATGGACAGCACCTGGACAAAAGACAATTCGAAACGGGCATTCAGCAGTACCTTGACCAACCCCGGTTCGGCTCTGCCCGAGGTCTTCTTCATGATCTGTCCGACCAGGTAAATCAATGGCCGGGAGTCCCCTTCCCGGACCTGCTGCACCGCTTTGGCGTTTTCCTTCAAGATCTGGCCGATGATCGGGTCGAGTTCTTTGAGGTCGGTAATCTGCTCCCAACCACGGTCCTTTATGATCTCCGAGGGATTTCGATCCTCTGCGAAGATAACCTCCAGTACCTGCTTGGCGATTTTACCGTGGATGCGGCGGGCAGCCAGAAGCCGGAGCAGTTCGGCCAAACGCTCGGGGCTCAGAGGACAGTCGGTCAGGTTCCCGGCGGTTCTCTTGAGAATCTTCTGCACGTCCCCAGCCAACCACAGCGCGGCCGCCTGGGGATCGGCACCCAAACCTACGACTTGTTCGTAGTAGTCCGCCGTACTCCTTTCCTCACAGATGAAATCCGTCTGAGATTCGGCGATGCCGTACTGCTCCATGAATCTTGCTTTTCGTGGCTGAGGCAGCTCCACCAGCACCGCTTCCAGGGACTCGAGGAACTTTTCTTCGGGATGAAAGGGAGGCAGATCCGGTTCGGGGAAATAACGATAGTCGAAGGCACTCTCCTTGGTTCTCATACCCTCAGTGACGTCCCGGTTTTCATTCCAGAGCCGGGTTTCCTGAGGGAGCGAGCCGCCCCGTTCGAGAATTTCTATCTGCCGTTCGATCTCGAAGTTGAGGGCTTTGCGTACAAACTTGAAGGAGTTGAGGTTCTTGATCTCCACCTTGGCTCCCAGCCCCTGACCTTCCAGATTCACCGAAACATTGGCATCACAGCGAAGGGACCCTTCCTCCATGTTGCCGTCGCAGACACCGAGGTAGCGAACCAGACGGCGAAACGCTTGCAGAAACAGCTCCGCCTCTTCTCCGACCTCCAGGTCGGGCATGGTTACGATCTCCAGCAGGGGTGTACCGGCGCGGTTGTAGTCCAGGAGGGACAGCTCCCCGACGTGGATCATCTTTCCTGCGTCCTCCTCCAGATGCACCTCTTTGATATTCACGCGACGCTTCCGTTTGCGGTACTCCAGGTCCAGATGGCCCTCCACACCGAAGGGGGAGGCGAACTGGGAGATCTGGTAGTTCTTCGGCATGTCGGGATAGAAGTAGTTCTTGCGCTCGAAGATCCCACTCTCGTTGAGTCGACACTCCAATGCACGGCAGACCAGGTAGGCCTGCCGCACCGCCTCTTCGTTGAGGGCCGGCAGGACCCCGGGGTAGCCCATACAAACCGGACATATGTTGCTGTTCGGTTCCTCTCCGAAGGCGGCCCGACAGCTGCAGAACACCTTGCTTCGCGTCAGCAGTTGAATGTGAATCTCCAAACCGACGTAGGACTGATACATCCGTTCTAAGTCCTCCCTTGCGCTCCCGAAGGGGCGCTACCGCCTTTGGCGCGGCTGCCTCCGGCCGACTGCAATGGCTGGTACAGGGGGCAGGCCGGCACCGGGAACACCCGGGCAAACCGCTCACAGGCCTGCAGGAGCCGTTCTTCTGCAAAGGGGGGAGCCAGGAACTGCATCCCGATGGGCAGTGAATTCTCCAGCGAGGCGGGAAAACTCAAGGCAGGCAGGCCTGTCATGTTGGCCGAGCAGGTGAAGATGTCGGAGAGCTTCTGGGAGAAGGGATCCAATCCCTCGCTGCCCCACTTGAACGGACCGCAGGGATAGACGGGCATGAGAATCAGATCGACTCCGGAAAAGGCGCCTTCGAACTCCCGGCGGATCGCCGTGCGGATCCGCTGCGCCCGCAGGTAGTACTGGTCCTGGAACCCGGAGCGCAGCACGAAGGTTCCAAGGAGGATTCGAAGTTTGACCTCATCTCCCAACCCACGGCTGCGGGACCACTTGACCAGCTGCTCGGGATTGCCTGAAAAGCCGGCGCTCCTGTTTCCATAGCGAACGCCGTCGAAGCGTGCCAAATTGGCGCTGGCTTCGGCACAGGCGATGACGTAGTACGCCGAAACGAGGTAGTCCAACGTCGGCAGTTCGATTTTTTTCAGGGTATACTCGAGGCTCTTCAACACGTCCAGGGTCTTCTCCCAGGAACTCTGCACCTCCTCATGGAGAGGAATCGATCCCAGATCCGGTACGCCCACGGTGAGGGGTTTTCCCTGTACCGGTTGGGCCTCGGGATAGACGACGGAGCTGTGATCCCGAGGGTCCCTGCCCCGCATCGCCGAAAACACATCCCGGATCACCGAAATCTCCCGGGCGATGACGCCGATGATCTCCAGTGAGGAGGCATAGGCCACCAGCCCGAATCGGGAGACAGCTCCGTAGGTGGGCTTGAGTCCATACACTCCGCAGAAAGCAGCGGGCTGGCGAACGGAGCCCCCGGTGTCGGACCCGAGGGCAAAGGGAACCATGCCGGCAGCCACGGCGGCTGCGGAGCCGCCGCTGGAACCGCCCGGCACGCGTGCCGGATCCCATGGATTGTAGGTCATGCCGAATCCTGAGTTTTCCGTAGAAGAGCCCATTCCGAATTCATCGAGATTCGTCTTGCCGACAGGCACCGCACCCTGCTCCAAAAGCCTCTGCACGGCCGTGGCAGTGTAGGGAGAAACGAAATTTTCGAGCAGTTTGGATCCGCAGGTCAATTTGAAGCTGCGAACGGCGATATTGTCCTTGACTGCGAAGGGGATTCCCCTCAAAGGACCTGTCCGGCTGGATTCGGAAGAGTCGCAGTCGGCTCCGGAGGCTATCTCCCGACCGAGCTCAGGGTCGAACTGCAGGAACGCCCGGATCTGTTTGTCCCGATCGCGGACGAACTGCATCCAGGATGATCGCTGTGCTGGGTCGGCAAGCGCTCGACTCCAGGAATTTGGCTGTCCCGATTTGTCCAAAATTCAAGCCCTCTCAATTTCGGCTATCCGCTGTGGTTTAGGCCGCGCATGCTCGCACAGATTCCTCTGTATTGGAAATGACCTCGATTACAGAACGTTGGGAATAACGATGAAACGATCTTCGAGCTCGGGAGCGTTGCCGAGGATTGCCTCGGTATCTTCATTCACGATTGCAGCATCTTTGCGGGTTCGGTTGGTTTGTGTCATTTGGGCGGTCGGGGGCAGTCCTTCCACATCGAACTCTCTCATCTTCGAAAAGTACTCCAACATTTGAACAACCGCCTGCTCGAATCGCTTGGTTTCTTCATCGGACAGCTCCAGACGAGCCAGATGAGCTGTGATATCCAGTTCTTCCCGTTCCATGACTTTCATTTGACGCCCATTGAACACAGGGTCGCTGCCCGTGTCAACCCATGGGTAGAATCCCTCCGCCTCCGCGACCGAACCTGCGGGACGATGCGCCTTGATGAGGGCAGGAAAAAAACTTGACACCGCAACAAACCAGTAATATATTCTGAGAGAAGACTTTAGCGGCCAATCTTTGGTTTGTGAGCCGTTTTTAAATGGTATCATCATAAACACAACGATCCGGACAGCCGTCTCTGGAAGTGATCGAAACCCTCCCGTAAAAAATTTGACGTGCATCCCCGGGATGATACAATAAAGAGCAAAGTATTAGTCGATTTAAAGAGGTTGAAGTGGGTAAGAAGGAATTCCCGAAGCTGCATTTTTACGATCACGACCTGACCGATATGTACGATTATACCTTCAACCGTCTCAAGGGTTTCTGGAAGCGGGGGACTTCCGAGAACGGCCTCCAACCCAAGTATTTCAGCTATCCGGACGCCGAGTCGATCAATCAGTTTGAAGCCATCCTGGCAACTTTTTTTTTAGTTTATAGCAATCGGGTATTTCCCGTGCTGTCGCTGCTCGACAACTTCTATCATAAACAGGAGGCCGACGGCGCAATTCGAGGCGAATACGCTATAAAAGACGGCAAACCCGTACTCAGCAGGAAAAATCACGAAGGCATCCTTCCGCCTCTGTACGCCTGGGCGGAGTACAACATCTACCACAAAATTGGACTCAAGAAGAGAGTACGGGAGATCATGCCCGTCCTGGAGCGTTACTTTGCCTGGCTGGAGCGGGTATGCAGACAGGAAAACGGCCTGTACGCCGTTCCCCTTTCCGCAACCGTGATGACCAACAGTCCCCGGCAAAACATGAAATACCCGGTCGACTTCAACACCCAGGTCGCCATCAACGCCCTGTACATGTCGGCTTTGGGGGACATTCTCAACGACAAAGAGATAAGCTACCGATACAAGAAAGCCTACTTCTCTCTGAAGACACGCATCAGCTCTCTGATGTGGAATGACAGGGATCGTTTCTACTACGACCTCGACAAGGATGAGAAACAGGTAAAGGTAAAAACCGCTGCCTCTTTCTGGCCGCTGCTGGCGGAAATTCCAAACGAGGTTCGCGCGGAGGGATTGATCGCCCATCTGACCGATCCGAAGACATTCGGATTGGAAAATCCCTTCCCTTCTCTGGCGGCCAACGAAAAAGACTTCGACCAGAGGGGGTACGGCTTTCGCGGTTCCGTTTTTCCGTTCCTCACCTATATGATCATCAAAGGACTGGAAAAATACGGAAAGTTCGAGCTGGCTCGAGAGTGCTCGATCAAGCATCTGTACTTCGTCCTGGAGGGTCTGCATACCGACGAGGGCATGAAGGGCACTCTGTGGGAAGCCTACGCCCCGGCGCGCGAGGGAGCGGCCTCGTGGCCGGGCAATACTCAATTCCCTCGCCCGATGTTTCTTCCGTATACAGCTCTATCGACTGTAGCCTTGATGATCGAAAACGTGATCGGTCTGTACATCTCCCTGCCTCGAAAGACCGTGGATTGGATCATCCCCAGCCTGGAGATCATGGGTATCGAAGATCTGGCACTGAAACGGAACATGATTTCGATATTGAGCAACAAGAGCGGCCGGGGCTGGGAGATACGTCTGGAATCGGAGAAACTGTACTACCTGACGGTCAACGTGCTTGATTCCAAGAAGAAAACCCTTCCGATTCCCTCAGGCAAGTGTTCGATCCTGATCGATAAGATCTGAACGACGGCAAAACCGTCGGACTACTCGATCTTTCGGCGCCCTTCGAGAGCCCGGGCAAGGGTCAAACGGTCCGCGTACTCCAGATCCCCTCCGACGGGCAAACCGAGGGCAAGACGGGTCACGGATACACCGAACTCTTTGAGCAGGCCGGCCAGGTATACCGCCGTGGTATCCCCCTCAACCGTGGGATTGGTGGCCAGGATAATTTCCCGGAAACCCTCCTGCCGTACCCGTTTCAGCAGGCTGTCGATCCGTAGACTTTCCGGACCGACGCCGTCGATCGGGGATATGGCTCCCATCAGCACATGATAGAGGCCATGATACTGATGGGTCATCTCCACGGACAGCAGATCCTTCGGTTCCTCGATTACACACAGGGTATGTCTGTCCCGTTGGCTGTCAGTGCAGATCCTGCAGGGCACGTCTTCCGTGTAGTTCCCGCACACCGGGCAGGGTTTCATCTTTTGCTTGAGGTCGAGCAAATCCCCGGAGAGGGACTGGACGTAGGCCGGATCTGAACGAAGGAGGAAGTAGGCGATCCGGGAGGCGCTCTTCTTTCCCAATCCCGGTAGTTTCGCCAGGTTTTCAATCAGCCGTTCTAATGCGGTCACCTTACATACCCAGGAAACCGGGGGGCAGATTGAGCCCTCCGGTCAAAGAGGATGCCTCTTCACGTATTTTTTCCTTGATCTTGTGCAGGGCATCTGAAAAGGCGGCCCGAAGAAGATCCTGCAGCATTGTAATGTCCTCGGGGTCGACCGCTTCTTCAGAAATCCGAACATCCAGCACCTGCATGTGCCCATTCATCTCGATCTGAACCATATCTCCGCCAGCCGACCCAACGACACTGATCCCCTGCAGTCGGTTTTGGATTTCATTCATCCGCTCCTGAATATTGCCGAATTGTTTAAGAAAATCGAAAGGATTACCAGCAGCCATGATTAATCTCCCTTATCAATAATCTCCCCGCGAAATATCTTCTTCACGATTTCCGCCTGTTCATTGACATGCGAGGAGGAGTTCTGCTCGCCCCCTAATATTTCGACACGCAACCTGCGCACATCCTGATCGGAAAACACCCGGCTTGCGTGTTTGACAAGCGTATCTCTTTCTCTGCTCACCTGCTCCGCTGAAAAGCGGTCCTGGGCTGAGAACTCCAGTAGCAGCTCACCATCGGCAATCCGCCAGGATTCACACTTTTCCAGGAGGGTGGAAAGGGCAAGTTTCTCTCGGCGGACGGCTTCGATCAGATCATCAAAACTCCCCGATTTCTTGCCCGAATCGTTTTCTGCCTCTTTCGCTGCGGCGGTGCCCGGCGCGGCTGCCCTCTGAGCGGGTGCAGCGGAGCCCCGATGTACCTGGCTTGAGGAAGGAGCGGAAAAAAGATCTATCTTCACCGCCCGGATCGTCTTCAACAGCTCAGCCGGATCTATAAGATCCTGCAGGTTTGCCAGCTGACACATCACCAGTTCCAGATCGAATCGTTGCTGCAGGGATAAGCGCAGGTTTCTGTGCAACTCCAGCAGCAGCTCGATTGCTTTTTCGATCTGTTCGGTGCTGAAAGATTCCAGCAATTCACCGGGATAGTCATCGGGCGAACCGGAGAGGAGCGAACTTTTGCGGATCCCGCACTTCAGGAACAGCAGGTTGCGAAAATAATCGATCAAGTCTACTACAAACTGCTCTACGCTCACCCCTCGGTCCAAAACCTCCGAACAACTCTCCAGTATTGCTTTTTTATCTCTTTGTGATATAATATTAACGATGCGATTGATCTGGTCGAGCCCGACCAAACCCAGCTTCGCCCTGATTTTCTCCTGGGTAATGCCGTCCCCGGAAAAAGAAACCACCTGGTCCAGCAGTGTGTAGGCGTCCCGCAGACTGCCCGTGGATTCTTTGGCGATCCAGAACAGAGCCGCCTCTTCGGCCTGAATGGAGAGCTCTTCCACCACCCGCTGAAGCATCTCTTTGATCTGGGAAGATGAGATCAGGCGAAAGTTAAACTGCTGACAGCGAGAACGGATAGTGGCTGGTACTTTGTGTACCTCCGTCGTGGCAAAGATGAAGACGATGTACGACGGCGGCTCTTCGATGGTTTTCAGCAGAGCATTGAAGGCGCTGTTGGACAGCATGTGTACCTCATCGATGATGTACACCTTGTAGCGGTTCGAGTTGGGAGCAAACAACACCTCGTCTTTGATCTCTCTGACATCGTTGACGCTCGTATTGGAGGCTCCGTCGATCTCAATCACATCCAGACTGTTGCCCTGGGCTACCTCCACGCAGGAGGTGCACTGTCCGCAGGGTTGTTCCGTTGGTCCTTGCTCACAGTTCAGAGCCTTGGCCAGAATCCGGGCTGCGGAAGTCTTCCCCACTCCCCGGGGTCCGGCAAACAGAAAGGCATGGGCTATCCGTCCCTGGGAGATCGAGTTCTTCAAAGTGGAGACAATAAAATCCTGCCCCACCATTTCATCAAAGGTTTGGGGACGCTTACGTGTGGCGGTTACCTCGTATGCCATCGGATTGCCCTATCCTTGGAACCTTTATTCCAATTTCGGCCAGGCGGGTTCGCTTCGATCTCTCAAAAGCGCAACCGCCCGCTAAAAAGAAAAACCCCTTAGCGGCAACCAAGCCAAGTTACATCTCATCAACAAGGTACTTACCGCTGCTACCTTCCGG
>CAZPPB010000003.1:44471-68939 GCA_964588355.1 uncultured Spirochaetaceae bacterium | reverse complement strand
TAGAGATTCTTGGGACGCGCTTCAGGACGCGGGTTCGACTCCCGCCACCTCCAAATAATTACTATGTAGCGAATTATCATATCAACCAATTCAATGACCTAACCTAGATACATCAGAATCACTTTGCTGCATTTGGTATATTGCTGCGCCATGGGATAGTATCCGGATAGAAGGACTGGATGTGCTGGGCAAACAGATCCGTACCGGTTCAAGTTCGGTCTCAGGCAAGCGGTAGAACTACTGACCCTTTTCTAATCCTTGGCATCGATTCCAGAAATGATCCAACGTCACAGCGGGCAATTCAAGGTTCTGACTGAACTGGATCAATAATGGCAGCGCAAAAAAACCTGCGTTTTATTTGACAATATAGTCAGAACTGATTATACTGTTGCTGTCATAGTCAGTTCTGACTATCGAAAAAAGGAGAATTGCGAATGACAGAAGAACGAAAACTACTGCTTCTGGGCTTGCTCCGAAAGGCGGATATGCACGGGTATCTGCTCAATGAACACCTCGAAGGCGGGGCTCCGGTGACGTTGAAGAAACCAACCGCATACAACCTTCTTGATCGGATGGAAAGAGATGGCTGGATTGCACACAGGGGCGAATCAACCGGAGATCGGGTACGCAAGGTATATTCGGTGACCAAAGACGGAGAGAGAGCTTTCTTTCGGCTGCTGAAAGAGCAGTTGATGACGTATCTGCCCAATGAATCACCGGCCATAGTGAGCATTGGTTTCCTGGATGAGCTGCAAAAGGCGGAGGCGCTGCAGCTACTGTGCAGTCGACGAGATGCCGCAGCTGCCTTTCGAAAGGCACTGGGAACGGGCTCAGAAGATCAACATGAACATGTCGGTAGCGCCCAGCTTCCGATTGAGTATGCCCGGCGACTCGCAGATCTCGATATTGCATTCCTGGATAAAATCATTGATCGGATGGATCGCTCGGTACATCCGAAGCAAGGACGCACAAGATGAATGGCTATGGGATCGGTGCTATGAGCGCAATCAAAGCCGTTGAGGTGAAGGACCTGTCCAAGACGTACAGTAGTGGTGTACAAGCCGTAGATGGACTGAATCTAGTCGTCGAGAAGAACACCATCTATGCGCTTCTTGGACCGAATGGCGCGGGCAAGACGACAACGATCTCTATTCTCACGACCCTGGCGTCTCCTTCTGCGGGAACAGCTAAGGTTAACGGATACGACGTGGTTGAAGACGAAAAGGCCGTGCGCGGATCAATTGGCGTTACGTTCCAGGAGATGGTGCTCGACGAGGCCCTCACCGGGCGCCAGATTCTAATGTATCACGGTCGTCTCTACGGTCTTTCCTCAACTGAGTGTCGGAGAAGGTCCAACGAACTTCTGCCGTTGGTTGATCTGTCTGACTCGGCGGACCGGAAGTGCAGCTCCTACTCCGGCGGTATGAAAAGGCGACTGGAATTGGCACGGGCGCTTGTGACTGTGCCAAATGTCCTATTTCTTGACGAGCCGACCCTCGGGCTAGATCCAAACGGCCGCTCGAGGATCTGGACCTACATTAAGGATCTCATGCAACGCACAGATCTTTCTGTTCTGCTCACGACACACTACCTCGACGAGGCAGAGCAGCTAGCGGATAGAGTGGGCATCATGGACCGAGGCAAGCTTGTTGCCGAGGGCAGTCCGAGTGAGCTTATAGAGGCGCTGGGAGCCGACACTGTGACGCTCCGGGGAGAGGGATCATCACGGGCGCTGATACAGCGGCTCCGCGGGCTTGATGAAGTACAGGAGGTCACTGCGGTCGATGGCGGCGTGCTGATTGGCGTGAGTTCGTCGTCCCGCCGGATCGCCGAGATTGTCGCAGCTGCGGGCGAGGTCGATTTCACAATAAGGGATGTGTCCGTTACTAAACCCAACCTTGGCGGCGTGTTCTTCAAACAAACCGGTCACGAAATGAAAAACGGAGAGAATTTATGACGTTGGCAATTGACTCAACAGCAACAATCTGGCGAAAGCATATGCGAAAGTTCCTGACCAATGGTGAGGAGCTCTTTGGAACCATGATCCAACCCATCCTGTGGGTAGTCTTGTTCGGCGTCGGCATGGCACGAACCGTGGTCAGCGCACAGACATCCGGGACAGGCAGCTATGTAGGGTTCATGTTGCCCGGAATCGTTGCCCTGAGCGCGATGGGTGGGGCGATCGGTGGAGGAATGACGTGGCTCGATGAGCGGGTCCGCGGCATCCTAAAGGAATACCTTGTTGCACCCATTCCACGTGTGAGCATTCTACTGGGGACTATAGGCAGTACCGTCTCCAAGGCGATGATACAGGCAGTAGTCATATTCGCGGTCGGAGCGCTTATCGGCGCTGAGTCCGGAGGGAGCGTTTTGGGGTGGATCACAGCAATAATTCTGGCAATCGGCTATTCAATCGGTTTCTCAGGGCTTGCGCTTGCTGTGGCATCGCAGACCGACGACCTGATGGCCTACCATGCCATGATCATGTTACTGAACCTCCCGGTGCTCTTCTTGAGCAACGCCCTTTATCCGCTCCGATCGCTCCCCAGCTGGATGCGAATTGGCGCTATGGCGAATCCCACGAGCTATCTGGTCGACGGGATCCGACAGGGGGTTCTGCGTGGTCAGGAGGGTGAGTTTCCTCTTTGGCTCTGTTTAGTTGTTGTCGGTGGCTTTGCGATTGCAGGGCTCCTGCTGGCGACCCGGGCGATCAACTCCATGACAAGGAGGAAATAACAGTGGAAGGAAAAACATGTGTAATCACCGGTGCAAATGGTGGAATCGGACTCGAGACGGCTCAGAGCCTGGGCCGAATGGGTGCACGGATAGTGATGGTCGCGCGAGATCCAGAGCGGGGGGCGATGGCGCAGGGGCGCGTCCGGAAAGTCACCAATCAACCGGTAGACCTGCTCATCGCAGATCTCTCGAGTATCTCGGAGACAATGGAACTAGCACGGCGGATTGCAGGTAATTACGTGAGCGTGGACGTTCTGGTCAACAACGCCGGGGTTGCGTATGGCTCACGGACCGTGACACCGGAGGGACTCGAGCTCACCTTTTCTGTGAATCTAGTCGCGCCATTTGTCCTGAGCCAAGAGCTTCGGCAGCTATTAGAGCGTAGTGCTCCGTCACGGATAGTCAATGTCTCATCGCCGGCTCACAAAGCCGGTAAGATTGATTTCGGGAATCTGCAGCTTGCGACGGGCTTCTCCCGCATGAAGGCATACGCCAACTCAAAGCTCGGTTTAAACCTCGTGACATTCGAGTTGGCGCGACGCTTGGAGGGAACCGGAGTGACATGCAACGCCGTAAATCCCGGTTTCGTGAATACGCGCCCAAGCTACGCGACACGCGGCGAAGCGCTGATCGGAAAGCTCATGAGTCCTTTCGGTAAATCACCCGAGAAGGGAGCGATACCATCGGTCTACGCAGCGAGCGCTGATGAGCTGGACGGCGTGAGCGGGAAGTACCTCGATCCTAAGCTGCGGATAGTGCAGGCATCTCCGGAGAGCTACGACCGCGAAATGGCAAAACGGCTGTGGGACGAGCTCACGCGAATTGTCGAACGGCAAAGATGCGGATAGGCAGAGAGTGAATGCTGGCGAGCGGATCGATAATTTGTGAGAATATCTACCGATCTGCGGCGCCGGGATTTAAGAAACAATTCCTTTCCGTGAAGTACAAACTGTAGCATTTTTATCTGACAAAAATTCCAACACGCTTGCGGTACAGGATTCCGCCGGGTTCGACGAGAGCAAAGAGTCAGTCTCCTCCGTATCCAGTTCACCCGCCTCAACCTTTGAGAAGTCCGGGATGTCGTTGAAGAGCACCGTCCAAATCCTTCATACGGACGGCTCGAGATTTACCGTGTACTAAACCGTGTACGGTTGAACGTGTAAATCCTGGTATTTCGTGGCAACCGGTGTGAACGAATAACAAATGGACTCTTGATTATCTATTTCCCATGTAATAATTTATAGCAAGACGTGGGAGGAAATGGGAAACCATCGCAACCGGTGGAAGCGGCGCCGGTCGGGTTCGACTCCCGCCACCTCCAATTCTTTATGTAGTTAATAATTAGTTGTTTTTAGTTACAATTCATTTCAAGAAGGGTATTCCTAAATCCTTGCAGATCTTTCGTGCCAATTGGTCTCTGATCTCTCGGTGCCGTGGGACCGACGAGCGTTTGTTGTAACGGGGATTGGCCCACCATGAATGGCTGCCTCCTTCGCGAACAAAAACACAGCCGTTGTGCCGAAGATGCTTGAGAAGCTCCTCCCGCTTTATACCGTGAGCGGTTCTTCCGAATAATCCGGAGCAGCAGCTTTCTTTGCCTCCTCGCGATTGAATTCGAGCGCCTCCTTAAGGGTGATCCTGAGGCTTTCAATCAATTCTTCCCGGCTTTTCTCTTGGCAATTGACTCCCGGCACTTCCTCAATCCAACCGATCCACCATTCACCATCCCGCTTGGTTATTGCAGTATACGTATTAGCCATCCTGTATCCTCCTGGAAGAATCTCTTGGCGATAGTATACTTGTATTCGCTTACACTGAATACACAGAATCAAGATCATCAAATAGAAACGGCATAGACCAGATCGGGAAAAGCCAGGAATTCCAGAACGCTGATTGTGCACGCTTCAAGACGCTGGTTCGAGTCCCACCGCGTGCGTTATCGTAATCAAGCTCAAGTACGCCAATTTGCCATCCTATAGCTCGATCTGCATTTCTAGTTCCTTCACGTGCTCCCGAGGCGGCGGCAACGTCCTGGTAGTGCCGGTTTCGATGAACCGCCGGCTCTCATAGGGCGCCCGCGCCGTCAGGTTGGCCTCTCCGACGTCCAGGACGAGCCGTCGAAAGCCTCGTCTTCTCGCCCACTCGATCACTTCGTCGGCCAGCGCGGCCCCAATCCCTTGCAGTCGCGCTTCGAGAGCAACCCACATTGAGATTAGATACCCGGCCTCAGGATCGCTCTCGTGAGCGGCACCCCGGACCATGCCGAGATCAGCCTCCCCTTCCCTCCAGATATTTGTGACGTTAAGTGGGGCGGCGTTTCACAATCGTTTCACGCTGCGTTTTAAAAGGTACATCCGATCCTTTTCTGGCGGCTCTTTCGGGAAATACTCATCGAACTTTCGATTTCGCGAAGGGGTTGGGAACCGGCTAATCCTTGAAAGACATGGGGTCGCAGAGGTTGTCATGGCAGTCGGCGACACGACCGCAGTTGGAAGTGATCGGATCCAATCCTGGAGGAGATAGACTGGGCGCCCCCGGCCAGCCTTCACCAGATGCCACCAATTTTTTCCAACCTTGTCCGGATCTCTTCTCAGGCGGTTCGCAGGAATCCCTCGAGAGTGGCTGCCAGACTGGCGTACCTGCGGTATAGCCGCGCGTACACCCCAACTCGCCGTCTATTCGGTGCAAAGGCCATGTCGAAGCCGCTTCCCATCCTTTTCTGAGCTGCGGTTACCGAGGGGTAGACCCCGGCGGCCACCGCGCCGAACATGGCGGCGCCTAGCGCACTGGCCTGCTCGGAAGCAGCCACCCGGATGGTCATGTCCAGAACGTCCGCCATCACCTGCATAACCAGGGGGCTCTTGCGGGCAATGCCGCCCAGGGCGATCACCGTGTTGATCGGCAGCCCTTGCCGTCGAAACTGCTCGATGATCGCCCTGGAGCCGAATGCGGTTGCCTCAACCAGGGCACGGAAGATCTTAGGCGCATCCGTCCCCAGGGTGAGTCCGATGATAGCCCCTTTGACGGAATTATCAGCGAAGGGAGTCCTGCGGCCGTTCAGCCAGTCCAAAGCCAGGACCGTGGAATCCTGCGGTTCCACCTTCTCGGCCTCGGCGGAGAGCCGGAAGAGGATGTTCCGCTCGATCTCTCCCCTGAACTTCCCGAGCATGCCGGTCTTGGCGGCGTCCGCCACCCCTGCTCTAGCTGCGCCGGCCAGGGCGGCAGTACCCCGCAGAGCGTCGGTGAGAGGCCAGGACAGGAGCTCCCGGAACCAGGCGTATACATCGCCGAAGGCCGACTGGCCGGCTTCCAGACCGACCATACCGGGGATGATCGAACCATCCACCTGTCCGCAGATGCCCTCGATGCACTTGCCCTCCAGCGCCCTGGCCCGGGCTACGAGCATGTCGCAGGTGGAGGTCCCCATGATCTTCACCAGGGCCCCCTGCCGGATTCCTCCGCCCACAGCGCCCATGTGGGCGTCGAAGGCGCCGACCGCGACAGCGGTTCCAGGCTCCAGACCCAGCCGCCTCGCCCACTGGTCCGTTAGACCGCCGGCGGGCACATCCGAGCTGTGGGTCTCCCGATACAGTCTCTCACGCGCTTCCCGCAGTAGCCGGTCGATCTTCGTGAAGAACTCCTGGGGGGGAAGCCCGCCCCACTCCGTGTGCCACATGGCTTTGTGTCCGGCCGCGCAGCGGCTGCGCTTCATCGTGAGGGGATCGGTTGTTCCGGTCAGCAGCGCGCTCATCCAGTCGCAATGCTCCACCCAGGAAAAAGCACGCTCCCGCACCTTGCGGTCCCCGCGCAGCAGGTGAAGGATCTTCGACCAGAACCACTCGCAGGAGTACGCCCCTCCCTCATATTTGGTGAAATCCGTTCCTACCCACCCGTGGACTACCCGGTTGATGAGAGCCGCCTCCTCCACGGCTGTGTGGTCTTTCCACAGTACGAACATGGCGTTTGGATTCTCTCCGAATCCCTTGGTGAGAGCCAGGGGGGTACCGCCCCGGTCAACCGCACAGGGAGTGGAGCCCGTTGTATCGATTCCTATGCCAACGACCCTCCTGCCGGCGTTTTTTCCCAGCTTGTGCAGCGCTCCCCTTACCGACTCCTCAAGGGCTTCCCTATAATCCAAGGGGTGCTGGCGGAACATATTTCTGGCCGGATCGCAGTACAATCCGGCCGCCCAGCGCGGGTAGTAGGAGACCTGGCTTGCGAGTTCCTTGCCGTCTCCCGCGTCCACGATCACGGAACGTGCAGAGTCGGCCCCGAAATCGATCCCTACGACCAGCTTGCTCGATGTCATACATCTGCCGACGATATCCGGGTGTCTTGAGATCGCTCTTTCCAGACCAGGGCGTTTTCCCCCGATTCGAACAACCTCTGCAAGAAACAGAACAGGAAAACCAGGAAGCCGATCACGATTCTCGTCCACCACGAGTTGAGGGTCCCCTGAAACATGATGAGCACCTGGATGGTCCCATACACCAGCACGGCCACCACCGTTCCCAGGATGGACCCAACTCCGCCGGTCAGGAGGGTTCCGCCGATCACCACCGAGGCAATGGCGTCCAGCTCCATACCCTTTCCATTAAGGGCATAACCGGAGAGCGTGTAGAAGGTGAAGACGATCCCGGCCAGGGCGGAACAAAAACCGTTCAGTGCGTAGATCGAGATCTTGGTGCGCGCCACTGGGAGCCCCATCAGCAGGGCGGACTGTTCGTTTCCGCCGATGGCGTACACTGTCCGTCCGAATTTCGTGAAACGCGAGATGTACAGCCCCGCCAGCACGAGGGCGATGGCAATAAGGGCGCCGGGGGTGAGTGAGTTATAGCCGATTAGATCGAGCCGGTAGTAGGCCACTTTCTGCCAGAATTCGTTGGTAATGGCGATGGTGTCGATACTTACCACGTAGCACAACCCCCTGGCCAGGTACAGACCGGCAAGGGTTATGATGAACGGCGGGAGATTGAAGGCCTGGATGAGGTAGCCCATGAACAGGCCCATCGCCATTCCCATGGCAAGGACGATCGGTATCACGAATACCGGACTGAGATGAGACTTTTCCAACAGGCTGGAGGTGACCATCGTGGACAGGGCGAGCATGGAACCGACCGACAAGTCGATTCCTCCCGATATGATCACGAAGGTCATGCCGACGGCCAGTATCAAGAGGTAGGCGTTGTCAATAAACAGATTCAGGAAATTCTGCAGTGAGAAAAAGCCCGTAAAGGCGATCGAACCCGCACCGAACATGGCCAGGAAGAGAACCAGGGTAATGAGGACCGGCAGGCTTCTCGGATTGATGACGGCTCTTCTCTCCTTCATGCCGCCGCCTCCCGCCTGCCGAGCACTCCCGCAACCGCCACCTGCAGCCTGTCCGACTGCAGCAGGCTGACGCCGTACACGACCAGAGCCTTCACTACCTGGGATATTTCCGGTGGAACGTTGAAGGCATAGATGGTGGTGGTCAGGGTTTGAATGATCAGGGCGCCGACCATGCTTCCGAGAAGGAAGAACCTGCCGCCATTCAGGGAGGTGCCCCCCAGCACCACGGCCAGGATCGCGTCCAGCTCGAACAGATTCCCCGCGTTGTTCCCGTCCGCACTCATCACTGTGGAGCAGACGATCAACCCGGAAACCCCCGCGCAGAAACCGCTGAAGGCATATACCCCGAGTAGGATGTTCTTGGAGTTGATGCCGGAGAAGCGGGTGGCTGTCGGGTTGATTCCCACCGCTTCGATGAACATACCCAGCGCCGTCTTCCTTGTCGCCAGAAAGGTGGCCAGGAGCAGGAAGGCCACGATGTATATGGAAAACGGCAGGCCGATCAGGTATCCCTGGCCCAAATACGCGAAAGGTTTTGCATACAGCCAGATTACCATGGCGTTCGTGGTCACCATGGCGATCCCGCGGCCGGCTACGAAGAGGATCAGGGTGGCTACGATGGGCTGCATACCGATCCGGGAAACGAGCATCCCGTTCCACACTCCCGCGGAGGTGCACACGAGCAGGGCGACCGCCATGGCGAAGGCGATGGGGAACCTGGTATTACCCTCCAGGTCACCGCCGATCAGCATGGCCACAACTCCGGCGGATATGGCCACTACGGACCCGACAGAAATGTCGATTCCATGAGTGGCGATGACCAGGGTCAGGCCGATTGCCAGCAGCATGATCGGGGCGCCGTTCTTGAGGATATCTATTGGATTACCGAACAAATGCCCTTCCATGATCTCTATTCGGAAAAAGTTCGGGGTAAAAAATAGATTGAAGAGCAACAGAATGACCAGAGCAACGAGGGGCCACAAAATTTTGCTGCGGTTCAAAGCTTTCAACATTTTCATTTCCCTCCCGCGATTGCGTGCATGATGCCGCTCTCGCTCATTGCCTCGCCGCTGAGCTCTGCGATTTTCTCCTTGTCCTTGAGCACGGCGATTTTCGTGCTGCAGCGGATGAGCTCTTCGAACTCCGAAGAGATGAAAATCACGCCGATTCCCTGCCTGCTCAGGTTCAGGATGAGCTCCATGACCTCCACCTTAGCTCCCACGTCTATGCCGCGGGTCGGTTCATCCAGGATGAGTATGAACGGGTTGGTGGCCAACCAGCGCGCCAGCATCAGTTTCTGCTGGTTGCCTCCGCTGAGCTGGCCGGCCTCGTTGTTGGCGCTGGGCGTCTTGATGTCCAGTGACTTGATCAGCTCTTCGGCGATCTCCAACTGTTTTTTCTTCGGAATGTACCGAAAGGTTCCCCTGGCGCCCTGCAGAGCCAGGATGATGTTTTCCCGGACGGTCAGCTCGGAGAAGATCCCCTCGTTTTTCCGGTCTTCCGAACAGAAACCCATTCCGGCCAGCATCGCGGCCCGCGGCGCGTTGATATCCTTTTTCTTCCCTCGGACGAAAATCTCTCCCCGGTTGGCCGCGTCGATTCCGAATATTAGGCGTGCCATCTCGGTTCTGCCGGAGCCCAGGAGTCCAGCCAATCCCAGCACCTCTCCTTCATTCAGATCGAGATCAAAGGGGGCGATCGAGCCGCGCAATCCGAGCCCCTTGACCTGCAGAAGGTTCTTGGCCTCCTGTTCCGCCCTTGCGCCTTCTTTTTTGCTCTCGCCGCCCGTAATGTCGTAGCTGAACTCGGACAATTCCTTTCCGAGCATTTTGGCGATCAGCTCCAGTTTCGGAAGGGCCTCGGTATGAAACTCCCCGACCAGTTCGCCGTTTCTCAAGATCGTGATCCGATCCGAGATCTGATAGGTCTGATCCAGAAAGTGGGTAATGAACAGGATTGCCAGCCCTTCGTCCCGCAGATTCCGGATGACTTTGAACAACTGATCTACTTCCGTTTCGTCCAGACTTGAGGTCGGTTCGTCTAGGACCAGTATTTTCGAGGAAACGTCCAGCACGCGTACGATAGCGACCATCTGCTGGACGGCAATCGAATAGGAGGAGAGCAACTGCGTCACGTCTATGCTGATATGCAACCTGGAAAGCGCTTCCTCCGCCCTGCGATTGAGTTCTTTCCAATCGATCCGTCCAAATCTCATCGGCTGTCTGCCGACAAATATGTTCTCCGCTACGGACAGGTTTGGACAGAGGTTGATTTCCTGATACACCGTGCTGATTCCCAGCCTCTGAGCGGCCAGTGGCGAATCCGGTCTAATCGATTTGCCTTCTAAGAGCATTTCACCGGAATCATGTCTGTGAACGCCCGTGAGGACCTTGACCAGGGTCGATTTCCCTGCACCGTTCTGGCCCATGATGGTGTGCACTTCGCCCTTGAATAGCCGGAAATCGACGTTGGACAGCGCTTTCACGCCTGGGAAATACTTGTTGATCTTCTTTATCTCGAGGATGGGGGTGCTCTCTGACATGAGCTAACCTCCGTTTGTTATGATCTCAATAAATCCGCGATGGGTGAATGCGAGGCCGCGCGCGGCCTCGCATTATTTCAGAAATTTTTAATACTGGCGGGTCGGCAGGGCCGCAGCCGCGGTTGTCTGGTCGAAAATACCCTCGATCGTCCAGATCCGGGCGGGGAGTTTCTTCCCGTCCCTCAGATCCCGGACCGCCTGCACCGCCTGAGGTCCCAACAGAGGGCTGCATTCCACGGAGCAGTTCATCTCACCGGCAACCATGGCTTCGAAGGCGCCTTTTACCGCGTCTACACCCACGATGATGATATCTTTGCCGGGCTTCAAGCCCGCTTCTTTGATAGCCTGGATGGCCCCAAGCGCCATCTGGTCATTGTGGGCATACAATACGTCAATGTTTCTGTCCGCTTTCAGAAAAGCCTCCATGACCATCTTACCTTCGGAGCTTGTGAAGTTGCCTGTCTGAGAGCGACTGATCTTCCAGTTGGAATGTTTTTTCATGACGTTTCGAAAGCCATTGTATCTGTCGATGGCGGGAGCCGAGCCGGTGGTCCCCTGAAGCTCGACGATATTGATCGTCTTTCTGCCGTCGTCGATGCCCTTTTTCTTCAGATACTCGGCAAGCCATTCGGCGGCTTTCTCCCCTTCCCTGACGAAGTCGGAGCCCATAATCGTCAGTCTGAGGCCGCGGTCTTCCTTCGCGACGTCCCGGTCAATCATGACGACCGGAATCCCGGCTCTCTTCGCTTCCTGAAGAACAGGACCGTAGCCGGTCTCCACGAGCGCCGTGAACAGGATGCAGTCGACCCTCCGTGCGATGAAAGATCGTAGAGCTTTGATCTGGTTCTCCTGCTTCTGCTGCGCATCGGAATAGATAAGGTTGAAGCTCGGATCCTCGAGAAATGCGTTTTGAACCGAGATGGTGTTGGCGGTTCTCCATTCACTTTCCGAGCCGATCTGTGAGAAACCGACGACCCAGGTTTTGGGCGCCGCGAAGGCAGCCACCGAAAACACCAGCATCGCCACCGTACATAATGCGAGGATTCTTCCCCGTCTTTTCATAGTTTCCTCCTAATCCCTAAGTCATACATGCCTTCTTGAGGCGATTCTTCTTTTGCCCGCCGGTGGATGAATCGGCAGGTAAAAGCCAAAGCGATCTTTCACGATGCCCGTATCCGGGCTACGGGCTGCCCTGTTTCATTAGTACACCTTTCCCCTTCCCTCCTTCAGTCCTAGCCTATCTCGGCCACGGGACATTCAAGTATTTGTACAGCTTCTTGTTGGTAAGCACCTGTTCCACATCGAACTTCAGCGGCCCGATCACCGTGGTGACCTCCCCGCTTGCGTTCATCAGGGTGATCGTGTTGTTGATGGCGATGATGGTGACCTTTCCGGTCCTGTCCAACACGTCGCCGTACTTGATGTCCTTGGTGTCCCCATCACGGGTCATGTATATCTGTCGACCCAGATATTCTATGACCACGAGCTTGTTCCTGTACTTCGGATCAGGGTTGCCGTTGCTTGGATTGGGAAAACTGACCGATCTCGGGGTTCCCTTCAGCAGATCCGCCACTTTTATCAGTACGACCCTCGATTCCTTTCCCGTGATTTCATAAACGGCTTTGGGATTGTCCGAGGGCGCTACCTCTATCCAATCCCGATCCACGTTTACTTGTATTTCCGCATCCGCCGGGATCGTATCACCCACCTGTACGACGACCCAATCGCCCCGTCCGACTCTGTAACTGACCGAGCCGGCGGCAGTTTCCGAATAGATGCCTACGCACTTCACAGTATCTTTCTCCTGGGAAAAACCTCCCGTCAAACCCAACAAGAGCATGGAAAAGACCATCAGTACCGTCAGGAACCGTTTCATAACTTCCCTCCTCCACCTGGATCGAAATCAATCCCCAGCCTATCATCCCTGATCTCTGATGTATTTAGACGGATCGGCTATTCTGTGTACTTTTCGCCACCGGATATACGGAGAGGCTGATAGGTAGAGAGAGGGGAAAGTGTTTTGATTAGTATTTGCGACCTGCCCGCGCCTTGCGGGCGACCTCCGCTGGAAAAACCTCCTCGGATGTAACGATGCGCACGGGCAGGGACTTGCCCGCAAAGTAGTCCTTCACCGCCTTCATGAGCAGCGGGCCCAGCAGGGGTGTACATTCCACCGAACAGTTGAGCTTGCCGGCGATCATCGCCTTGAATGCGTCGCTTATGGCGTCCACGGAGACGATGACCACGTCCTTACCCGGCCTCAAGCCTACCTCTTCCATGGCCTTGATGGCGCCGATGGCCATGTCGTCATTGTGGGCAAAAAGCACTTCGAATCTTTGCCCCTTCTCCGAAAGCTCTCTAAGGATCTCCCGCATGACCTCCTCGCCGGTGTGGCGGAAGAAGTCCCCGCTTTCCGAGTTGATGATCGTGTAGTTGGGATAGTCTTTCAACACCTCTTCGAAGCCGATCTTGCGGTCGATGGCGGGGGCCGAACCGATCGTTCCCCGCAGTTCTACGATGTTGACCTGCCTGTCGGTATTCATGTAGTTCACCAGCCACTGAGCGGAGCGGCGGCCCTCCTCCAGGAAGTCCGAGCCCATCAGGGTCACCCACAGTGACTCGTCCTTCTCGTCGACCGGACGGTCGATGATGAAAACCGGAATCCCCGCAGCCTTGGCCTCCCGCAGCACCTCTCCCCAGCCCGACTGTACGTTGGCTGAGAAAGCGATGATGTCGACCTTTTTAGCGATAAACTCGCGGATGGCCATGATCTGATTTTCCTGCCTCTGCTCTCCGTCACGAAAGATCAAATCAATGCCGGCCTCGTGTGCAGCGCTCTTGATCGATTCAGTATTGGCCAGGCGCCAGTCGCTCTCCTTTCCCACCTGGGCGAAGCCCAGCACGATCTTGTGGTCCGGGTTGGAGGCGGGCACTCGGGGTGTCGGGGAAAGAGCTCCCCTGGCGATGGTTTCTTTAGTGAGCAGCGTGGTGCGGAGGATCATCTTCTTGGGGATGCCCTCTACGTGATTGAGGATGTCCATCGCATAGATCACCGCTTCCCTGCCGCCGGTGGGACAGGTGAAGGTAGCGGAAAATTGTCCCCGGTTCACCATTTCCTGGCCCCCCTCCGGACCGGGAAGGCCGTCGATTCCCACGAACTTGATCCCTTTGATACCGAGCCTCTTCGCCGCCTTGTAGGCCCCGAAGGCCATGGCGTCGTTGTGGGCAAAAATAACATCAACCGAGGGGTGTGACTGCAGCCAGACGGTTAGCTCGTCCTCGGCCTTATCCCGCAGCCAGTCCGCGCTGATGGCGCCCACGATCCTGATGTTCGGTGAATGCGCGATCGCTTCACGGAAGCCGAGACTCCTGTCCGTCACCGGAGGGGAGCCGGCCCGACCCAGGATCTCCATCACTTCCCCCCCCTCCTCGCCCAGAAGCTCAGCCACGTATAGCCCGACCTGCTTGCCGATGAGCCGGTTGTCCGGCCCTATGAACAGGGTGTAGTCGTAGCCGATGACCGAGCGGTCCAGGAGTATCACGGGAATGCGGCGCTCGTTGTAGGCATCGGCGATGACCGGAGTGAGAGCTTGCGCATCGGTCGGTGATATGATGAGCAGGTCGATGCCCGAATCGAGGAGCTTTTGGACGTCCCGGACCTGCCGCTGCGCCGAGTCCGCGGCGTCGGTGAAAACCACGCGAAGGTTTTCATAGGTCGCAGCCTGCGCCTTGATCTCGGCGTTCATGTTGATGCGCCACGGTTCGGTCAGATTCGCCAGGGATACGCCGATGACGAATTCGAATGGCTGAGGGCCGAAGTTGTCCCTTTGGCACGCCCCTGCGAGCATCGTCAGGATCACAGCCGCTGCTATCCGAAGGACGCGCCTGCACATTACGCTCCGCCCTTCCTGTATTCCACCGGGGGCCGGCCGAATACTTTCTTGAATGCCCGGCTGAAGTAATGCTGGCTTTGGTAACCAACCGCCTCCGCCACTTCATATATCTTCATCGCCGGGTCGTTCATGAGCTGGATGGCGTTGGTGATGCGAACGCGGGTGATGTACTCGATGAAAGAGAAGCCTGTTTCCTGCTTCAGCAGACGGCTCAAGTAGCCGGGACTGATCCCTACAGCAGAGGAAACCTCCTCCAGTGAAAGCTCGGCCTGCCCGTAGTTGGCGTCGATAAACTTCTGGGCCAGCACGACGAAGGTCCTGTAGCTGCTCTTTCGCGCCACCTTCGCGGTGAGAGATTCATAGGCATCTGGGATGCCCTCCGCACCCTCCGGGATCGGCTTCTGTGCCAGAATGAGGGTCTGGGAAAGGGAGTGGCTGGCCTCCGACTCAATCCTGGAAACCGCTTCAATCCAGTCGGGACCTCCGGCACAGGAGGCGATGGCCACGATATTGTCGTGCTCGTCCTGAAAAACCGAAAGCGGCAGGAAGCGCTGGAATGCCTCTTCCACGACCATACGCACTGCGAACAGCAGCAATCGTCTCTGCTTCTCTTTGGATGGATCGATGGCCAGGAAGTTCTCGACCACGTGAATGACGGCCATCGAGAATATCGCGGGCAGTTCGATATCCAGAAAGGCGGTGCGCTCTTCGATCTCCGAGCGCGAGAGATGACCCTTGACCCAGTCGCGGAGGAACTGTTCGCGAAGAAGGGGCAGGTTGCGCTCCAGTTGCTCGTGGGCCCATTCGATGTACTTGTTCTGTTTTCGGGTACCGGCCAGCTCCGCCTCCGCTCTTTCGAGCACGGAGGCGAGCATTTCGGTGGGCACCGGTTTCAGCAGGTACTCGAAAACCTTGAGCTGCAATGCGCGCTTGGCGTACTCGAACTCGTCGTGTCCGGACACCACGATTATCACGCAATCGCTATGCACCTGGTTGATCCGCTCGATCAGCTCCAGGCCGTTCAGAAAGGGCATGCGGATGTCGATCATCAGGATGTCGGGCTTTTCGCTTTCCACCAGCGCAAGGGCGGTCTCACCGTCCTCGGCTTCGGCGACCACTTTCATGTCCGGGCGCAACCGCTCAACTGAGGCGCGCAGACCCCTGCGGATTTTTGGCTCGTCGTCCGCGATTAGTACCTTCCACATAGATGTCAGTCCTCTGCGGTAACCAGGGGATGGACCATCTCCACCGTGGTCCCCCGGCCGGGCGTGCTCTCGAAGCGCAGGCCGTACTTCTTCCCGAAGGAAAGCTGTATTCTCTCGTTCACGTTGCAGATCCCGTATCCGTCACCTTCGCGGCCCTGCGAGGTCGTGTGGGAGAGCTGTGCGCGGATGGAGTCGAGCTTAGCCTCCGACATGCCCACCCCGTCGTCGCGGACGCGGAACACGAGGGTTGCCTCCCGCCTGAGAGCCTCCACACCGATGCTCCCGTGGCCGCGGCGTTCCTTGATCCCATGGTAGATCGCGTTCTCAACCAGCGGCTGTAGGGTGAGCTTCAACACCATCAAGGGGAGAGCCTCCTCGTCCACAGAGAACGAGAAATCGAACTTGTCCTCATACCGTGCCTTCTGGATGATCAGATAACTCTTCACATGCTCCAGCTCGTCGCTCACCCGGATCATCTCCTCACCCTTTGACAGGCCGATGCGGAAGAGGCTGGTGAGCGCTCCCACGACCTGCACAATGTCGTCGGCCCCGTGGTCTTGGGCCATCCACTGGATGGTGTCCAGAGTGTTGTAGAGGAAGTGGGGCTTGATCTGTTCATGCAACGTCTTCAGCTCCGCCTCCCGCTTGCTCTGCTGTTCATGGTACACCATGTCGATGAGCTGCTGGATTTTCTCGATCATGGTATTGAAACTCTTCCCTAGATAGCCTATCTCGTCTTCCTGGCGTCCTTCGAAGCGCACGGCCAGGTTTCCCTCTTCGGCTTCTTTCATCAGGGTGCGAAGCTTGATGACGGGCCGGGCGATCGATCCGGTGAAGAAGATCGAGGCGATAAAAGCGAAGAAAACCGTTACCCCTGCGATGATGAGCGCATACAAGCGGATGGAGCTTACCTGGCGCATGATCTCGTTCAGCGGGAAAACTCCGACGGTCTTCCAGCCGGTAACGGCGGAGTGTTGGGCGATGATCTGGTAGTCGGCTCCCTTGATCTCCCGCACGATCGAGAGGCCCGGCTCCGCGGGCTGTTCAGGTAGAACGCCTCTCTGCGAATCCGCAAACCACTCCGTTCGCACGCGGTACACGATCGGGTTCACCGGTGCGTACACGATATCGCCCTGCGCGTCCTCGATAAAGAGAATACCTCCCTGACCGAGGGTCATGTCCACGAAGATACCCTTGACCACCTCGAGCTTCATGTCTATGAGCACCACTCCCCGGAAGCTTCCCGTGAGGGGGTCCACTACCGCCTTGACGATAGATACCACGTCGTCGGCGCTGTAGTCCATCCTGAGGTTTCTGCCAATGGGGCGAGGGTGGAGCTGAACCGCACGGGGGCTTTGGATCGCACTGAGATACCACGGCTCCTGCCGAAGGGGA
This sequence comes from uncultured Spirochaetaceae bacterium, assembly GCA_964588355.1. Taxonomy (GTDB): domain Bacteria; phylum Spirochaetota; class Spirochaetia; order SZUA-6; family DRHE01; genus JAFGQJ01. The sequence continues at coordinate 51,837 of CAZPPB010000003.1, read as the reverse complement.
TCACGGGTTACAGGTTGGATCTCATTGCTCAAGGTTCCATCATGCTCGTTCACCAGGAGCACACCGGCAATTTCGGGGTACACACCCGAGACTGTGTGCAGGAGCCGCCGGACTCCGGCCGCTTGCGTCTCAGTAAAAGGGGAACTGGCGCCTTCTATCCCGAAGAACGATTGGATGTTGGAATCATCAGCCAGCATGGAGACCACGCCTTCCAGTTCCTGGACGTAGAACTCGATGTTCCGTGTGACCTGGCGGATGAGCATCCTAACGTGTTTGGTGGTTTCCTTTTCTATGGTATTGACCGATATGAGAGGGCTGAGGATCCCAAGGGTGAGAAGAGGCAACAGGATTACGGCTACGAAGTAGAAGAGTAGCTTGAACCTGATGCTGTGATATTTCAACGCTGGTTCCCCTGATCCCCAAAGCCCGAGTTGAATAGCCTCGCTACTCGAGCCAGTAACTATGGTACAGACAGTTCGCCGTTTCTGCAAGAAGGAACGATAACGGTATCTGGACCGTGGCTCCCGGTCAGTTCAGCCTCTTGTGAAATCCCAGGGAAGCAGCCACGATCAACAGAAAACCAAGGATCCCCATAGCGGTTGCTTCCTGCCACAGATAACGGAAGGGCGTGGCCTTCAGATAGATTTCCCTGAGGACATTTATAAAATAACGGAGGGGATTGATGTAGGTCAGGTATTGAACTAACCGGGGCATGTTCTTGATAGGCACAAAGAACCCGGACAACAGCAGCGCAAAAATCATGGTAAACCAAGCCACAAACATGGCCTGCTGTTGGGTGTTGGTTATGGTGGAAACAAAGATGCCCAGACCCAGAGTGGACATGAGGAACAGGAGAACCATACCGTACAACAAGGGGATACTGCCGTTGATGGGAATGCCGAAAACCAACCGAGCCGCGATTATGCCCACAGTGAACTGAACAATGCCGAGGATCGTGAAGGGGATGATTTTCCCGATAATCAACTGGATCCCCCCCAGAGGGGTGACCATAAGCTGTTCCAGTGTTCCCAGCTCTTTTTCCCGGACAATATTGATGGCCGTCAACATGGTTGTAATCATCAGAAGCAGAAGACCGATGAGTCCCGGCACGAAATTCAGTTTACTGTCCAGTTCCGGATTGTAATAAAGCCTGGGGATCACCTCCACCATATCGGACCGTCCCGCGGCGGAAGGATTGCGTATCCGGCGGCTCGCCGCCCATTGTTGCTGAATCCGTAAGACCATGGAAGTGATATGACCCAGCGTGATCCCCGCGGAATTACCGTCCACACCGTCAATAAGTACTTGAAGGGACGGATTGGTCCCCCGCTTGATGTCTTCCTCGAAATCCCGGGGAATCACAAGGACCGCCTTGGCCCGTCCGTCATCCAACGCCCTAACAGCGTGCCGGGAAGAATCCGCAAAACCCCGGAAATCAAACAGGTCAACCGCCCGGAGAGAGCGGACAATCTCCCGGCTGGAGGGAGTCATATCCTGATCCACCACTACCAGGGGTATATGCTTAACTTCGTTGGTAATCGCCGATCCCATAATGAGCAGCTGCATAAACGGCGCCACGAAGATCAGAGCCAGATAGGCCCTGGTCCGGCGGATCTGCCGGAATTCCTTTATCACCAGCGAACGGATTTTGCCCATTACAACTCTTCTCCGCATTCTCTCTTCGTGTCTCCGGTAACAGGCACCGGAAGATTCTACTCCAGACGGATCCGGAACGTCCGGATGCTCAGAACAAGAAGCAACACGTCTATCCCGAGGAGTATGCCGGCGGGACGGTAGAGGTTGCTAAGATCATTCCCTTTCAGAACGATTCCTCGGATAATCTCCAGGAAATAGGTAGCCGGCACAATACGGCTGAACCATTGCAAGACCTTCGGCATACTGGTGATGGGGAAAATAAAACCACTCATCAGCATGGAAGGTAGGACTGTCAGGGTAATGGCCACCAGCATGGCCACCGACTGCGTCTTTGCCATGGTGGAAACCAGCATTCCCAGACTCAGTCCGGTCACCACGTAGACCAGCATCATCAGCATCACCAGCAGGAGAGAACCCTGGATAGGCACTTGAAACAAAAGACTACCAACCACCAGGATGATCAGCCCGTCCAGAAAACCGAGTACCGTATAGGGAAGAACCTTTCCGATGATGATCTGCGGCGGCTTAACGGGACTGACGAGCAGCTGTTCCATGGTGCCGGTCTCCTTTTCCCGAACAATTGCGATGCTTGTCAGAAGCGTACTGATTAGGAGAAGGATCAGGGCGATGAGTCCGGGAACAAAAAAAGGCGCGGAACGCATATCCGGATTGTATAAAACCCGGGGCTCCAGGGAGAACAAACTTGCGGATCCAATCCGGGATTCTCCGACAGCCTGGGTCACGTAATTCTCTATGAATTTCGCCGCATTGGGGTCACTGGCATCCACCGCCAGCTGAACCCGGGAAACCTGACCGGCATTTCGGGTTTCCGCAAAATCCGCAGGAACAACCAGAACACACTGGGCCTCACGGCTCTGAAACAGGCTGTTGATATTGTCCACTCCTCCGGTAGCCACGCGAACCGAAAAGAAATCCGTCGCGGTGAGGTGGCGTATAAGCTCCCGGCTCTGGGGACTGTCGGACTGATCCGCGACGATCATGTCAATCTGTTTCATATCCAGGGTAATGGCGTAACCGTATAGCAGAAGCATCAGCACGGGCATGGTCAGCACCATGAACAGACTCTGCCGGTCACGGAGGATATGGATCACTTCCTTGCGGAAAAGAGAAAAGAGAGGACTCTTCATGCCTCCTCCCTTCGTACAGAAGCCAGAAACACCTCCTGCATGGTCTGCACCCTGTACTTGTCCTTCAGGCTGTGAGGATTGTCCATCTCGATAATTCTGCCGCGTTTCATAATGGACAGGCGATGACAGTATTCCGCTTCATCCATGTAATGGGTTGTCACGAATACGGTCTTTCCCATATCGGAAAGGGTGTATATCAACTTCCAGAAATTACGGCGGGAGACGGGATCCACTCCGCTGGTGGGCTCATCCAGAAAAACTATCCGAGGATCGTGAAGCAGGGAGGCGCACAAAGCCAGCCGCTGTTTCCACCCAATGGGAAGAGAAGATGTGAGTCTGTACTGCAGCTCTTCCAATCCGATTATCGCGAACAGCTCTTTGGTACGTTCCTCAACCCGACGGTGGGACAATCCGTAAATACCGCCGTAGAATCCGACGTTCTCCCGGACCGTCAGATCGTCGTAGAGGCTGAACTTCTGGCTCATGTACCCGATCCTGAGCTTGATCTTCTCGTATTCCCGAGTGATATCGTAGCCCGCCACAGTACCCGATCCTGCGCTGGGAGCCAGAAGACCGCAAAGCATTCTGATCGTCGTAGTCTTTCCCGCGCCGTTGGCACCCAGGAAACCGAAGATTTCCCCCTGCTGTACCGAAAAACTCACATGATCCACAGCGGTAAATCGGCCGAACCGTCTGGTCAGCCCGGACACTTCTACCGCCAGGTCATTTTCACTGTCGCTCATGACTGTCATCCTTCATCAGTCTGAGGAAAAGATCTTCTATACCGCTTTCGATGAGGTTGATACTTTCGAAACGCACCTGCTGGTTCTCCAACAGCTCACGGATACCATCCACCGAAGTCCCCTCCCGGAGAGTAAAGTGCACCCCGTCACCGAAGAGATTGCATTCTTCACAGAACCCACCGGCAGACAGGACATCATGGGCTCTATTGGGTTGAACGGTCCGGAGGCCGTAAAGTTTGTCCGGATATCTTTCTTTCAGGACAGAGGGTCTGTCAACCGCCAAGATCCGGCCGTCGAACATCAACCCCACTCTGTCGCATAGATACGCTTCATCCATATAGGCGGTGCTCACCAGAATGGTGGTTCCCCCTTCTTTCAGTAGGGTCAAGATCTGCCAGAATTCATTCCGAGAGACCGGATCAACACCCAAGGTGGGCTCATCCAGGACAATCACTTCCGGGGAATGGACCAGCATGCAGGATAAAGCCAACTTTTGCTTCATCCCCCCGGAAAGCGCAGCCGCCCGACGGTCGGCGAAGGATTCAAGTCCAGAAAACTCATAGAGCTCCCTGATACGCTCCTGGGATGCGGCGGCACTCACTCCGAACAGCTCGGAAAAAAAATGAAGGTTCTCCCTGACTGTCAAGTCCTGATACAGACTGAAGCGCTGGGGCATATATCCCACATTCCGGCGTACGAAATCGGGATGTTCTCCCACGGACCGCCCCTTGAAGTACAACGCACCTCTGTCTATCCGCAGCAGGGACACCAGGGACCTCATCAGGCTGGTCTTTCCCCCGCCGTCCGGGCCGATCAGTCCGAATATCTCCCCCCGGAACACGGAGAAGGACACGTCACGGACCGCCTGAACGTGACCATAACTCTTGCAGAAATGCCGCGCTTCCAGCACGACTTCCGAAGTTTCCCGAGACTGATTTTCATTCATATGCTCAAAGGATGACATCCACGGGCATTCCGATCTTCAATTCTCCCGAAGGATTGACCACCCGTATTTTCACCTCGTATACCAGCGTATCCCGGGTCTCCCGAGTAAGAATGGTCTTGGGGGTAAACTCTCCTTCGGAGGCAATCCAGACCACCGTCCCTGTATAGCCGTCCTCCGCGCCGCTGACAATCACCCGCACGTCTTGACCGATCTTGACGTCGGGGAGTTCCCTCAGTGGCAGGTAGATATACAGATCCATGAAAGTCAGATCCGCCAACTCGAATATGGGTGTTCCCGTACTGACCAGCTCCCCTTCCCGATGAAAACGATTGAGAATAATCCCATCCACGGGAGATAGGATGGTAGCGTTCCTGATAGCCAGATCGGAGAGCTCCAGACCGGCCTGCAGTTCCTCCTGCTGGGCAAGCAACAGTTTGTAATTGGATCTGAGGATCTCAAGACTAGTCTGATCGACCTGTACCTTGGTAGCCAGTTCATCCCGGCTCTGCTGGGTGGCTCCGCCTTGAGACAGAAGCTTTTCGGTCTTCTCCAGTGTTTCCTTGTTGTATTTCAGCTGCACTTCCGCCTGCTCGATCTGCAGCAGGGCCGATTCTTTCCGGAGTTCCAGCTCCCCAATCCGGGCAACCTGCTGCCGCCGCTGGATTTCCAGGGATTCCGTATCGATCTGTCCCAGACCCTGTCCTTTCTTGACCTGCTCACCTTCCCGTCCGGAAAGATGGAGCAGCTGCCCTGAAGCGTTGGCGGAAACCACAACAGTCTCAGCTTCCAGCTGGCCTATGTATGTTGCCGCTTCATTTCCTCCGGAACAAGCGGAAAGAGAAAGTAAGAAAGGAAAGAAGAAAACGGACGATATCAGTATCTTTTTCATCGTGATACACTCCAGTTTTCAGGTAATAATCCGCTGGCTGCTTCCAGCTGATTGCGCTTCAGAAGAATGAGCAGGATTTGGGTTCTATAGCCGAGTTCCGCCTGGGTAAGGGCAAGGGTGGCATCGGTAAAATCAGTGACCGTGGCCATCCCCTGTTTGTACTGCTGTTCGGTGATGTCGGCTTTTTCGGCGGTCAAGGCCAAAGCCTGTTGGAGAATTTCGAGCTTCTGGATCATGGATTCTAGTTCTCTTAGATCCTGTTGATACCGGAGAGATGTCTGACTGGTCAGTTCGGACCGGGTAGAGCCCAGCGCGTCTTTTCTGGCTTCCGCCGCTGAACCCCGGGCCTGCGCTGCCCCCCAGTCGGTGGACCAGCTGACACTGATGCCCGCTGTGGCGTAGAGCATCCATTGATTTTCCACGGCATTTGCTCCGGGAATACCATAGTGCAGCTGCGAGTTGAGCGTTACCTTCGGGTAGACGGCGGATCGTTCCAGAACATACTGAGCCTGAGCCACGTCTTCCTGAAGTGACAGGGCCTGAAGTTGCGGAATGGCGGACAAGTCCAGCGACGGTATCTCTTTGAGGGTGAACTGTTTCGGAGAGCTGACAACCCGGATATCCCGCCCGGTTTTTTCCCTGAGTCCCAGAAGTGCCCTATCCAGATCCGCTTCCGCGCCGACGATATTCTGCTCATAATCCAGAAGGTTTAGCCGCAGGGTGAGCAGATCGGAAACGGTGGTCATGCCCTGCTCATACAGCCTTTCCAGCCGGTCGATCTGGAGAGAGATTCGGTCCCTTCCTGAGCTCAGAGTTTCCACCTGCAGTCGGGCGCTCTGAACCCGGCGGTAGAGGACCAGCGTATCCAGTGCGGTCTGGATTTCCGCGGATTGCCGGCGGTTCTGTTCCAGTTTCACATCTATCTCTCGGATTCTGAGATTCCCCGAGCGGGAAAAACCACTGAAAAGAGCCCACTGGAAATCTCCGTGCAGATCGATATTGTGAGGCTGGACCAGAGTGATCGTGGTGCTACTAGTAGCGGGAAGAGAGATTTCCGACTCAGCGCTGTTGTAGCGATAGGAGGAACCGGCGCCTACCACGGGCAGGTAACTTCGGCGGGTGGAAAGGAGCTCGTTTTCGGCGGCGCTTATCATGCTTCGTGCTGATGCCAGCGTGCAGCTGTTCTTCAGGGCCAGATCAATGGCTTCTTCGGGCGTCTCCCCGAGGACAGTAGATGCCGGGTAACAGATAGCCATAAGAATCAACAGCAGGGAGAATATCTCTTTCATACCTCTCATTCCTCTGCCCCCCGCTTGCGGATGCCGTAATAGAGAACTGAGAAGATCTCTTTCTTCCTCTTCTGTAAAAACCCGTCACGATCGAATCCTTCCATGAAACCTTCCAGGGATCCTATTTCCATGATAATGGGCTCAGCCAGGGCAAAATACAGACAGGATCCGATCAGGGTCAGTATGAACTGCCCGGGATCGACGGATCGGATGACCCCTTCCTCGATACCCTTCCGTACCTTTTCCAGCATCACGGCGGTTAACGGTTGCTTCTGCTCGTTGAGCACTTCCCGCAGCATGACACGAGCGGTCTTCCCTCCCAGGGATAATTCCTGCATGAGAAACATGGGAAGTCGCGGATTCCGGCCGGATTCTTCAACGATGGTGTCAATCGCGGCTCTCAGGAATTCCTCGAAAGAGCCTGATTCCACGATATTGCCCAGAACTATACCAAAGAAATACTTCATGACCCGATAGAGGATTCTCTGATAAAGATTTTTCTTGGATCTGAAGTAGTAGTGCAGCAGGGTTTTGTTGATTCCCGCCCGGTCCGCGATAGCCTGCATCCGGGCTCCGGTCCACCCGTGGGCAATGAATTCGTCCATGGCGGCTTCCAGAATAATCTGTTCTTTCAATCCCTCCTCGGATTCGGAAGAATGAAACATGGGCGGCTCCTTTATGATACGGTTTTACCT
>CAZPPB010000003.1:0-44371 GCA_964588355.1 uncultured Spirochaetaceae bacterium | reverse complement strand
GAATCAAGACCGGAAGGAGATCGAAAATGGCAAAAGAGAAAAAGAAGCTGACGAACAACGTTGGAGCGCCTGTGCCGGACAACCAGAACGTAATGACTGCAGGTCCGCGCGGTCCTATGATGCTCCAGGACACCTGGTATTTGGAAAAGCTCGCTCACTTCGATCGGGAGGTGATTCCCGAGCGCCGTATGCATGCCAAGGGTTCAGGCGCCTACGGTACATTTACAGTGACCCACGACATAACAAAGTACACTAAGGCGAGGATCTTTTCCAAAGTCGGCAAGAAGACAGACCTATTCGTTCGTTTCTCCACCGTGGCTGGTGAGAGGGGGGCGGCCGATGCGGAACGCGATATCCGAGGTTTTGCGATGAAATTCTACACGGAGGAAGGCAACTGGGACCTGGTTGGCAATAACACTCCGGTGTTCTTCTTGAGAGATCCCCTCAAGTTTCCCGATCTCAACCATGTTGTCAAGCGTGATCCTAAAACCAACCTGCGAAGTGCCCGCAACAACTGGGACTTCTGGACATCGCTGCCCGAAGCGCTGCACCAGGTGACGATTACCATGAGTGACCGGGGTATACCGTATTCTTACCGTCATATGAACGGCTACGGCAGCCATACCTATAGTCTGATTAACGCAAAAAACGAGCGGTTCTGGGTCAAGTTCCACTTGAAGACTCAGCAAGGCATTAAAAACCTCACAGACGAGGAAGCCGAAGCTATTATTGGCAAGGATCGTGAGAGCCACCAACGGGATCTGTTCGAGAGTATCGAGAAGGGCGACTTTCCCAAGTGGAACATGAAAATCCAGGTGGTTCCAGAGAAGGATGCCGCCAACTTCCCTTTCAATCCCTTCGACCTGACCAAGGTATGGCCGCACAAGGACTACCCGCTCGTCGATGTGGGAGTACTCGAGCTGAACCGGAATCCAGAAAACTACTTCGCCGAGGTCGAGCAGTCGGCCTTTAATCCCGCCAACATCGTGCCCGGTATAGGGTTCTCTCCGGATAAGATGCTGCAGGGCAGGCTTTTCTCCTACGGCGACGCTCAGCGCTATCGCTTGGGAGTAAACCACCACCTCATCCCGGTAAACCGCGCTCGCTGTCCGGTTCACGGCTATCATCGCGACGGCGCCATGCGCGTAGATGACAACTACGGCGGCACACTCGGCTACCAGCCCAACAGCTACGGAGAGTGGCAGGAGCAGCCTGAGTTCCGCGAGCCGCCCCTAGACCTCAAAGGTGCGGCCGACCATTGGAACCACCGCGAGGAGGACGACGACTACTATTCCCAGCCAGGTGCTCTGTTCCGGATGATGAGCTCCGCACAACAGAAGTTACTGTTCGAGAACACGGCTCGAGCCATGGGCGACGCGCCCAAGGAGATCAAGATCCGCCACATCCGCAACTGCACGAAGGCCGACCCGGCCTACGGCAAGGGTGTTGCTAGCGCGTTGGGGATCTCGATGAGCGATATCAAGTAAAAGGTTAGATTCACCCATCCCGCCAAAGCGCCGACATCACCTGCACAATCGGCAGGACCGGTGATTGTTCACAAAGATATTGATGTTACCCACCCAATGCGGGCTGCTGGGTTTGAAATAACCGAGAATACTGGGGGATGATCTTTTCAACTTTACTGCGGAACCGGTCCTCCGGCTTGCTCCACAGCCTGGGCGCCGCCGCGGTGACGACCGGCCCCCCGCCCGCGGGCGGGCAGCCTGGCCAGCCCAAAGGCGAGTCCATAGATCATCAGCATCATGAGCAATCCCACGACGACAGTGGCGATACGGTTCCAGTTCAGGTCAGGCAGTTTGGTGGAACGGATTCGGTCCAGCGCCTGCTTGAAGAAAGCGGCGTTTTGCTCGATAATGCCTTTGTCGGTGGTGAGGCCGGCGGTCTGAACGGGCGCTTTTTCACCGGAACCGCCTGTATTGACGACGGGATCTTTTCGCGCCTCAGAGCTGCTCCCGCTCACCTCTGTTACAGAGGTACCCTGTTTATCGATTCGCGGTGACGATTCCTGATTCGGGCCGGCCTCTTTTCCGTTCCCGATGGAAGCGCAACCGCTCAGAAGAATGCCTGCACATACCGCAAGCACGACCGTAAGGTACGTGTTCCTCAGGGATCGGTTCAGCTTCATGCAATACCCCTGTCCAAATATAGCACACCCTCCCGGTTCCACCACAAAAAAACATCTCCGGTCAGCAGTTCTCGGCTCTTACACTCTCCCATTCATGATCTGTATATCTGTTAGCCCTCACTCTGCCGTACGCCGAATTCGCTCGCCGAACAGTCATTTACTGTAAACGAGTATCCCTCATCAACACAGCGCTGCATCACCTCGTATGTCATCCGTCTGCTTCCGTAGAGAAAGAATTTTTTGAGACCCAATATGCCCGAAGTATACCCTTCTCCCTCGAGACTCCGTACATTGGCGTCAGTCAACAACAGCTCCTGCAGATTCAGCTGATTTATACCGATTCGGTTCAGCTCTTCAAGACATCCCAGCAGACCGTCTTTTTGCTTCGGATAAGACGGCACTTCCACGAGCACATACTCAAACATCTTTCTGGCCCCTTCGACCTTTTTCAATATTTCGTCACTGTAGTTCGTCGCCGCCAGGTTGAAACGGATTTCCCGTATGCCGAGGGTTTGAAGCACATCCAGATGCTCGCGATCGGCAAGTATTCCATTCGTGTACAGCCAGAAGTGAAGCCCGGGCTTTTGCTTCCGCATTTCGGCCACGCACTTCTCCAGTTCAGGGAGGCACAGCAGCGGCTCTCCGCCGGTAAGGGAGACGCCCTCCAATTCGTCTATGCGCTGATGAAACTCCTTCAAAAGAGCTTGCCGGTGGTATTCCTCGTCTTCCAGCGAAGTGTCCCCCTGATAGGTATGGAGAAAACAGAACGGGCACAGGGCGTTGCAGCGGAATCCGAGCTGAAAGGCCATGTGCGTCATGTGGGTGCATATCTGGCAACCCGGAACGAGAGGGCCGGTGCTGACGGCCTGGCGGGTACCATGAAAACACAAGCCCGGTATGCTTTCCCGAAGACGCGCAATCTCGGCTGTCACTTCCGCTTCGTTGTGATTGAAATCCATGCGCAGCACCTCTTTATCATTGCGGTTGTCGTCCGAAGACGCAATTCCCCAGCCTGGATATTGTACCGGTGAACAGATAGATCCGGGGCGGTCGTTTCCCTCGCTTTGGAGTACTTCATGAAGAAACTCTCAAGTTTGCAGGCTGCCTGTCAGATGGGCTCTTTCTCCATCTGGATCGTGTTGTAGACGTTAAGCAGTTTGAGGATCTCTCCGACAGAATCCTGGTATCCGCAGATCCGGATAGTTCTGTTTTCAGCGGCCAGATTCTTGTGGCAGTACAGTATGTGCCCCACGAAGAGGGAACTCACATCTGCGACATTGGAAAGATCCAGAGTAATGGTTCTATAGTCGCTTTTCTGCAGCGAATCCAAGGCGCGTTCGAATAAAACGACAGACTCTCCGGTCATCGCCCCCGAGATCAATAAAACGATTTCATCTTCCGATACTTTTTTGGTCTTAAACATCTCGCTTGCTTTTCATGAAACGTCGATTTGAAAATAACAAATTCAACTGTTACTCTACAATAATCAGTATAGACGTGAAAATAATCAAGATCACGTTCAATTTTTATTGCGATCCGCTCCGCCGGATAACCCGCGCTAAGGTTACCAACCCGGCGAACCCCCTCAACCGACGGTTGCGGCGGCGGCTCGGGGCATATTGACGTATTTCTATGTAGGCTGGATAATTACTATGAATCTGCAACAGATTGCTGTTCCAAAGGTTCACCCATTTGAATCGTTCCCACCCGTGCCATAACTCTCGCTCGGGTATAGAATTGCAGAGATTTTTTAATATGGCATATAGCTTGCTTTTAAAAATGTCATGAAGGTCACTACTTTCTTTCGAAAAAATGGCGCCTCGGTCGGATCGGCGTGGCTGCGTATTTTCGGCCTGCTTGCGGTGACGGTAGCGGTCGTCGAACTGGTCTTCTGTTTCACCGGCCCGTTCCGGTTCGTACAGCGGCCAACGGTTGTAATTTTTCCCCCGTTCGCCCACAACATAAGCCCCGAGCAGACTATAGAAGTCTCCGCATTCATCGAGAAACAGGTTGCTCTGACAAAATCTTACTCGATCACCAGCTACAGCTTCATCGAAGAATACTTAGTTCGAACAGATCCGAACTTCGACAAAGCCAGGCTGGAACCAGCGGACTACAAAGAGGCTCAGGCACTGGCTCAGGAATTAGAGTTGGATCGATTCGGGATTGTTTGGGTCTATTCTTCCAGCAGTTACTTCGAAGTCAACGTGTCGATTCGGGACACGGAGGATGGAAGGACCCTTCGCTCCGGACGCTTCGTCTCCGACAGCTACGAAAACATGCTCAAAGGGATCGGCAAGGAGGGGGAAGTTCTCGATATTCGGGATGAACTATCCATAGAGATCGCGGGAATCGGCCTGACCGACTACCTGATTCTGATTGTTCTGGCATTGCAATTCCTGCTGGGTCTCCTGGCGCTGTTCGGAATAGAACCGGGGGTGCTGGTGGAGATGGTTTGGGCTCCGGCGCTCATCCTCTTCGTGTTCGCTTATATCTGGGCACGCAGCGCCAACATGGACTACGTCCAGCGCTATATCGCGAGCAGCGGCCAGCTGCAGCTGGCCGAGAGCACCGCATTGGAGCAGCTGTACGCCGCATTGCGTTATGGTCCGATCCTCGTAGTGAATGCTCTGTACTACATCGTAAAAAGAATAACCAGACCACGTAGGAAGAACACAGCAGAGCAGGAGAATTGGGTCCGCCGCATCGTCACAAAATGGGCGCTGCCCTGGGTCGTACTGTCCGCCGGGCTGTTCGGTTTTTCCTTTCCCTCGGTTCTTCGGCTGGATGGGCTGGGCGTGCTGGCATGGATTGCGATCGTACCCCTGCTGCTGGTGCTCATCACCGCCAGACCGACGATGGCTGTTTTTTACGGCGTCGTATTTGGTGCCCTCCAAGGCATGATCATCAACTACTGGCTCGGTACGTACAACTACGTGACCCTACACCTGTTCACCATCGCCTTTGTAGTCGAGTTCCTGCTGTTCATGATTGCCCTGGTTGTACTGATCAAGCTCAGCGGGAAGTGGGGATTCCTCTTGGTGCCGATGGCATGGGTGGCCTTCGACTACGTCCGCTCGATCGGCATCATAGGCTATCCGTGGGGGATAATCGGCACGACCCAGTTCCGCTTCCTCCCTCTCATCCAGATCGCCTCCATCGGCGGTGTATGGGCGGTGGACTTCGTCGTACTGCTGGGCAACGCAGCGATAGCCTGGGCGCTGGCATCCTCCGCACTCGGCTGGAGGTGGGAAGGAACAGACGCCGTCCCGGTTCGCCCGCGCGGAGCTGAAAAAGAAACGTGGCCCGTCAAATTTTGGGGGACAATCACCAGACTGATCCAATATCCCCAGGCTCTGTTCCCCGCCGGCGTATTCATCGTGGTTCTCTGTGTGAGCATAGCAGCGGGCACCGCGGTGCTGCTCACGGTACGGCACCGGCTGTATGGAAGACCGGGGGTGGATACTGCAACGGTGGTTCTTCTTCAACACAATACGGACCCGAGAAAGCGGGAGTACAAGGAGAATTTCGAGAAATTGATGGAGCTGACCGATCGAGCAATTCGCGGGCTGTCGGCCACGCCCGATCTGGTGGCCTGGCCCGAAGGGGGATTCATATTGGACATCCGCTGGTGGTCAGCACCGGAGAGGGAGAAATCCTACTGGGGCCGGACGGTCCGGGAGCTGCTCGATTACCAGAAAGGTCTGAATACCTGGCTGATGACCGGCACGCAGGATCACAAAATGGTCCTTACCCCGCAGGGGGATCGTATCCGGCGCAGCTTCAACTCCTCAGTTCTTCTTGATCCCGAAGGGCGGATCAATGGATTCTACCACAAGATCAACCTGGTGCCTTTCTCCGAACACTTCCCGCTGGACAAGGAGAAATATTCCGGTTTGTACGAAATGTTCCAAAAGTACGATATATCCAATTGGGGCGTCGGCACGGACAGGCATGTGTATCAGCACGAGAAGATGCGCATTGCCACGCCGATCTGCTTCGAGGACGTTTTTTCCGATCACGTCCGACGTTTTGTCGTGCAGGACGTGGATGTGATTCTCAACATGAGCAACGACTACTGGTCCCTCTCTCCGGTCGAGGGGCGTCAGCACGGCATTCTCTCTCTGTTTCGTGCCGTGGAAAACCAGCGCCCGGTGCTGCGGGCCACCTCTTCCGGTTATACCGTGTACATCGACGCTACCGGGAAAATTCAGCCGGGTGCTCTGGAACACTACACCGAGGGATACGTGATAGCCCGGGTTCCTCTGCCGGAGATGCCTTTCACCCTCTATACGCGCTGGGGGGATTGGTTTCCGCTGGTGTGTCTGTTCTCCGCAGCCGCTTTCACGATTTGGGCTGCTGTCTCGTGGATCATAAAGACACTGCGTCGGTCCGACGAATCCTCCTGAGGGGTGATCCGAAGCCTGTATGAGAATTGTACTTGTTTTTCCTTTTCTTACCGGGTATGGTAGACGAACCTTTTTACGCTGGGATCCGCAACAAATTGACGGACAAACGACCATTCTTCATTGTAAATCCCCACGCCGGTGCCGGGAGCACGGGCCATTTTTGGCCGGACTGGCAGCAAAGGATCCAACGCGTGCTCGGCAAATTGGATTTCGCCTATACCAAGGGCAGCCTGCACGCGATGTCCCTTGCCCGGGAAGCTCTAAGCAGAGGCCACGATCGGATCATCGCCGTGGGCGGCGACGGAACCCTCAATGAAGTGCTCAACGGTTTCTTCGATGACGGAGAGCCCTGCTGCCCGGGGGCAGCGCTTGCCTACATCCCGAACGGTACCGGCGCTGACTTCTCCCGAACCCTCGGCTTTCACGGCCGAAGCATTGATGAACACATAGAGCGGCTACTTAGCGCTCCGGTGACGGCGGTGGACTGCGGGGAGGTCCGCTTCCTCAGCGCGCAAGGTGAGGAAACGAATCGGCTGTTCATCAACGAATCCAGTATCGGATTTTCCGCAACCACCGCGGATGCTGTCAACAGAGCATCCAAACACTTCAAGGGACGGCTGCCCTTCCTCATCGGGGTGGTACGATGTTTGAGCACCTTGAAAAACCCTCTCCTCCGGATTTCGGTGGAGGGGGAGCTCGTGCACGAAGCGCCCACCCTCCTGGTAGCCGTCACCAATGGTAAGTATTTCGGTGGAAGCATGATGATCGCCCCGGATGCGGAAATCGATGACGGACTCCTCGACATAATTGTGATCTCTGCAATGAACAGATTGACTCTGCTGCGCAAGATCAAATCGATATATTCGGGTCAGCATCTCAATGAGCCGGAAGTGACCGCCCTGCGGGGCAAAACCGTCCACATCAACGCCGTCGACGAGGAGGTGCTGCTGGAGATGGACGGGGAACAGCCGGGAAAGCTAGGGGCGGACTACCGGATAGCCAAAAAAACTATTCCCTTCGTGTACTAACGGCTCCTCAGGGCGGCGGTCTGCCGGATCAGTTCTCACCGAGCAGCTTGATCATGTATATTTCGAGATAACGGATGAAGTAGTCCTTGCTTTTGATTCTGGCAAAGGATTTATTGGCGGCCAGCTTTTCCGCCAGCGAGTGTATACGGGCCGCATCGGGAGGGGCGATTCGAAATGTACGCCGTATATTGCGCAGATAATCCCGAACCATGGCATTAACGTCTTCCACCAGGTTCTTTCGGGCCTGCGGATCGTAGAGGGGGTTCCACTTATCCTTCAGCTCACTCAGGCTGTCCGCTATGGTCTTGTCGCTGCCTACGTATTGCTCCTTCAGGCTGCCGATCGCCCTGCGATAGGTGGCCAACTGCTGACTCGTTACCGGGCGCAGCGTCGTCGAACCCACCTGCTCTGCTGTTCCGGTGGCGATCTCTCCACCTTCCGGAGAACGAGCGGTTGCCGAGACGGTGGACCGCGGTGTTTCCGATTTGGGGGTGGCCAGCCCAGGGGCGCCCGGCTTGGCGGCCCCGGAACTGTTCCTCGATTTCCGCCAGGTTTTCCTGATTCCTCGAAAGAAATTCTGAAAAAAGAAGAACAGCCCGCGGAAGATCGTCAGACGTCTCCAGATCGGAACCCGGAGCTTGGCGTCATCCAGAACATCTTTTCTGCTCAGTCCCAGGATCTTCGGCAGAGGTTGCAGCTGCCCCTTCTTAGCGTCCAGGACTTGGTCCATGGTTCTGGCCATGTCGTAGTTGATTTTTCCCTGTTCTTTGGCCAGATACAGCAGGCTGTAGTTCAGCAGAGAATAGAGAAAGGGCGCACGATTTTTCAGGGTTATATCCAGATCCCGGGAAAACTCCTGGTCCTGGCTCATCGCCATGGTGCGCTTGTTTTCTTTGAGCAACCTCACCCACTCCTCTACATAGAAATCCTTTATCTCTCCGGATTGTTCATGAAGCATCTTCACGAACAGAGGCACAATTAGATCCTTGTGGATATAGTAGTTCTTCCCGTGGACAGTCTTGAGTTGAACCAGCTCGGGAAGCGTTCCATAACTCTCCGTTTTGGTCTTGCTCTCCAGATACTCCAAAAAGGCATCTTTTGTGTTTTGTCGAACAAGAGGAACGCCCTTGGTGTCCCGCAGGCTGTACAGATCTTTGAGCGTATAGGCATACGGGTATTTGTGAAACTGGGTCTCCAACTTCTTCAACACGGCGGATTTCTCATTCTCCTTCTGCTGCCGACCGCGGTAATGGACATTGTAGAAGCCGATGAGAAATGCAGCTTGGCAGAAGGCATGCTCCTCCGGTGTCTTCTCGGAGATGTCCTTGTGCTCCTGAAGCACGAGATTGGCAAAATGCGCCCAGAACCGAAAGGAAAAATCCGAGGGCTCCATCAGGGTTCCGACAGCCCGACCCGGTTTGGTCATCACCGCGGCGAGCATATCTCTCAGTGCGCGCTCGTTGCCCTGTAAAGCCGGATGCAGTCTGTGAGCGATGTAAGTGGCGTTGTTTCTGCTCTCCAGATAGACCCGCAGCTTATGCACAGATAGTTCCAACAGCTTCCGCTCTACCAGATCCGAGGTAACCAGGAGCGGGTTGACAAGCTGCGGGAAGGTCACGCGGAGTATCTGCGTTTTCTCGGGCTGCAGTTCTCCCAGAACGGAGACAAAATCTGTCTTGATGTTGAGTTCCGTAATCAGATGCTCGGGTATCGTGATTTTCAGATCGTCCGCTGCGGGAAAGGGAAGATCCGGTTTCGCTTCTATCGCTTTGTAAGCCTTATGCAGAGCTTCGATGAAGTATCTGGAGAAGAAGATCCAGCGGTCCTCCTGTCCCTCCTTTTCCAGGCTGCACAACCCCCGATCGGTCAATACCCGCAGATAGGTGTTCACCATACCCTCGGTACGTTCGACGAATGATTCCATCTGCGGATACTTCAGGGTATACTTCCCGGCATAATTCTTTACGAAATTGATAAACTCTAGTCTGTCGATCCGGGCGCTGCGATGGTTTACGGTGTAGATACGCAGCAGGTGGAGGAGCGCCTGGGCATTAGGCTCGAGCCCGCTGTGCCCGCTTTCCTGCTCGATACTTTCCAGCACGGGAACATCTTGGGAATCGGGCGCTGAAGAATCGCTCATCATTGAAAAAATATCACCAAAGGCCCCCTCTGTCCACACTGTGAATTCCGGCGGGCGATACCGAAACTCACTCGAGCGCAAACTACCTGCTCTGACAGGCAGGACAACTGTACGTACCCCTGCCCGCTACCCGGTTTTTTACAATCGCCGTGCCGCACCGTGGGCAGGGTGAACCGGCTCGGGAATACACCAGCAGCGAGTTCTGGAAGCTCCCTCTCTGCCCCCGGGCGTCCAGGTAGTCGGATATTGTCGTTCCTCTTCCTCGGATCGCTGCGTCCAGAACTGCCCGGATAGTTCGAAGCAGCGAAGCGACCTGGTCATAACTCAACGCGGAGGCCTTCCTGAGCGGTGAGATGCCCTCTCGGAAGAGGATCTCATCGGTATAGATATTACCCAAACCCGCGACGATCCTCTGATCCAGCAGGGCGGCTTTGATGCTGCGGGAGGTTTTTTGAAACAACCGATAGAGCTGCCCGGTTGAGATCTGGAGGGCATCGACACCCAGTTTCTTCTCTTCGATGAACCGCGAGACGCTCTGTTCAAGCAGCTGCAACCTGCCGAATTTACGCACGTCTCGAAATACGATCTTTTTCTGTTGATCGGACAAGATCAGCTCGAGATGGGTATGCTTGTCAGGCGGTTGGGTCCGGTGTACCAGCATAAACTGACCGGTCATGCGGAGGTGCAACGCCAGCACCGCGCCACTATCGAGCAGGAAGAACAGGTATTTCCCGTGTCTGTGCAGCCCCTCGATGCTGTGGCCCCGCACCGCATCTGCAAAGCAATCGGGATCCTGCCCCACAACGGCGGGGTAGTGACAGCGAACATCCCGGATTTTCAATCCGACTACCTGGGAAGCCAATCCCCGAGCTAGATTCTCCACTTCCGGCAGCTCAGGCACCGGAGCGACTCTCCGCCGCGGAAGCTAGAAACTCATAAATCTGTCGCGCCGTAGGTGGACAGCCGTCGAGGGATTTCGAAAAACCCCGGGTGCAGGCTCCTATCCCCAAACCGTTCACCTTCTTGCCCCGATATCCCTGACCGAGGCAGATCCTCTTCGCCAGGTTCCCCAAATTCCTCGATTCCTCGAGGCGCTGCAGCGCATAGATCGTGCTGCCGTAGCAGGCCGAGCAGGCCTGACTTTCTGAAATATAGGCTTTGAGTCTTCTCAGCCTGCTGTCGTCCTGGCGGGGGATTTTCTGAAATCGGGGTTTGCCGAACTCGCGAATTCGGGCGGAGGCGATGTCCATGGTCCCGACCCCGTAGCGGGCAGCCAGGTCGATATGTTCGATCATCTCCGGGCGATAACCCATCAGCTCGGCAACGTAGCTGTCTACCAGGACAGGATCTTTTCCCAATATGACGCGGTCCATCTGCAGAGGATTGCCGCCGGTTTCCGATGTCGGATCACCGCACAGTCCGTCTACTATTGCCAGATCCTGCCGGATTATGGTGTTCAGTGCAGCGATCGGCTTGTGAAGTCCCTCTGCGTGATACCGCCGCTTTTCCGAATCGGGGATGCAGCCCTTCAGATTCTTCAACGCACAGGTCAGTTTGGTCGCTCCGTGCCCCTTCAGTACGGGAAGATTTATCAGATAATTCGCCTCTATGATGCTGCGAAACACTTTGTAGCGATCACCCCGCACTTCAACCGCTTGAGCGGAATCGGTCTTCAAATCGAGCAGGCGCAAACCGTATCTGCCGTACACCTCCTCCAGCCGGTTGTATCCGCAAACCTGAAAGGCCCGCCGGGTATCTCCTCCTGTCCAGCTGCTCTCTGCGATCGTGATTCTCCTCACGCCCGTATCCAGGAGGTAGCGAATCACTCCTTCGGCCAGCTGCGCATGGGTCGTGATGCCGGAGGAGGCCTCCCGGGCCATGACCAGGTTGGGTTTGAGAAACACGTGCATCCGGGAATCGAGCTCTGAGGCTATATCCGCCGCCTGGAGCAGATTCAGTGTGAGCTGCCGGGCATCAGTTCCGTAGGCAACGTACAGCGCTTCGGCGTTCACTCGCCGACCGCTCCTATAGCAGCTTCGATCAGCTTGCCGGCTTGCCGGACATCCTCCGCACAGACGTCGTTGTGGGTCACGATGCGGATCCAGCCTCCATCAGGAGGGTTGATCCGCAGGCCTCGGTTGATCAGCTCCTCGACAAGCCGCCCCTCCCTGTTCTCAGCACCGGGTTCGCGGTAGCGCAGGAAGAACATGTTGATCTTCACCGGCTCGGGCTTCACCTCGAACAGACCGGTACTGCGGAAAACCGCAGCCAGCTGCTCGGCTTTGTCCCGGTCTTCCGGCAGGCGATGCCGCATCGTTTTGAGCGACACCAATCCGCAGGCGGCAATCACTCCGGCCTGGCGCATCCCTCCGCCCATAATCTTGCGCTTTTTCCGGGCTTCCCGAATGAAATCACGGCTGCCGGCCACCATCGACCCTACGGGCGAACAAAGTCCTTTGGAGAGGCAGAACATCACCGAATCGGCCAGTGCGGCGATCCGCGACGCTTCGATTCCCAGAAAGTGGGCTGCGTTGAACAGGCGTGCTCCATCCAGGTGCACGGGGATCTGCAGCTTCCGAGCCTGGTTCGCAATATCCTCCATAACCTCTGCCGGCAGCACTTCTCCGTTGCCGAGAGCGTTTTCCAAAGCTATGAGCTCGGTGCGGGGCCAGTGGATATCGTCACCATCGCGCAGATGCTCCCGGATATCATCCCAGACGGGATAGGAGCCTGCGGGGATGAAGGTCCTCAGCTGGACCCCCGCTATGATCGCCGCAGCCCCGGCCTCGTGCTGCACGATGTGGCATTGGTCACTCAATATCACCTCGTTTCCCCGCTCGCAGTGGGTAAACAGACAGAGCTGATTACCGAAGGTACCGGAGGGAACGAGCAGGGAGGCCTCTTTTCCGGCCAGATCCGCGGCGTAGGCTTCCAATTCATTTACAGTCGGATCATCACCGTATACGTCGTCCCCGACCTCGGCTCGATACATGGCTTGGCGCATCTCTTCGGTCGGCTTTGTTACCGTGTCGGAACGCAGGTCGATCGGTTTCATCAGCTTCTCTCTTCCTTCAGTAAAGATTGCTTGGACCCCCGAATCCTCTGCAATCGCTGTATCTCCTTCTCCCCTTCCGAGATCTGTGTACGGAGGGTCTCGATTTCCGTTTGGCGGCTTTCGATTTCCCCTTCCAATCTGGAAACTCGGTCGGCCAGATTGCCGAGCTGGTTGTGCAGCCCATCGATCCGCACAGCTGCGTTGAGCCTCTCGATGCGCTTTTTCTTTTTCCGGCTATCTCCCTCGATTTCCTGGATCTGGTGAATGAGACTGGCCGCTTCGCTGTCCTGCAGGCCTCCTGACTGCTGGTTTCGGAACAGTGTTCCCAGAGCCTCGCACTCGTCCTGCATTCTCGCCTCGATCCGCTGGATCTCCGTTTCGATTTCCCGCACCCGTTTGTGATGGGACCGGTGGGCGCCCAGGGTTTTCAGCTCGCTCCACCTCTTCTCCTGTTCCGAAAGGAGTCTTTCGAGCTCCCGTTGCAGAGTAACGCTTTTCCTCTCATTTGCTTCATAGGCAGCCAAAGTCTCCCTGAGCCTCGGATGTTCGAGTTCCCCTTTCAACTCAGGGGAACTGCAGATCCGTTTTCCGACCTCGTGATAGCTCTTTTCCACCGCTTTGCGCCTGAGCGAGAGCAGGCCTTTTACGTACACCGACCTGCCGCTTTCTCGAAATATCTTGAAGAACTTCCCGCCCTTCCCCTCCTCCTGGAGTGCCTGCAGTTTTTCCTCAAGCTCGGACACCCCGAGTTCCTGTTTTTCCAGAGATGCGAACAGCGCTTCGTACTGGTCACCCGAAACCGGCAGGGACGTGTAAACCCGGTAGGCGACCCTTCCGACAGATACATAAATCTCCCGGTTCAGCTTGTCGAGCTCGTTTATCTGAAGCTTTATACTCCGGATCTCCCGCTCCGTCGCCTCGTTGCCCGCAACGGTTTGCAGGATCTTCTTCACCTGCTGGCGGCTCTCGGGAAGCTGACGTCGGAGATCCCGGATCCGATCGCTCCCCTCCCTCATCACCGGGTCGGGCAATGTTGCGGTGTCTTGATACGACAGGTATTCTCCGAGTTTCTTCAGCAGCAGGCGGACCTCTGCGGAGTCCTTTTCCATATCTCTCTGCAGTTCACTGATCGCCCTTTTGTAGTCTTGCATCTCAGCGGGACTCATGTCTCCAAGCCCAGGGCAGGATCGATGATCGCCTTGGTCACACTCAAGACCTCTCCGGTTTCTACGCGCAGGAGCTTCAAAAACAGCTCATATCCATTGGCGGTCGAATAGAGGTTGCCGGTGATAAGCAGCTCGGCTCCCATCAATTCCCCGACCTGTGCGGCCTCCTGCTCCTCCGCCAGATCGGAGAGCTGCAACTCCAGTTCCTCGAGAATGGTCTGTAGATCTTTTCGCTCCACGATGCGGAACAGCTGCTTGAACTTCTCATCCCTGCCGAAGCTCAGGATCAACTGCTCGGTGAAATATTCCGAGTTGAGGCTAAGGTGGCTCTGGGCGGGGCTGAGGGGTAGCACCGCCGCCGCGGTTCCCTGGTTGATCCGTACCGTGGAGTAGTCGATGAGTTGAGAAATCGCCATGGAGAACAGCTTGTCCAGGGTCTTTTCGCGCTGTTCCTCCTCGATCTTGTCGGCCGTGAAGTACTCCTCCTCCTCTTCAATCGGCCGATCGGATATGTAGGACAGCTCCTCCTTGGCGAAACGGATAATGATCGCCTCCAGCTTGTCCGTCTGATAGTTGGCTCCCGTATGGTGGCTCACACTGCCCGGCGAGCCTCCTTCACTCTCTCCGCTTTCTCCGTACGTCAGGAAGATGTACTTGGCCGAGGTGTACTGGGCTATCTGTCTCAACACCACCTCACCCAGCAGATCGAGTCCCCCCGTTCCCACACCGAAAATCTTGATGCCCCTTGCCTTGGCTTCCTCCACCGCCCGGGCATAGGTGTAGCTGTGCCCATAGTCCAGATGCGGCGGCGCGTCGGTCACAATGAACCCGAGGCGCACCCCCCTCCGGTCCCAGGACATCTCCATGGCCGCCTGCAGAGCCGCCTGCAAATCCTCAGGGGTGTCGCCCCCTCCGGAGGCCTCTACCTGCTCCAAAGCGGATTGAAAAGCTTGAAGATCCTCGGTGAAGGGAACGACCCGGGTAACGTATTCATCCCCCCGATCCTTGTACAGGACCATGCCGAAGCGTAACCTCGGTCTGGTCGACAGGGAGGAGAGGTTGAGGTTGATCAGCTCTATGGTGGTTTTCAGCCTCTGTATTTCCTCCCCCATGCTTCCCGTGGTGTCCAGGATGAACAGAAGATCCAGAGGCACCCGGCTAAGCGGGGCACGGGGCATATTGAAGGCAATCTCGATCTCCCGCCGTCCGTAACGATCCAGGGAGATACTCTGACTCTGCTGATTGTAGAGGATCTCGACGGAGTAGTTTTGCTCATCGCCGTACGCGGCGGGAAACAGCAGAAACGAGCCATCCGCATAGGTCACGCCGTGGGAGAGTTCCTGCCCCTGAGATTCGTACACCCGGACTTCGGCGTTGGGTATGGAGTTTCCTTCACTGTCGCGAACCTTGAGAATGATCCGTTCTTCTACGGGGATCGGAATGTGACTCACTATGGGTCCATACTCTCTGATGAACTGCACGAAGTAGTTGAACTGCTTGTTGTCATCGGCGAATCCGGCTTTCAATCCCGAAACCTGGGGTCCTGCGGACGATGCGGCGGTGGATCCGGTCGTGCCGGATGCAATGGTCTTCTCCGCGGGAGGCGCCTCAGCTAATGCTAAGGCTTCCGACTCCTCGCTCCAGGTAGTCGTATCCTCCGCCTCGAGAACACCACCTCGCGGTGTCGTGGCTGAGATCTCCGGCCCACGCCCCCCAGACGGCGAGGAATCCTCTTCCTTCGAAGTGGACGGCTCCAGGGGCGCGTACTCCGCCGCCCCCATGCCCATGCAGGACAGGAGACCCGCGAGGATCAGCGGGAAAAGCGCCATTTGGAACATCAATACTAGTCGTTTCACCGATTATCTCCTTTTGCGCCCTTCAACCGTTTCAGGACGGCCTGAAGCGAAGATGCCAATAGCATAGCTAATAATCAGGATATTGTAGAGCCACAAATGTGGAAAGTTCACCCAGCGGCGAACTGCCGCTTTTCCGCGATATTGGACGTATATAGCTTCGGCGCCCTGTTACCTGCGGTGCATCCCCTGCTCTATGTCTTTGCGCCAAATCTCGTAGGAAACTTCACTGGAATCGACCTCCAGCCGGACCTCGACCTTGCCCACCCGCTCGCGGACTTCCTTCTGTTCATCAATCGGACCGGATAGATCCCATTTGTACATCTGGTCCTGATAGCTGATCTCAACCAGATACTCCAACCGATCTCCCTGCCGCCGGGCGGTCGCAATCAGGGTGATGGGAACCGGATTGCCCTCACGATCCACGAATGAAGCGTCGTGCTCCCTGCGGACCTGTCCTTGCCCCTCCAATTCCCTGAACCCAATATCCTCCCGGACCAGCTGCTGGAGGTTGTAGATGATATGGTTGAACAGCTGTGCTTTCGCCCGCACCACGGTACGTTTGCCCGGTGCGATCCGCACCTCCTCCTCCCAATCGCGGAAGGTGATCTGCGGCTCATCGACCACACCGAAACCGGAGAGGTGGATGCGCAGGTTATGTGGTCCCGGAGAGAGATCCTCGATCTGGAAAGGAACCCGGGGATCCCCCGTGGTGTAGCCGGCGAACTCATCGTCCACGAAGATCTCCGCGTCGATCAGGTGGGAGAACAGATGCACCGAACCGGGTTTCTCATCCTGGAGGGAGATGATCGAGCGGTCGTGCTGCTCCGACTGCAGAGCAACCTCCCTGCCGGTCAGGCGGAAGATGACTTGTTCGGCGATCGCGTGCAGGGTGTTTTCACTGCCCCCCCGTTCGGAAAATACCAGGCTGCGGGCTTCAACCACATCGACCAGACGAACGGTGATCAGCACGTCGTTGCCCAGGAAAACGTACTCTCCCCGCAGCAGGTAATCCGCTCCAAGGATACGACCAACCTCGATCGCTCTGTTTTGATCCTCCGCCAGGTCGCTCAGCTGCAGTTCCTGCTCCCGAAGGATGGCGTCCAGGTCGCTGCGGTTCACCACCTCGATATCCTGAGCCCCGGACAGATCGAACAGCAGCAGACCCCGGATGATCCCCTCAAGGTAGTCGTAGCGGGGATTTGCGCTCAGGTTGTCGATCGAAAGAAAGGCGATATTTACAGAAAAGGCTTGTGCCGCAACCGGAGCAATACACATCAGAACGAACAGAGAGATCAACAAGCGATTGAATACCCGTGTGCGGATTTTGGTTGTCATTTAGTTGTAATACAGAGTCGAGGCTGCCATTCAGCTGTGTCTTCTTCCGTAGATGCGAAATCCGCATATTCATAATCCGCAAATATTACTACACCGAAACGAATATTGCTCTTTTCATCGTTGACGATGGAATCCAGGGATATGTACTCGAGTCCCTCTGCCGTATTCAACAGGTGTCGTGTGTATATCTCAGTATCGTGGTAGCTTTCATCTTCAGCTTCTGCATAGGCAGTCGGCGGCCGGTCTACCAAGACCGGATGAATCCGGATGATTGCTCCAGGATTGGTAACATATTTATACAATCTCAGGTATATTCTGTCGAAATCATCCGGGATTTGATCGACATTGAAGCGCAGGAAGGCCGCAGCAGGGTAAGATTCATTTACCGTCAGGGTCGGATATTTGTCGAGCCATTCTGACGGGTTGGCATACCCGTCGATCTCAGTGGAAATTTCTACAAACTCGCTCTTCGGATCTAAAGTGTTGTAGCGTCCCCCCTTTGAAACAAAAAAAACATCACAGGACAAGATCAAACCCACAAGGACGATCAACATCAGGATCTTCAATGTTCTTTCCACGACACCCTCTTTAATTCATCATTCCGGTTCGATGGACAGCACCGGACCCTTTCCCGATTCGGTCGAGTAGAACTTCAACTCTTTAGAGCTGAGAATGACAAGCCCATTCGTCAATTTGTCTTTTCCGCCGTTGTAAACTTCGGTCAGGGGGATCTGAATGTCGTCTCCGATTTTCACAGACTTGGATATTGTAAATTGGGCTTCAGCCGAATCGTCATAAAACCTTCCAGGATCGTTAGCAATCGAGTACATTATTGTAGCGGTATCCCAATCACTGATGATGCGATGAATGGATAGATCAGCATCGTTCTGAGGTGCCATATATACCTGTAGTTTCAAGTAAGAGGCAGCAACTGATTCGGGAAACTCCGCAGTATCGAATCGCATTAGAATAATCTTTGAGTCGGGCCAAGCATACAGATCAATAACTCCGTCATGCCAAACCGTTCCTTCTACATATCCATCCGCACTAGGTTTGAACGTCAACAGCTCGTTGCTCGGGTCCTTGATATTCCACCGTCCCTCTATGGGGGCGAAAAAGACACCGCAGGATGCTAGCATCGCCACCAGAGTGGTAATTGACAGAAATCTGAATAATCTTTTCACGACGCTACCCTCGATTCTAATACGATATCCGCAGAACCATACCTTGAGGCAGCGGGATCAATTGAAGTCGTTCGAATCCTAGCTTTTCCGGCCGCACCGGGGTGACTTCCGCCTCGGTTTTACCTTTACCGATATCCGTGATGAACGGCAGCACCAGGCCGACTCCACCCGCTGCCCACAGGCTATAAGATAGTACACTATTCAGTATATATCTGTTGTAATCTTCCTCTTCCCCGCCGCCTTCGATATGCTTTTGCCGATAGTTCAAAGCCACGGTTCGAGTAACGCTTCCCAGACCTACCAGCGTAATGCCGCCCATTAGGATTGTTTTGTCCCAGAATCCGGTAACCGACTCCTGTTTTTCTCCAGGCAGGAAAAAGGCTGATATCATCCCCGCTCCCCCGAGCAGCCATAAGGCATAGCTGCTCAGCCGCTCCACACTGTAAATGATGTGTCCTGTCTTATATCGATTGTAGAGCTCGTTGAAGTCGGTTCCCGCATTCAGGTAATCTTCATAGAGGAAATCGTTTTTATAGCGTTGAGCACCGGCCATCAAATCCAATGCATTTCCGGTAACTGAAAGAGCCGCGCCCACAGCAAATGCTATGTTCCCCCAGCGTGACAGCCTGAAAGCTTTTTCGGGGAACACGAACAGATACGTCGGGATGGAGACAACGCTCGCCGACCAGGAAAGGTAGCTCAGGGTTGTGGTTACAACGTAACCGATGTAGGCACTGTTGTATGTCTTCCACAGCCCGTCGAAGTTCCAACTCGTCTCGATATAGTCGACGTAGGCATCTGATATCTTCCTCCGCAGCTCGAAACCGATGCTTCCCATGACGTTACCCAGCTCCAGCATGAACATCCCGCCGCAGATGTTAACCAGCGGCCATAGGTCGGCCCGAGTCAACTCTACCGACTGAGCTTCGGGCTCAACCATCCCCTCCCCGGTTTGTGCAACGGCACCGTCGGCCCCTGCCCCCTCGGGTCCTTCCTCTTCTTCCGCGGCTCTCTCGGATGGTTCTGCTATCGCCTCCGGCAGGCTTCCAGGCATGGCGCGCCTGACCAGGCTCACGGTCAGGGTCTCGCATGCCCCGGCCAGCTCCCCGGCTCCGGCAGCGCTTATGGAGTCGGCAGCCAGGGTGCGGGAGTTGGCCGTTGCTACTATTCTGGCATTGACGATGTACCTGCCTTCCGCCAGAGCCACGGTTCCAATAACGACCTGGTCCGCAGACAGCTTTTTTCCGACCTCGACCGCGCAGTCCTCGCTCCTACATACGGCGGCATCCGGACCGCCCAAGATCTGATCCCGCTGCTCGGCAGGGACCACGTCGTACACACCGGTAGCAATAAAACTGCTTTCTATGAAGGTGTAGACCGTGTTGGCATCAGCACTGGAAACTTCGATGCCTTCGAGGGGCAGGATTGCCAGGACGGGGGCCTCTTGGGCTGCAAGTGGATGCGCCAACGTCAGGAGAAAAAGAATCAGAAACAGGTGAGGTCTAGCCCTGTGGATGGTTCGGTTGCTCCCCATGCGCCAATTTTGTAGTCGTTGTCTGTCTATATATCATATCGCAATCTTCCGCCGTAATCTAAAGGACGATAAAGGTCGATTGCGATGTCTTCGTCCCTCAGAAAACGCAATCTTCCGCCGTAATCTAAAGGACGATAAAGGTCGATTGCGATGTCTTCGTCCCTCAGAAAACGCAATCTTCCGCCGTAATCTAAAGGACGATAAAGGTCGATTGCGATGGGCGCCTGCTACAAAACTGCGGAAAACCCCTCTTTCCGATGTTTCTGTGCCAATTCCACATACTTGTCCGCCCATTTTTGGTTTTTTTCAGCGCTTGTCTGATCCAGGGTGCGCAGCAGGCGACCCGGAACCCCAACCATGAGCGAGTAGGGCTCTACCACACTGTTCTCCGGGATAAGGGCCCCGGCAGCAATGATGCTTCCCCGACCGATTACCGCCCCCGTCATGATGATCGCACCCATGCCGATCAAGCATTCCGATTCGATCGTGCAGGCATGCAGAATCACTCCATGTCCTACGGTTACATTTTCCCTGACCACACAGGGCCTGTCGTTGACAACATGCAGGATAGATCCATCCTGGATATTGCTGTGGGCCCCGATCTCCACATAGTTGATATCCCCGCGAAGCACAGCGTTGTACCAGATCGAAGAGCCCTCGGCCAACCTCACATCGCCAATGATCTGTGCGCCCCGGGCGATGAATACGCTTGGATCAATCGTAGGACCGGTGCCGAGTACACTCGAGGGAATATCGGTTTCATTCATCTAAGAATTCCTCCTCGACGGTGATCGCAGTATCCGGGCGCCCCATTGGGGTGGGCTTTGAAAAACCTGTTTGTTGCATACTATTACTGCAAAAGAAAGACGGATCATACTACCACCGACGTTCTCTTTTTTCTATAATGTGCGGCAATACAGGTCTTTCGAGCGGACCCATGAACGAGTGGATGGAGAGATGAAAGCCATACTATCGCTGATCGCAGCTTTTTCAGGATACTCGATACACTCCGTAGCCCAGGCGGGACAGAAAATTGGGCTTGCCACCGCTGCCGAACGCAAAGCTCGTGGACTGGCGATTTGGATCCTTTCGACTCTTTGCATGCCTGCGGCTGTTTTTTTAATTCTATATGCCGTTTCGATCGGCAATGCTTCCCTGGTAGGGGCGATGTCCGGATCGGGACTCGCATCTCTGGCGATATTTTCCCATCTGTTCATGCACGAACGGATCACAAGAAGGGAACTGGTTGGGGTATTTACGATTTTTACGGCGGCGATCCTGATAGGCGCGTTTAGAGCAGATACAGCTGTCGTGAGCCCCTCCCTCACAGCTCTGTACGCCTACTTCCCGGCAGTCTGCGGAACGTATCTTCTGCTCTGGTTGGTTTTCAGAAAACGCAGTCGGATCAACGGCATCGTCATCGCCGGATTAGCCGGAGCACTGGGAGGTTTTGTGCCCCTGTTTCAAAAAGTGTCGACAACCCCGCTCGGGCTTTCCCGACCTTTGCTGCACCTGCAATTTGGCAGTGAGACTGCGCTCACCTCTTTGGTTCAGCGGGGAGTCAATCTGATGTCCAATCCCTGGGCCCTCACGTGGATCGCAGTCTCCCTGGTATCGATGGCGGTGATGCAATTTGCCTATCGGAGGGGAAAGGCCATCCAGCTTATACCGGCTTTTGCGGCCAATACGATCGCGATCCCGGTAGTGGGGGGCGTTATAGTGTTCAGCGAACGACTACACCCGGTCCAGTGGATTGGAATTATCCTGATCCTGGCAGGAGTGCTTCTGCTTACACTCGCGACAGGTCATCACGTCCATCCACCAAAGCAAAACAGTTGAATTCGAAAACCTTGACTTCAGTAGGGTTTCCTGCGATCCTTGCTTACGAAAAGTATCGGTGCTTTTCAACCGGCATTGATCAATCTCTTAGCGAACTCGTGGCCGACGAAATCGGCACGAGAAGGAGCGATGTTTTATGCGCCAGGCAATAGCCGTGATCATGGTCATTCTGCTGGTTTTCCCATTGATTTTTGCTGCATTGATGAGTTTTTCGGTTGGCACTTGGGCTCTGGACAGGGGTTTTTACCTTCAGCTGGCCTCGGATGAACGTATCTATGAGGCAATCCTGAGGGAAAACGCCTGGGAAGAGGCACAGATAGACGAGGTCACCGAGATCGAAGGCATACCCAGTGAGGCGCTGGTCAAAGCTTTGCGTGAAGTCGTTACTCCGAACTACCTCCGATCCCAGGCAGTGTCGGTGATCAACCGGACCTTCGACGGCATCGAAGGGAAAACCTCGACCCTCGAGCTCAGTATAGACATCACTCCTCTGAAAGATCGGCTGCGCAGTGATGGGGGAGATCGATTCGCGAGATCCCTGGCGGCAAATCTACCCGTCTGCAGCGCCGGACAGACACCATTCGCAGCAGGATCGCAGATGCCGCGCTGTCGGCCTGAGTACTTGAGTGAGGAACAGCTGGCGCAGCAGATTACAGCAGCCCTGCCGGATTTATTGGACAGCTTGCCGGATTCCTACCCCGATCCCCCTCAGACCGTATTTTTCGACTACACCCCGGCGGGTGAGTTCTGGATCGGTTTCATCGGGACGAGTCGTCTGGTTTGGGCCAGCATTCTTCTGGCTTTGATTGCCGCCGGCTTCTGGGTGGGCACCGCTTTCGTCGGGGGCGAGAATCGTCGTCAGATTGTTCAGTGGCTGGGCTGGCCACTGTTCGTACCCGCTGTACTTACGCTGATCAGCGGCATCGCCGTTCGCATCGCCGCCGGTTGGCCTTGGATCAACTACGGTATGAGCGGCTGGCTGGCCACCGATGTCTGGTACCGTGCGGAGATCGCCGCTGTGATGAGCACGGTTATCCGTACCGCCATTAAAGCCGTGGCTAGGGGTTTCCTCATAACAGGCGGGATTTCGCTAGGCATATCACTGGGTCTGATCATCTGGTCTTTTTCTGTTTCTACAGACGACTCGTAGAAACGCCGCCGTCTGCGGCACCGTGGATCGCGACAGGCCGCCGCTTTAGGCCAATTTATGCCGAGCGAGTCTATCCCGAGGGAAGAGATCGCAATCCTCATTGCATTTTCGGAGGTCGAGTCCAAATGCCAGAAATCAATTTCCCGAAAGATTTCCTGTGGGGCACTGCAACCGCCGCCTTCCAGATCGAGGGCGCGGTGAACGAGGATGGACGAGGAGAGTCCATCTGGGATCGATTCAGTCACACCCCGGGGAAGGTGTACCGGAATCAGAACGCAGATATCGCCTGCGATCACTATCACCGCTACCGGGAAGATATCCGGCTGATGAAGAATGTCGGTCTGAGATCGTACCGCTTCTCCATCGCCTGGTCCCGCATCTTTCCCGCCGGCGGTGGAAAACTCAATATACCCGGTCTTGATTTCTACCAACGGCTGGTTGACGATCTGTTGGCCGACGAGATCGTACCCATGATCACCCTCTATCATTGGGATCTGCCGCAGAGCCTTCAGGACAAGGGGGGCTGGGCCAATAGAGACACCGTAAAGTACTACCTCGATTATGCCGCGGCCATGTTCGACAAGCTCGCCGATCGGGTACAGCTGTGGATCACCCACAACGAACCGTGGGTGACATCGTTCATGGGCCACGACAGCGGTGTTCATGCCCCGGGGACTCGCGATCGACAGACTGCCCTGCAGGTATCCCACCATCTGCTGCTCTCCCATGCCGGAGCCGTCGAGCTGTTCGACGAGTACCGTGGAACGGACAGCCGGATCGGGATCACGCTGAATATCGCTCCGGCATATCCGGATACCGATTCACCGGAAGACGAGCTGGCTGCCCGCTACTACGACGGATATCAAAACCGCTGGTTTCTCAATCCGCTGTTCAGGGGCAGCTATCCGCAAGACATGGCCGAGGTGTATCAGAGGCACTACAACGCGCCGGCCGTCAAGCCGGAGGACCTCGATGCGTTCAGCAAGAGCCGAATCGATTTTCTCGGTGTCAACTATTACATGCGCAAGATCCTTCGCCGGCCGCTGACCCGGGAGGAACTGTTCACCGAAGTCCGCCCGGACTACCAGGGTGCGCGCTTCACCGAGATGGATTGGGAGATCTACCCCGACGGATTGTATTCGCTGCTGACACGGATCCAGAGGGAATATGACCCGCCGGCGATCTACATCACCGAGAACGGTATAGCCTGCCCGGACCGCATCGACGCTGAAGGGCGGATCCAGGACGACGGGCGGATAGATTTTCTTCGCTCCCACTTCCGCGCCGCCCAGCGGGCGATGCAGGAGGGGGTTAAGCTGAAAGGCTACTACGTGTGGAGCCTGATCGACAACTTCGAATGGGCTTACGGCTTTTCAAAGCGCTTCGGCATCGCCTATGTGGACTATGGAAGCCAGGCACGTATCCTCAAGGCGAGCGCCCACTGGTACCGGCAGGTGATTGCCGATTCCGGCTTCTAGCGGATTCGTTGTAAACCAGGCCGCATCCCGAGCAGCCCCTTCTCGAGCTATCGTTTCGCCGAAAAGACTGCCAGCGTCACGATCAGAACACCGATAGAGCCGGCAATTCCTGCGGACACGGTGACGGAAAGAGGCGCCAGAATGCCGCGGTTGATATTCCCCGAAAGCAGGAGCGGTGCGATCCCGGCGATCGTGGTGAGAGAGGATATCAAAACAGGTCGTAGTTTGCTCCCCAGCACCCGGCTGACCCGCGCTACGGTCAATCGGCTCCCCCTGAGACCTGAGAACACGAGGATCCCATTGTTTACGACGATGCCGCTCGTCAGGATCAGACCGACGATCACCGGCGGAGTCAACGACCAGGACAAGATCTTGAGCAGCAGGAGAGGACAGATGAAAGCGCCGGGTATCTGAAGCAGGATAATAGCGGAGATACCCGGGGTTTCAAACTGAAACATGAGGATGAAGAAGATCAGCAAGGCTGCCAGGGCAAAACTCATGTACAACGCTCGGGACAAAGAACGCTGTTCTCTCACCTGCGCTCCGAGCTCGCCCCTGTATCCCGGTGGAAAAGGAAAGGAAGACAGGATTCCTTGAGTATCTTCCAGAACACCTCTTCTGTGCTGCCAGTCTGTCAAAACCGAGATCTGAACATTTCTGGTTCGGTTAAGGTGGTAGATCCTTCCGGCTTGTGCTTCCTCACTTACCCGAACCAGGGAATCAATTGTAAGCATCGATTCCGGACACGGAAGGCGCAGCAGGGCGGAGATACTACGGCTTGCGCTGTTAAGCGTTCTCGCCTGTATAACAATATCCATTTCCTCGTCACCGGTGGTCCATTTATCCAGGACAGGTGAAGAAAGCGCCCAATACATCTGAGTGTACAGGCTGTCGACGGCTACACCGGCCCGCGCTGCTTTTTGCAGATCCACGTGAAGCTGTTTCGCCGGCAGCTCGTCCTTGAAGTGAAAAAGTATCCCGCGGCACTGCGGAAGTCTTTCGAGCTCTTCGGCCAGCTGCCGAGCTAATCCCTCCAGCTCACCGGGAACCGTACCGGAGAGGGATACGGTAAAGGAGGTCATCTGGGATGTACCGTCGGGGAAGTGCAGAAAAGCCTCTCCGAGTTCATCCTCCCGGCTCACTAGTGACAAGACCACCTCGTCTCTGCGCTGAGAATCGTCCAGCTGTACAAAAAAGCTCGCCCGCTCCCGCTCGTACCTGCTGCTGACCTGTTCGACACCGCTGCTGGACAACAGCTGCTGCTCGATTGGAGAGACCGACTCCAGGACGTGCTCGGTGGAGTATCCGCTGGGATACTCCACCGAGAAGCGCAGAACCTCCTGTTCCAGCCCCCTCATACCGTATCCTTCCCTGGCCATGCCGAACACCAGAACCGATACGACCCCGGCCAGAGCAAGACCCAGGATGGCCAGAGGCCAGCGAAATCTGTTCATCATGAACATCAAAGGGCGCAGATGCCGGAGTGGGTTGTTTTTTGGTGATTTCCGAAGACCGCCCGATCCCTTCGCCCGGGAATGGTAGATGCTGTGCAGGAAAGCAGGGAGAAAACAAAACACAAAGACACAGGAGGCTGCCACAGAGCCTACGATCGAGAGGGCAAGTCCCCGAAACTGATCGATCAGGATCTGCGGGGCAAAGAGCAGCGGCAGGAAGACGGCGGCTGTGGTTGCGGCGGCGAAGATGATCGGAGCACGGGAGCCGGATACCGCCTTCGGGCAGCTGTTGCCGCAGCGGAAGTACTCGTCAATAAAGATGACTCCGGCGTCGATAACCAGCCCAACACCCACCGCAATCCCGGAAAGACTCAAAATATTCAGCTCTTCCCCGGCGACGCGCAGCAAGGCCAGGGATACGATTATGGAAAATGGGATATTCGCGCTGATCAGCAGGGAGGGGAGGAATCTGTGCATAAACAGAAACGTGAGCGCCACCACGCAAACGATCCCGATCCCCACAGCCCACAGAATCTGCAAAAGCGCCCTGCGCACCAGTCGCCCGTAGTTGTAGAGGATCTCGGCTTCCGGCAGGTTTCGGCTGAGCCTTTCAAGGCGGCTGCAAAGATCCAGGACATTGGCATCTCCTTCGGGTTGTACGTAGAGTATCAGTCGCTCTTTGCCGTTTACTCTGCCGATGATCTCGGCTCTACGATTCTGCACACGGACGTCCGCAAGATCCCGAAGGCGGAACCCGGGGGAGATCGTCAGATCCAGCAGCTCTTCGACATTTCGAAAACGATTGTCCACGAGAAAGGACGGACCGGCTTCCCTGCCAAATCCGCCCACCACGTTCGTGTTTCGAACCAAATCCGTCAAATCAGCCAACTCAACACCGGCGAGCGGTAATTCCTCCGGGTTAAATTGGATAACGACCTCCGGTTTGGCACTTCCGGCAATCTCTATCTCTCCGCACCCTTCTACATTTTCAAAGATTCCCTCGAGATCTGCCTTTCTCAATCCGCCTTCGGCTGGGAAGGCCGCGATGAAAACGGGTTTGCCGGTGGGATCGCTCTTGAGGATGATGGGACGCTGAACATCAGGCGGGAGGTCCGCTTGAGCGGCGTATACGATTTCCCTGACGGACAGAAATGCCGCATCCAGATCCGTGCTTTCCGAGAAGGTGATATGCATGCGCGCCCCGCCCTTTTCGCAAACCGACGACATTTCTTCAATCCCGGCCACCACGGATAGGCTCGCCTCCAACGGGTTCACAAGAATGCGCTCGACCTCCTGTTCGAAGGCACCCCGGTATTCCAGGGTAATCAGAACGGATTTCTTCAGCGAACGCGGCAAATAACCCAGAGGTATCGATAAGGAAAACGCCGCAGCTAAAATGTATACAAATAACAGCAGCAGGATTACGCGACGCGGTTTGTAGACCCAGTCTCCGTAAAAATCCATTAAGGTCGTAAAAATCCCGCGATCACGAACCGATCGACCATAAGCGGAAAAACCAGCAGGATGGAAATCAAGCCGAAGATGAGCCCGCCGAGCAGTGCTACCGCCGTATTGCTCTGCAGCACACCCTCCCCCGCAGTATTCACTGCGATGGGAATCATGGCGACAACCGTAGATAGAACGGTCGCCGTAATAGGTGTAAGCCGACGTCTGCAGACAGACACCAGCCGTTCCCGGTTCAGCGCCCCGGCTGGCTGAACCGCTGCAGTCAGGATAATCGATATGTTGATGGCCGTTCCGACCAGAATCAGTATTCCTAGAAACGAGTTGATGTTGAAGCTGTACCCCCAGAGCAGAAGCACGATCAGGCTTCCGGACAACGCCGGTACAAGGGTTAGCAGCAGCAGGAGGGGAAGGAGGAAGGACTCGAACTGTGCACCGATCATAAGGTACATCAGCAACAGGGCGAAGGCGAAGACAACCAGGATGTGCTTCTGATTGCGCCGCAGTGTCGAGACGGTGAGCAGTTCCCCGTGAAGCTGCTCGCCGGATAATAGAAGGGCTGCTGCTTCACCCTTTGAACCGGCAGCGGGGTGTACGGTCAGAGAAACCGCCGGCCTCCGGTCGATCCGATGCAGCCGGCGATAGGAGCTGCTGCGCGTGAATTTTCCTAAAACACCCGTTTCGACAAGCTCGTCCCTTACAGGAACATGTATCTTTTCCAGCAGAGCCTCCGTAGCGGTCTGTTCGGGATCCAGGCGAACCCTGATGTCGACCCTCCTGCCTTCAGCCGGCAGTTGGGCTGCGACCCGACCGCGCACAGCCGTGCGCAGCGACTCCAGCACATCCGCGGGCGCCGCGCCCTGGGATGCCAGACTTGCAGGATTCAAATCCAGCTCGATCCGAGTCGCTTCCCGACGGGTGTCGATCCACACCGACCGGGTCAACCCTGACTCATCGAGCTTCTCTGAAATCGATTCCACCTCTCCGAGGAGCATCGCCCGATCCGCTCCGGTCAGTCGATAGACCAACAACTCCGTATCTCCGAGCAGCTGCCGGACCGCGTTCATTGGTCGAGTAATCGTGTAACGAATACCCGGATATCGATGCAGGAGCTCCTCGACTTCTGATACTACCGCACTGTCGCGACCCGCACCGGGTCCGACGGCAACCCTGCAGAGAACACTTCGGGGATCTCTATCGGGATCGCTGCGATCGCTCAGGGAGTCACGATCGTAACCGGCGGAGGCGAATACCGACTCGATTCGGTCGAGCGCCAGAAGATCTGCGGCAATGCGCTGGCTGAGCAATCGGCTGCGCCGTATGTAGGTGGACGGAGGAAACTCGATACGGATCTCGAGGTTGCGAAAATCTGTTTCTGGGAGAATCCGTTTTGGGATAACCATCAGTGAAGCGGTGCCGGCCAACACGAGCGCCATCATCAACACAGGAGTGATCCGGGGTCTTTGGAGCTCCTTGTGAAGGTAACGGGCGTAGAGCAACCCGATCCTTGCGCCGTGGGCGGTTCCCCTGTTCCGAGAAGCGGCTTTCTTGATGCACAGCCTGTAGAGAGCGGGAGTGAGGGTCAGCGCGCACAGCAGAGAAGCTACGAGTAGACAGGAAATGGTCAGAGCCAGGTCGCGGAACAGGGCGCCGCTCACTCCAGGAAGAAATACGACGGGAAGAAAAACCAGTAGAGTGGTAAATGTGGAGCCTACGATGGCGTTGGTAGTGCTTTCGGCAGCGGAAGCGATCCCCTCAGCTGCGCTCGATCTTCCCCGGATCAGCGCATCCACAACTACAATGCTGTTATCCACGATCATACCGATCCCTATGGCTATGCCTGAAAGGCTGATAAGATTCAACCCGATACCGGCGAACCTCATGAAGAGGAATACCACCGACATCGAAGCCGGTATCGATGCGCAGACGATCAGGGGAACAGCCAGCCTCCGGAAAAGGATGAGCAGGATCACGAACACGGCGACGCACCCAAAGGCCATCGCCAGGAGAAGATTGCTTATTCCCCTTGCGATCTGTTCGGTGGGATCATCTATGATCTGGAACTCCAGATCTCCGGCGAACATGGGACGAAGCACGGCAAGGGCAGCCTGCAGATTGCGCGCCGTATTGAGGCTGCCGCTGCCCGGGATCTTTTCGACGAAGATACCGACAGCTTCTGTGCCGTTGTGGTGGAAGAAGGAAGTGGGCTCCTTGGTATCCCAATAGACCCGAGCATAACGGCCAAGCGGAATCACACCTCCCCCAGCGGTGAGCACCGGGATGCGCCGGATATCCTCCAGGTTGTCCACATCGGTAGTGGCTTCGACCGCATACTGCCTGGGTCCTTCGACAACCTCTCCCAGAGGTGCCTCATAGATCGAAGAGGCCACGATCCGAGCAAGGCGCTGAAGGGGAACTCCGGCTGAGGTGAGCCTGCGGCCGTCGACATCTATCTTGATCTCCGGCTCGGCAAGCCCCACGATACGCACAGCTGCCACGCCGGAGACCTGTTTGAGCCTGGCACTGAGCTCACCCCGCACGATAGCGCTGATATCCTGCATCCGCCTTCCCCGGACGGGGACGATCGCCAGGGTCAGCACGGGCCGGTCCAAAGCATCCTCCGAGGCGACTACCAGAGGTTTGCTGGATCCGTAAGGAAGGAAAGGATACAGGGCGTCGATCTTCTCCCTGATCTCCACGGCGGCTTTGTTCTGATCAACACCCCAATCGAACTGCAGCCGCACGGCCGAAAGCTCGTCCATGCTGACCGAGCTGATCGATCGAACCCCTTTCACGGCGGACAGGGCATTTTCAACGGGAACTGTGATCAGTGTCTCGATCTCCGCAGCCGGAAGACCCGGGTATTCGCAGATCACCCGGGCAGACGGCAGAGGAAGATCGGGCAGAAGCTCTTGAGGTAGCTGCCTGAAGCATACCAGACCGAAGGTGAGGATGGCGGCATATACCATGAGTACCGAGACGGGGTGCTGCGCTGCGGCCTTCACCATCCTCATATCTGTTTGATCTCAGTTGTTGTCTACCAGCAGGACATATTCCTCTGCAATGTGATTCCCGGCGGTGTCCCGCAGCTCCGTGCTCAGTCGAAAAGTGACCGTGCCGGTCACGGCCGGATCTTCCAGCACCGAACAGTGCAGCCGCACAACGCTCCGACCTTCCCCCGGCAGTACGTGAGGATCTATAGCAAGTGGCGAAAGCTCGACATCCCCCGGAATGATGTCAACGCAGGCCGGCACGATCGTGATATCGAAAGCCCGCAGGAAAGAGCCGATATCCACCTCTGAACCCGGCGCATGTTGAAGGTGGAAATCAAACGCAGGTGCTACAGCAGCGCTGAAATCGATATTGTCGGCGAAGCGCAGCACAACGAACTTGTCTGCACCGGAGGGAACGTTCAGGTCGGGACAGTAGGTGAGCTCTCGGACGGTGATCGGAAGGGACTGTTGACCGTTCACTACAAAGGAATAGCTCAGTCCCAACAATTCGATAGTGTATACCTGGTTCCAGCCCAGGTCTTCTTCAAAGCCGAGCTCGCAGGATAGGTTGTCCCCCTGCCACGTCACTGCGAAGGGGATGGAGGGTTCGATGGTGAACAGATCGAGCTTCTGCTGTTCAGTCGGTCCCCGGGAGAAGGTGAAGAGAAAACGCTCATCCTTCTCGATCTCCAGTGAGGGATCGATGCCGCCTC
This sequence comes from uncultured Spirochaetaceae bacterium, assembly GCA_964588355.1. Lineage (GTDB taxonomy): Bacteria > Spirochaetota > Spirochaetia > SZUA-6 > DRHE01 > JAFGQJ01. The sequence continues at coordinate 13,427 of CAZPPB010000003.1, read as the reverse complement.
CCGACTGTATCGGAACAAGGAGCTGCCCGTCACCTGCAGTCGTGACGCTCTGTATCGACGGTTGCGGGATGTCGATCATGGTAAACTCGAATCGGATTTCTTCACCCAGCTGATTTCCGGAATTGTCTGAGATCTCCCGGCCTAAACCAACCTCATAGGTCTCACCCGGTAGATAATCGGCCAGGGGAGTGAACTCGACCTCCTCTCCGCCGGGGGTCCAGGAAAATCCCCCTTGCACCGACGGGAAAAGGGAAAAACCTGGATAGAAGCTCGACGGATCGATGGGTTCTGAGAATACGATACGTACGGGTGTACGGGCCGAAGACACCCGGGCTCCATCCGCCGGCTCGTGCAGAACTACCTCCGGGGGCAGGAGCTCCCGGGCTGTGGCAAAACTGAAGTCAAACGGTTCGCACAGCGAGTTGCCGTAGATGTCCTCGGCGGCATCCGATACCTCGAGGGTGAAACGGCAGCCGTTGGCAAACGGTGACTCCGGCACAAAGGCCAGGATCGTATCTGCTTCCTGCCAGTAATAATGTCCCTGCACAGGCCGATTATCCCTGCTCAGGGAAAATGCATCTTCAGCAAGTACCCTGTTCATCGAACCGGAAAAAGTGATAGTTACCTTTGGAACCTGTTCAACCGGAATACATTCCCGATTTGGAGACCAGGCAACAATTTCAACCGCATCCATGCGCATAAGACCGAGGATGAATGAACAGCCCCAGAGCATTTGCGGCAGTATAAGAATGGCAATCAGTCGCTTGATCATTCCCTCAGCCTCCCCCCTACTCCACGGCGCTCACCAACAGCTGCTCGAGATCCTGCTGCAGCTGGTGGCCCTCGTCCGTGGCTATGCCCTCCGGACCTCCTCGGATGCACAGCAAATAGTAGACCTTCCGGGTGGCGGTTGAACTCTGCAGCTCAGAATAGGTTACTCCCAGGATGAGATCTCCCATCCACGAGTATCCGGCCGCAATGGGATCAGCGATTCCGGAATCGGGAAAGATGCAAAGGAGAGTTATCGCCTCCTGCACCCTGCTTTTTTCCGTGTTGCTGTCGAAACCGAAACCTGTGAAGTGAAACAACAGCTCATAATCCGCAGATGAGGAGATCGGGTACGGCTGGATCTCCACAGCCGTGGCCGTCGAATAATCCCCGGGACCCAATTGAAATCCATCCTGAACAAACTCGGTGACCACCGTAATCTCAGCGGGGACGGTGGTAAAATGTATCGGTTCGAGCATTTCGATCTTGTTGCCGGCCCGATCTGCTGCGCGGGTGCCGAACTCCAGGAGGTATTCCGTGTTCGCCGCAAAACCACCCATCGGGACGACGACCAGAAATTCAGCATCGATCCAGACGCACTGCTTTGTTACAGCAGGAAGAAGTCTCATGGCACCGGCGGTGCTGTCCGTATCCATCGCTTCACTGAATTGGATGAGCAAGACGTCCTGCAGCTCCACAGGCTCCCCGATTGTATAGCCTGCCGCAGGATACAGCTGAGCGGGCAGATTGAGCGCCGGGGTCACCGATAGAACCCGGGGTGATTCGATATCCCCCTGAATCCAAAACACCAAATCCCGGGTCTCGGCCAGGGGGATTCCCGACTCGTCCTGCAGCTCCTCGGTCAACCCGATCGTGCAGCACCGGCAGTGCTCCCACTCGTCCCAGGGGGTCAGGACAAGCTCGGTTCCTCCGTTCTCCCAGCTCGCTGTGAAGGGGGTATCCGGCTGAATCCGGATGCCCCCTTCCCCAGAGGCCGGGTCGATGGCCTCGGAAAACAGGATGCGTATGGTGCTGTCGGCGACTATTGTTTGCCCGGAGGCCGGAACCGAGCTCACTAGGTAGGGAGCTGATTCATCCCGCTGCATGTAGTAGAACGGTACGATCATGTGTGCGGAATATTCGATACCCCGCAGGTCGTGATAGTTACCGACAAAAGAGAAGGTGTAGCGCCTTCCGGGGATCAGATCGGGCTGAGGTCGAAAAAAAACCGTTTGATCCTCCCACTGATAGATGCCGGGAATTTCTCCTGCGGCATCCTTGATGCAAAACAGCGCTTCTACTGAGCATTTGTTCACTCCAAAGTCGAAGCATATATTAGGGATCTCCGTTTCGGAGAGAACCTGATTCACGCTCCCCGGCCAGTACCTGATCCCCGAGTCATCGGGAATATCGATGATAAGGCCACAGGAAATCAGGGAGAACAGGGCGCAGAGCGAAAGGGTTGAACGAACCGAAGCACTCATGGCAGCACCTCCACTTCCGTGCCGTCCCTCATGCCAGGGGCGGCATCCAATACGAGCGCCTCTCCGGGTTCCAAACCGGACAGAACGACGACACGATCCCCCTCCCTCTGCCCCGGGTATACCTCCCGCCGGAAGACACGGGAGTTCCGCACCAGGAACACGATCGCTTTGTCCTCAGACAGAATCTCGGCGTTCGTGACGATTGCCCGCTGAGGGACCGTCACCTTCTGCTCAGCGTCTCCGACAAAGATTCGGATTCTTGCGAACATCCCGGGGATATAGGAGCCGGTGCTGTTGTCCACGCGCACACGGACTCGTGCCGTCCGCGCCTTGGGATCGATATACGGGGAGATCAGCTCGACGCGCCCCCTTGCTCTCGACTCATCCTCTCCCTCGAAAAGCAGCTCCGCCTCTTGACCGACCTCCAGATTTTGGAGGTCCGCCTCGGCGACTTCGACCTGGGCGAACACGATGTCGGTATTGAAGAGAGTCAAAAGCAACGTATCCCGATCGGCTTTCTCCCCGACCTCCACGAAACGCATCCCCACGATACCGTCGATCGGCGCCTGGACCGCCGTATCGCCGAGCATCATCGTGATCCGGCGCAGCTGCGCTTCGGCAGCCCCCAACTCGGCCTCGGCGACCCGCCGCTGCGCATCGAGCATGCCCGTATTTATCCGGCGCAGCAGCTGGAGCCGCTGTTGTTCATCCGCCGGCACGTCCCATCCCGCAGCCAGGATGTCTTGATCCCGGAAACCGATCCGCCGGATTTCCAGATCCTTTTCCGCGCGGCTCAACTCCATCTGGCCGGCAATGAAGCGGGTATGCAGGCTCTGAAGCTCCCCCTCGGATATGCCTCCAGCTTCGAACAGTCGTTTCTTATTCGAATAGATCTGGGAGATGTTGTCGAACTCCGCCTGTGCCTGCTTGAGCTCTGCCTCGGCTTTTTGGATCTCGAGGATCCTGGCTTCCACCGTGTTCCTGCCTTCCCGCAGCTTCTCTTCGGCCAATTTGAGAAGGGCCTGCTTGGAGGCGACCTCGGCTTCGAATTGTTCCCGGCTGGTGAGAAGCCTGTCCTTGGAAAAGAGCACCAATGTCTGTCCTTTTGCGACTCTCTGTCCCTCTTCCACCAATATTTTTTCAACAGTCCCATCGATCCCGGGATATATGTCGGCCTTGCTGTGGTACACCAGGGTGCCGAAGGTGTCCAGGGCTGGACGTACAACTTGACTGCGGGAGTACCCTACCCGCACTGTCTTTGAAGCGCTGTAGGCCGGGCTCTGCTGCTCTGCCTCCCCGCATCCGGAGGCGGCAAGAGCCAGGCAGAATACGGCGGCGCAAGCACTGATTTTTCCGGATCGGTTCGCCTCATTCACAGCATTTGCTCCGCATCGGTGCGAAGGATGTATCGGTGGCTGTGTTCGAGCAACTCCAGTCCGCATTGAGCCAACAGCAACGCTTCCATCTGAAACAGACCTACGATTCGCGACAGTTGATCAATACGCTGGCGGGTAAGCTCGATCCCACTCTCGAGGTACTCGAGTCGGGTGATTTCCCCGATCTCCAGCATCAAGGCCTCTATCGAGCGTTTCTGCGCCTGAAGCTCGAGTTTTTTTTCCTCCAGGTGAAGAGTTTCCAGGAGAAACGAGCGTTTCTGGATCTGCTGCAGGACCGAATGCTCCAGAGCTCTGCGGGCGGTGCGCATCTCCGTCTCCGCTTTCTGGAGTCCGATTCGCGCAATCCTGAGAGATTGCCATTCCGTCAAATTCTCCCCGAGCTCGGCTGATGAGGACAGCCCCAGCGACCTCTCTTCCGCCCTCCGGCTGCCTGCGGTGATACCGGTGCGGAAGGGAACGAAGGGGGCGGAAAAATCCAGGTTGATCCCCACCGAAAATCCGGGCTCCGTGAGGGGGAACTGCTCACCGGCCACGCTCAGTTCCAACTGCGTAGACATCCTGGGAAGCCAACTGCGCAGGGCCCTTTTGACTGCATCACTGTGAGCCGTGATTTCCGCTTCCCGCTTTCTAAGGTCGAGACTGTGCTCCAGAGCGTGATCGATGAAGTATTTCGCATCCTCCCGCACCAGCATGCCTCTGAAATCCGGATTTATCCCGCCCGTCAATTCCAGGGTATTGATTGTCGGGATGTGCAGCAGTTCTTTGAGCTCGAACTTCAAGAGATCCTGCTCCTGTTGCAGCACGGCCAGCTCGATCTCCAGTTCCTGAACAGCCAGTTCGATATCGATGTAGTCGAGGCGGGTGATTTCCCCCAGTTTCAGCTCTTCGGTGGCGATCAGCACCTGTTCCCGGGCCATGCTCAGACCTTCTTCTAGAATCGCGACTTGAAGTCCGAGCTTGATTATCTGCACATATCGATTCATGACCTCGAGACGCAGTTCCTTCTCCATCTCCTCGATCGTTGCGCTGCGGATGTGCAGCTGCTCGGCCAGGATTCTCCGCTCATGACTACGAGCACCCCCGGCGTAAAGCAGCTGATCGATTCCGACAGACACCTCTTTCAGATGGCTGTCCGGGGCGTAATAAGCTACCGCATCGTCCTGAGTGTAGCCGAGAGTGATTGCAGGCAGAAAATCCCGCAGACTCAACCTGTATCGATAGGCTTCGGAATTGTAGTCCAGCCGGGCAAACTTGAGCTCATCGCTGGAACGAAGAGCGCGCATCACAGCCTGCTCGATGTCCAGTCGGGTAACCTCGGCAGCGGAGGTTGCCGTGACCAGGATCAGGAACAGCCCGAAGCATACTGCGGGAATCAACCTGCGTTGACCCGGAAACTTGATCATCCTTTGGCGCTTCACCGCAGCAGATGACATAAGGCGCGCCGGATCACCGAATGGAGGTAGGCGTAGGAGGCGATGGTATCCCTGGTGTTTTCACTGTAGAGAGCCAGGGCAACGGCCTCGGCTTTCGGCGGATCGAATAGGCTCAGTTCGACGGTCACGGTATTCGTGCTCTTGAACTCCCGGGAAAACTCCTCCTCCTTGATCAGGGCGCGAACCAACAGGGTTTTTCCCGGATCGGGCGAATCTTGGTTCCGCTGCACCAGCATCAGCTGGAGAATGTAGCCGGCGTTCGCTTCGAGGGACTGGGAGTCGAAGCCTTTCTGGACCGTGAGGGATTCGAGCACCAGCTCGGCTTCTTCCACGGTCTCTGCGTATCCGGATTCGATATAGATGTCGCGCGCCCGGCGCGGCTGCAGCACCAGGCACGAACAGAGGGAACAAAACAAGACGACGATGCACGGGATCCTGCTCACGGAGATCCCTCCCGGGATTTATTCTCCTCGAGCTGTTCCAAGGCAGCGGATACTGAAGGGGAAATACTGGAGTTCTCCCCGAGAAGCACCAAGGCTCTGTTCAATTCCTCCTCCGCCCGCTCGGTAAGCCCGAAACTGCAGTAGATCTCTGCCAGGTCGATGGAAGCTTCGGACAGGCGTTCTGTGAACGCTTGAGCCTTCAGGTACAGCTCGATTGCGCCGGCCAGATCCTGCTGAAGGCGTTTCACTTTTGCCATGAGAATCAACAGCTCCGCATCTTCCGAGCTGACAGCCAGGCCCTGGCTGAGCACGCCCTGCGCTTCTTCGATCCTCCCCTCCTGCAGGTACAGCCGGGCCAGCCATTTCCGCGTGTCCAGATGATCGCAATTGACCTCCAGCGTGTGCCGCCAGTAGCGCTCGGCCTCGGCAAGGTCATCGTTGAAGTAGCAGATCTTTCCGATGAGAAAGGAGTTCGCGCAGAAATCAGGGACTGTCCGGTGGTTTTCCAGAAGCAGGCTCAGGGCTTCCTCGAACCTCTGCTCGGTGTAGTATTTTCTGGCCGTACGGTAGCGTTGAAGGGATTGTTCGGTTACTGGCAACGGTTGCGCTGACTGTTTTGCGCAGAAGCAAATAAGTTGCGAGCAAAGACAGGCAGCAGTCAGCAGCCCTGCATTCTTCATGGCTTTTTAGGGGTGCCGATATCTTTGTCCCCGAAAGGGGGTTGTTATTGTAGCACGCCCGGCGCAGGGGCAAAAGAAAATATTTTGATTTTTTTAGGGAACCGGCGGATTCGGGACCAGGAAAAGCGTCTGACCCCGTTGAAAAGACCGCTTCCCAGGCGGAGAATCCCGGCGAAACAATCACGGCGCAAAAAAAAGCCCTTTCCGGCGGATGCAGAAAGGGCTTTAGGATTTTACTTGCCGTGCAAGCTCGTTGCCCCAACGCTCTACGGGCGCTGGAATCCTCTGCCCTGGCCGAACTTGCGGGTTTTCCTCAGGCGTTTTCTTTCCATAGCTTTCTTCTTGCGATTGCGGATCGTCGAAGGCTTCTCGTAGAACTCTCTTCGTTTCCACTCGCGAACGATGCCCTCTTTCTCGACCATACGCTTGAAGCGCTTGATCGCCCTGTCCAGGACTTCATCCTCGCCAACGATAATTGCGGGTATGGGAATCACCTCCCCTCTGCTAATTTTGGTCCATAATATTATTCGAAAAAAAGGATTTGTCAATCATGGGAAGCTCCAAGAAAACATCCGGGTCTATAGCCACACCGCCGACGCGAAGCTCCCAATGCAGATGCGGTCCCGTTGCCAGTCCGGTCATCCCCACGGTCCCGATCCGCTGTCCCCGCTGCAATCGCTGCCCCTCCTGCACCTCGATATCCTCGAGGTGGTAATACAGGGAGAAGACACCGGGGAGATGCTCGATCACCACGCTGTTTCCGGAGATGATCCTCTCCCTGGCCAGGACCACCCTGCCTGCCCCGGAGGCAAAAACCGGGGTGCCCACGGGCGCGGCCAGGTCGATCCCGTTGTGCAGGGAGCGGGAGCTTCCCCCATCGGTGTAGCTGTACAGGCGGCGGTCGGCGAAACCGGAGGTCCGCCGCTTTGAATCGACCGGGACGGCCAGGGTTCCGGCATGAAAGACCGACCGCGGGTGAAAGGCGCCGAGGACAGCCAGGAGATCGCGGTACTCCTGGACCTTGCGGGGATCCGCTTTGGTCAACAGTTCGGATAAAGCCTGGTTGAAGACGATCTCCTCGCTGAGGAAACCCCTGTAGTGTATCTGCACCGCATCCCTGTACAGGATGAAACGCTGGCCCCGGTACGCCCGGATCTTCAGGGAGTATTCCCCCGCCTCCGCCGTGCTCGGAATGCCGAGCAGAAAACACCAGCGGCGGTTCGTATCATCCAGGGCAAATCCCTTGAAAGCGCCACCGGGCTGCCCCCCGTTGGGTTGCAGCGTACCATCCAGGCGATCAACCGCTTCGCTGAACAGGAAACAGCCCCTCAGCACCTCTCCCCTGGACGCCCAGTCTGAAACCTCGTACCGGGCTTCCAGGGGCTGCTGATCCGCGGTGTAGAAGGAGAAAAATCCCTCCAGGGGCTCGATTTCTCCGTTCTTCCAGGCAAATCTGCTGCCCTCTGCAATCTGACACAGCGGGGGACCACCCAGCACCATGGCCGCCACCGAGTCGGTACGCAGATGAAGCGTTTCGGGGTGTACCCCGACCGGGAGGATCATGGTGAGGAGAAGGCAGAAAATCAGAACAACTTTTTTCATCGCTTCAGATCGAGTATTGTCAGCTGGAGGGTTTCGGTGTTCATGAAGTAGTTCCGGTTGAGCCGGAACACGATATCAACGGTATCGTTTCGGTCGAATTCCTTGCCGGCCAGGGGAGCGGCGTTCCAGTACACGGCGGGCCATTTGTAGCGGTCCGCTGCAAGGAGCATCTTCACGTGAGCCGGATCCTTTCTGCCCACGATCTCCAGCTGCTCTATCCGGGCTCCCCGGGTCAGGAACACCAGGGGGGGACATCCCTCCCCGTAAGGTTCGAAGGTTTCCACAACTTTGATCAGCGCGGGATTCAGGTAGGCCGGAGGTACTTCGGCATCAACTGAAATCTTGGCCGCCTCCCGATCCGGAGGCGTGTGGGCTTGGGCGATCTGGAAGAAACGGTTTTGGAATTCCCCGAACAGCTCCGCGGGCAGGTTGAAACCGGCGGCCCGGTCATGACCCCCGTAGTTCTGGAAGAAATCTGCGAACAGGTCGAGAAAGCCGTTGACCGGGTACGGGCTGCGCAGGGATCCCACGGCCTTCTGCTCACCCAGGGACACGACAACCGCCGGGATCTTGAAGAAACTTACCAACCTGGCCGCAAGTATGCCGGTGATCCCCCTGGGGATCTGCTGATCCGCCACGAACACGAACTTTCCTCCGGTGTTTTCGATGCTGGCCCGGGCTTCCGCAAAACAGCCGTCCCATATCCTGTCGCCCAGCTGTTTGCGCCGCCGGTTCAGTTGGAGGATCGAATCGATAACGGCGGCGATCTCATCCTGGGTTTTCGAGAGAAACAGCTCCGCTGCCCTCTGGGGCTCCCCCATCCGGCCGGCTGAGTTCAGTATGGGGGTGACGTGCCAGGAGATATCCTTTGCGGTGAGCTGCCGACCGTGGAGGTTCTGCCGAAGCAGCAGCTCCCGCAGCCCGGAGCGCTTCATCCTGCCCATGGCCTCCAGGCCCCTGCGGACGATTATTTTATTCTCGTTTACCAGCGGCATCAGGTCCGCTATGGTTCCCAGTGCGGCAAGGTCGACGATCGGTTCCAGCACCGTGGACAGATCCAGCTTGTTCCAGCTCAGCCGTCGGAACAACTCCACCAGGACGTCGATTTCCGACTTGAGGCCCAGGCGCAGTATCTCGGCGGACTCCCGAGCCCTGATGAGGCTTTTTCCGGCAATCTCCGGAAAGCCTGCGGCTACCTCCGGCATGAGATCCGCCAACTCGAACCGCCCTTCCGCGTTCAGCTGCTTCAGGTAGCGAAGCTGGCTGTCCAGGTCGTACACGAAGACCCTCTTGTCTTTGAGCCTTCCGTAGACCCGGGTACTCTGGAGGTCCGCCTGCTTCACCGGAACCGTATCGATGACGCGTTCGTTTTCCACCAGATTGATCAACTGAACCGCCTGAACCGTAAACGCCTCGTTCGCCGGTTGAATATCGAGGAACCAGAGGGGCAGGTCGAAATCGGAGCTGTTGCTGTAGGCCAGGGCCACGGCCAGCTTGGCTACGACGCCGCAGCCGGACAAATCACGGAAGGGATAGCTGGAGCCCCTGCATTTGGGATCAATGACGGCAAAGGCAGGAGGAAGCTGCTCGGGAGGATTATGATGGTCCAGCACGATCGTGTCGATCCCCAGCCCGGACGCTTTGGCGATCTCGTCGTTGTTCGAGATACCGCAGTCGACGGTGATCAACAAACCGCAGCCCTCGGCCGCGCAACCGTCTATGACCTCTTCTGTCAGCCCGTAGTCATCCTCCCCCACGGGTATCTGCCAGCGGACCTTCCCCCCGATCTTCTCCAGAACCTCCCGCAGCAGAATCGTCGATGTGATTCCGTCGACATCCCGATCTCCGAATATCTGTATCAGCTGCCCTTGGGAAACCGCTTCACGGATCCGCCTCAGGGCCTTGCTCATATCCTTGAAAAGAAAAGGATTGTGCATCAGCAGCGGATCGTTGTCGAGAATGAAACGGATGGAATCCTCATCCAGGTAGTCGCGGCGGATCATTACCGCGGCGCTGATCAGATCCAACTGGTAACGCCGGGCCACATCCCGCAGCTGCTCGGGGTTCAGCTCAGTCTTTTCCCAGATCATCGTCCCTGATTTCTTCCATTACGCGCTCCCGCGCTCTTTTTTCCTGTCCGCCGATCGAGTAGGCTGACTGCACGATCGATCTGGCTGCATCGATCCGCTCGGCTTCCCGGCCGTGGACCAGGCAAAGGTTCTCCCCCGCCTTCACAGCATCCCCCTGGAGCTTTTTCAACTCGATACCCACATCGGGAAGCACCGCGTCCTCCTTCCTCTCGCGGCTGGCACCGAGCAGCCCCGCGGCGATACCGATCTGATAGGCGTCGACACGCTGAACGTAGCCCGATTCCCCGGCTTCCACCGGTTCGATCAGGGGCGCCCGGGGTCCTCCGGCCTCCTCCTGGACGGTGCGCACATCTCCGCCCTGCAGCTCGACGTTCTCGAGGAACTTGTCCCAGGCTGACCCATCCTCCAGTTTTCCGCGGCATTCCTTCTCAGCGCTCTGCAGATCGGGCTGGAGACCCGCCAGGATCAGCATATGCGCAGTCAGCCGGATGGTGAGGTCGATCAGGTCTTTGGGACCGCCTCCGCGCAGCACCTCCACGACTTCCCGAACTTCCAGGAAATTGCCGACCATAAGACCCAGCGGCTGGTCCATGTCGGAAATAACGGCCCGGATCCGGCGTCCCAGGCTGTTGCCCGTCCGTACCAGAGACACGGCCAGTTCCCGGGCCTCTTCCAGGTTTTTCATAAATGCGCCGGAACCGCATTTGACATCGAATACCAGAGATTCCGCACCCTCGGCGAATTTCTTGCTCATGATGCTTGCCGTGATGAGAGGGATCGACTCCACCGTGCCGGTGACATCCCGAAGCGCGTAGAGTTTCCGGTCGGCAGGTACTATTCGCTCGCTCTGACCGGTCATGGCGAAGCCCGTACGTCCGAGAAGTTCGGTGAAGCGCTGCACCGACAGGTCGGTACGGTAACCGGGGATGGACTCCAGCTTGTCCAGAGTGCCGCCGGTATGGCCAAGGGCGCGGCCGCTCATCATAGGCACAACGCACCCGCAGGAGGCAGCCAGGGGCGCCAGGACTAGGGAAACCTTGTCCCCCACTCCGCCGGTGGAATGCTTGTCAACCAAGGGACCCTGTATGCCCCCCAGGTCGATTGTCGACCCTGATTCGATCATCGCCCGGGTCAGATAGCCGGTCTCCTCCGCGCTCATCCCCTTGAAGAACACAGCCATGGCCAGGCTCGACATCTGATAATCCGGGATTTCACCGGCCACGTAGCCCCGGATCAAAAAGGAGATCTCCTCTTTACTGAGCTCCCGGCCCCCACGTTTTTTAACGATCAAATCAACTGCTCGCATGGCTACACCCTACCTAGAGCAACCGTCTTCAAGACCTTGTATTCGGCACCCTGCGGCCGAAGAATCGACTGATACAGGACAAGCCTGTCCAGGATCAGGGAATACTCGAAGCTGAACAGCTCCTGCACTTCGGACAGGGAGATGCGGCCTGCCCGGCTGCGCTCCCTCTTGCTGCGTGCCAGTGTGATGTGGGGGGTGAAATCCCGCCCGTCCTCCAGCGCCAGACCCTGCACACCCGAGACGAGCCGATGATACAAGCTGTAGAGGTAGCCGATCTCGGGTCCGCCTTTGTGAATGGGACAGTAGATGACCCTGGGTTGCCCCTTGGGAGGAAACTGCCCTACCCCGCCCATGACGGCCCGGATGTTCGCCACCTTCAGCTCCGGGCGGTCCATTACCTTCATCACTTCCAGGACCCGTTCCTGATCCAGCTCGCCGAAGAATATCATGGTGACGTGCATTCCCCCGGGCTTGACCACCTTGAGATCCGGATATCGCGCTTTCAGTTGCTCCGCCAACTTCCCCAATTTTTCCACAGCCTGGTCCGGCAAGGGAAGCGCTGCAAAAACCCTCATAGTATCCCCACCCCGCTTCGTATAGAGTTCAGATTCGTCTCCAGCGTCGCCTGCACCAGGAAGTAAGCGGTCTCTTTGAGTGCCCCGAGAGACCGCTGCTCCAATCCGACCCGTACTGCCGCGGCCAGGGGCATCCGAAGAGTCGACTGCAGATAGCGCAGAGCTCCGGCGGGCAGATGCGGCGCCGTCGGCAGTGCGCAGCGTGCGCAGACCAGGACCTGTTCCTCCCTTGACAGATAGGCCCCTGAACGGATATCCAGTTCTGCGGCGCACAGGCTGCAGTGCTCGACATCCGGCTTCTGGCCCAGGAGATCCAGGAAGCGCAGCAGGACCTGACAGCTGAGAAGCGGCACCACTCGATCCGGCGCCCGCTCCAGCAGCCGCAGGGCTCCCACCAGCAGATCGTACAGCAAGGGGAAGTTCTCTCCCCCTCCGTATGACCGGATCACAATCTCCGCCCAGAGCGAGGCGGTGTAGTAGCGCTGCACGCTCTCTCGTATACCGTCCAGTGAAGCCAGGCTCTCCATGTCTGTGATCTTGTACTGGTCCCGCACCGGATCGTGATAAAGATACACCCGAACCACATGAAACGGTTCGGAGGTCATCCTCAGCCTGCTCTTGATCTTGAACGCCCCGTGAGCCATCGCGTTGATCAGACCCCTGCGGCGGCTGAAAAGGGTGAGGGATTTATGGATTTCGCCGACCCGGGTTTTCCGTAACACCACGGCTTCCGTGGTGGAGCTTCGAATCTTCACATTTTTATCGTCACCGCGATTAATCGAAATTCTCGCTGCAGTTTCATAGTATTGCGAAAAGCACAGTGGAAGCAAGCGTCCGGGGCGGGATTGCCCCCGAATGAGCATGCGCTTGACAACCGCTAAAGGCATTACTATTTTTCTAATGAGCCAGTTAAGGAAGACGATGGAAGAAAAACAAACAATCGACAGACAAATCATTCCGACAAGCCAGGTGCTGCCACCCAAGCTGAACATTCTGCCCATGACCGGTACACCTGTTTTTCCCGGCATTTTCACCCCCCTCATGGTCGCGGGAGGGCGGGAAGTCGAGTTGATCGAACATATCATGACCGAACACGGTTTTATCGGATTGGTGCTGACAACCACGGGGGATGTAGAGAATCCCACCGGAACGGACCTGTACAAGGTCGGCACCGCGGCCAAGATAGTGCGCAAGGTCAACCTCCCCGATGGAGGTATCAACATATTCATCTCCACGCTCAAGCGCTTTCGGATCAAGAAGTTCATCTACAACGAACACCCGATCACCGTAGCCGTGGAGTACCTGGATGACAAGAACTTCGAATCCAACGAGGTACGCGCCCTGACCCGCTCCCTCATCTCCGAGATGAAACAGATTTCGGAGAACAACCCGCTGTTTTCCGAACAGATGAGGCTCAACATGGTCAACATCGACCACCCGGGCAAGATCGCCGACTTCATAACCTCTATTCTCAACATCGATCGCAAGGATCAGCAGAATATCCTCGAGACGCTGGATGTACACGAGCGGATGATGAAGGTCCTGGTCTTCATCCGCAAAGAGCAGGAGCTGATGAGCATCCAGCAGAGAATCATGAAGCAGATAAACGAGAAGATCTCCAAGAGCCAGAGGGAGTATTTTCTCAAGGA
>CAZPPB010000002.1:0-86153 GCA_964588355.1 uncultured Spirochaetaceae bacterium | reverse complement strand
AAACTCTCAGCGCAGTCCAAAGCGCAGGAAGTTCAACCGGCAGCTCAGTAGTCGCAATAGGTCGCACTTCGAGCTGGAGCATCCTGAAAGCGCAGCCAAGCCATTTACGCCACGCAGCTATCATGCGGTTACCCTACATGGACTGTGGTATCGCTGTGCACCGAAAATTGAGCAGATGATTTGGCGGAACTCCCGCCCGCTGGATTGCTACCTTGTCGGTTGCCCTCTGCCCCAGAAACGACTCGAACGTCCGACCTACGGTTTAGGAAACCGTTGCTCTATCCTGCTGAGCTACTAGGGCGAACGTCAGTGGAATATCCGCCTGTTCCTTCTATATATAGTGAATTCAATACAGCATGTCAATTCCAGACTTGGTACAACACGACTTGGCCCGGCAGGCCCCGTTGTATTTGTCCCAACTCACGGTCGTAAGCCAGTTCATCATCTTGACGACGATCTTTTTTCTTGTTATAATTTCCAAGAATTAGGACAAGCGATTTATATCAATGACTGTATTGCATCACCATCCATCTTTCCTCACGCAACCCATGGAAGGTCGGTGGTGAATTAGCTGAATACCGAAGCCTTTGAAACCTCCATTCCGTGGGATGGAGGTTTTTTTTGTCCAAAGGAGTAATTATGAGCGTATTGCGATTAGCCGTACAAAAAAAGGGTCGCCTCTGCGAAGCTTCATTAGACTTGATCAAAGCCTGCGGTATCGACTTCAATGCCCGTGCTCAACAACTCACAGCACCTGCCTACAATTTTCCCCTGGAATTCTTTTTTCTCAGGGACGATGACATCCCAGGATATGTTCATGACGGTGTGGCCGATATCGGGATAGTCGGAAGGAATGAAGTGGAAGAAAAGGGCTACCCTTTACGTATTGTGGAGAATTTGGGCTTCGCTCCCTGCAGACTTTCCATTGCCGTTCCGGCCACTTTTGACTATCGCGGCCTCAAGGATCTGGAGGGAAAGACGATTGCCACATCCTACCCCCGCATTCTCAAGGATTATCTGGAGGAACATGCGGTGGAGGCCGATATCCATGAAATCAGCGGATCGGTAGAGATTGCACCTGCGATCGGACTGACCGATGCGATTTGTGATTTGGTCAGTTCAGGAAGCACGCTCCTGCACAACAATCTCAAAGAGGTGGAAACCATCCTTCACTCCACGGCTCTGTTAACGGCGGGGGAAAATCTAACCGAAGAAAAGCACGCCATACTGGACAAACTCCTGGTGCGCATCAGAGCAGTGCAGCGCGCGAAAAAACACAAGTACATCCTGCTCAATGCTCCCGACTCCAAACTGGCGGATATTGTTCGCATCCTCCCGGGGATGAAAAGTCCTACGATTATGCCGCTGGCGGAAAAAGGCTGGAGTTCTCTCCATTCGGTCGTCCATGAAGATGATTTTTGGAACATCGTTGAACAGCTGGACCAGCTGGGGGCTCAGGGTATCCTGGTTACTCCCATCGAAAAGATAATGTATTGACAAGGATCCGTTATGCTGAGCAATGCTGATTTTCCGGTCTATTTCTACCCGGAACCGAATACCATGAAAAAACTGCTCCAACGCCCTCTCTACGATCAAGGAGCCGATCCGGAACAGGTAAAGACTATTCTTTCCGCCGTGCGCAGGAAGGGAGATGAGGCGGTAAAGGAATATACCCGCCGCTTTGACCAGGTGGAATTGACGGAATTATGGGTGAGCGATGAAGAACGGAAAGCCTCCGCTGAAAGAATTCCTGTAAAACTGAAGGAAGCCGTCGCCTTGGCTGCCGCCAATATTACAGCTTTTCATCAAGCTCAAATCTCCTCCGGAGTTCATATCTTCACCCAGGAAGGAGTGGAATGCTGGCAGCGCGTCCTGCCCTTGGAAAGAGTGGGGCTTTATATCCCTGGGGGATCGGCCCCTCTGTTTTCATCCGTCCTCATGCTGGGAATTCCCGCCCTTCTCGCCGGATGCAAAGAGGTGATTCTGGCTACCCCCCCCTCACGGCAGGGGAACATCCATCCGACCATACTCTATGCGGCGGATGTCTGCGGAATCACGCGCATCTACAAAGCGGGAGGCGCCCAGGGAATAGCCGCTTTAGCCTACGGTACCGAGTCTCTTCCACGCGTGGATAAAATTTTTGGACCGGGAAACAGCTGGGTCAATACCGCCAAACTCCTTGTTCAGATGGAGGGGGCGAGTATCGATATGCCGGCCGGTCCAAGCGAAGTTATGATCGCCTCAGACTCTTCAGCCGACCCATGCTATATCGCCGCTGACCTGCTGTCCCAAGCGGAGCACGGCCCTGACAGCCAGGTGATTTTACTAACGGACGATCCTGAATTGCCAAAGGCGGTACGCCGGGAACTGGAACGTCAATTGCCGGCACTGCCCAGGAAGGATATCGCTCTGCAATCTCTAAAGGCGGGATTCGCAGCTGTATTAAAGACCCGACACCAAATAATCGATTGGATCAATCACTACGCCCCGGAACACCTCATTCTATCCTTGAGGGATGCGGAGAGTGTATTGGAACAGGTTCAGCACGCCGGTTCGGTATTCCTGGGACACTACAGTCCGGAATCTCTGGGGGACTACGCCTCGGGCACCAACCATACTCTGCCAACCGGGGGGAGCGCCCGCAGTTACAGCGGAATCACTCTGGACTCCTTCCGCAAGTGCATGATGGTGCAGCGTATTTCTCCCCAAGGCCTGGCCGCTCTTGGGCCTCATGTGGAAGTCATGGCCCGGGCAGAAGGGCTTTCGGCCCACCAAAAAGCCGTATCCATAAGAGCTAAACAGGTAAGGAACAGAACAAAGTCCCTTGATCCCGATCTCCTCAGTCCCAGGCCATCCATCCTGCGGCTTGAACCCTACATCTGCGCCCGGGATGAGTTCGAACCTGAAGAGGCACTGCTCCTGGATGCCAACGAAAACTCCTTGGGCTCGCTCCTCGGAGGCGAAAACCACCGCTACCCCGACCCCCGCCAAACCCTGCTCAAAACCAAGCTGGGCTCTGAGCTCGGAATAGACCAGGATCAAATCTTTATAGGCAACGGAAGCGACGAGGCGATCGATCTGCTCATTCGTGCGTATTGCGAACCGGCCCGGGACGCAATCATTATCCAGCCGCCTACTTACGGCATGTACAAAGTAGCGGCGACCGTCAATAACGTTCGTGTGTTGGAAGTTCCGCTCAAGCCGGATTTCTCCATTGACCTCGAACCCCTCCTCACAAAAATATCCGCTGCACGCATCACCTTTTTCTGTTCACCCAATAATCCCACAGGAAATCTGCTGAACTCCGAGAGCACGCTCCGCTGCGCCAAAATGAGCCCTGGCTTGGTGGTTGTGGACGAAGCTTATATTGATTTTGCCGACCAAAGCGGGATGTTGGAATACCTCTGCGCTGCCCCCAACCTGATCATCCTGCGCACCTTCTCCAAAGCTTGGGGTCTGGCGGGCATGAGGATCGGTATGGCCCTGGGAGATAAACGGGTTATTGCCATAATGAATAAAATTAAGTACCCCTACAACGTTTCCCGGGCCGCTCAAACAGCGGCCAGTATGGCCCTGCAGAAACGGAAGGACTGGGCCGATCAAACCCGTCGCGTGATTCGTCTGCGGGAGCAGTTGGCTGTAGCCCTTGGGGAGCTCCGCTGTGTGGAAAAGGTTTTTCCCTCCCAGGCCAACTTCCTCCTTGTCCGTGTTAAGCAGGCGGCCGCGCTCCATTCCTTCCTGAAAAGCAGAGGCATTGCGGTACGAGACCGCAGCCGAGAGTTGTATTGTGATGATTGTCTTAGAATTACCGTGGGCAGCCCTCGGGAAAATGAAGTACTGCTCACGGCCCTCAAGGAGTACGATCATGGTTAGGCGTCTTTTAATCCATTATTCTGCCCTTACGGAGGGGAAGGGAGAATTAAGGCCACGTGTAATCCGCTCTCTCATTCAACTAAAGGATCGGGGGATACAGATATCATTACTGGTGGACGGCGAAGTATCAGCGGACCGGAACAGGATAATCCAACTGCTGGAAAATGAGGAGGCTGTGGATCAGATCTGCCGGATCACCGAAGGAGTATCGGAGCACAACACGTTTAAGGAGCTTGCCGGTCTCTTTGATCCCCAGGGGAGCTTTTATGTTTATGCCCGGGAGTCCTTGTGCATCCTCCCTCTGGATAAAGGAGAGTTCTCCCAAAAGAACCTTCACGCCGGGTGGGAACAGATTTGTACAGCTGTGCTCAAAGCGGCAAGAGAAGCGCATATCACGAGGAAGACCAACGAAACGGAAATTGACCTGCATCTCGAACTCGATGGAGAGGGCCGGGCGGAAATCAGCACGGGATTGGGATTCTTCGACCATATGCTCGCACAAATTGCCGTTCACAGCGGCTGCAATATCCGGTTGACGGTGAATGGGGATCTGGAGGTGGATGCCCATCACACCATTGAGGATACCGCCTTGGTTCTCGGTAAAGGTTTTAAACAAGCTCTGGGAACGAAATCCGGTATAGAACGCTACGGTTTCCTGCTCCCCATGGACGAATCCCTAGCCCGGATTGCGCTGGATTTTTCTGGACGCCCGGCTTTTCAGTGGAATGTATCCTTTTCCGGTGAAAGAATCGGAGATATGCCTACGGAAATGTTTAAGCACTTTTTCAAGTCCTTCAGCGACGCAGCCCTGGCGGCCCTGCACATTCAGGCCGAAGGGGAGAACGATCATCACACAGCGGAAGCGCTCTTTAAGGGATTGGCACGAGCTCTAGGTCAAGCGATTCGAAAAACCTCCGGAACAGCAGCCCCGGCATCCAGTAAGGGATCATTAACCGTATAAGAGGGAAAAGCTGAGATGGATATAGTAATCATCGACTACAACGCCGGGAATACCCAATCGGTAAAAGAAGCGGTTAGGCGTTGCGGTTTTCGAGCCTCTGTCACCTCGGACCGGGAACACATCCGCAAAGCGGACCGGGTTATTTTCCCTGGTGTCGGCCATGCCGCAAGCGCCTGGCGCTACCTTAAACAAAGCCGTCTGGATAAGCTGCTACCGAAGTTAACTCAACCGGTCTTGGGTATCTGCTTGGGCCTGCAGCTGCTGTGTACCGCATCCGAAGAGGCCGAAAACACCGGAGTAGGTGTATTTACCGTCCAGGTCAAACGTTTTTCCGGCGGATTAAAGATTCCCCACATGGGTTGGAACACTTTAAATGCTACCAAGGGACCGCTGTTTCAATCCATTCCCACCTGCAGCTACGTTTACTTCGTGCACAGCTACTATGCGGAAATCTGTGACCAGACCAACGCGGAATGTGATTACGGCCTCCGTTTTAGTGCCGGGCTGGAGAAGGACAACTTCTATGCTCTTCAGTTTCATCCGGAGAAAAGCGGAACCGTGGGGGAACTGATCCTTAAAAATTTTTTAGTGAATACAGATTCAACTTAGAGAGAATTCATATGGAAGTAATACCGGCTATAGATCTCATGGACGGATGCTGCATCCGCTTAACTAAAGGAGATTTTAAGACCAAAAGAGTTTATTCCCCGGATCCGCTTTCCCAAGCTCGGACCTTTGAATCCTTCGGCTTCAGACGGCTGCATCTGGTGGATTTAGATGGAGCACGGGAGGGAAGCCCTGTAAATTTGCACGTGCTGCGACGCATCTGCCGGGAAACCGCTCTTGAGGTGGATTGGGGAGGCGGCATCTATAGTGAAGCCGATGCGGAAGCCGCCTTTCAAGCAGGAGCGGCCCTGATAACCGCCGGAAGCGTTGCCGTAAAGAATCCAGAACGGGTGAAAGGCTGGCTGGAACGTTGGGGAAGCTCCCACATCATCCTGGGAGCCGACATTCAGGGCGACAAGATTGCCGTAAACGGTTGGGCGGAAACATCCGATGTTTCTCTGTTCCACTTCCTCAGGGAGTGGCGGCGACAGGGGATCACCCAGGTGATATCGACGGATATCAGCCGGGACGGGATGCTTAGGGGACCGGCCCTCCCCCTTTACAAGGCTATGAAGGATCAGTTCCCCGGACTCAAGATCATCGCCAGCGGTGGAGTGTCGGACATTCGGGATCTGCAGGCTTTGGCGGAAGCCGGAATCCCGGGAGTAATCGTCGGAAAAGCTTTGTATGAAAAGCGAATCAGCTTGGATGAGTTATCCCGGCTAAACAGCGGATAAACAACGGAGTACGCTATGCTGGTAAAACGCATCATACCCTGTTTGGATATCAAGAACGGACGCACGGTAAAAGGAGTCAACTTCAAAAAACTGCAGGATGCCGGTGATCCCGTTGAGCTGGGAGCCTACTATTCCCGAGAAGGTGCGGATGAGCTTGCCTTTCTGGATATAACGGCCACCCTGGAATCCAGGGAGACCTTGGCCGACCTGGCTAAAAGCATCTCCCGAGAGATCAATATCCCATTTACCGTGGGCGGAGGGATCGGTTCCGTTGCCGATGCCGGGCGTCTGTTAGAAAACGGAGCCGACAAAATCACCATCAACTCAGCAGCTGTTCGGCACTCCCAACTGATAACGGAACTGGCCTATGCATTCGGCAGCCAGTGTGTGGTTTTAGCTGTGGATTCTAAAAATACAGCCCAAGGCTCCAGAGTATTTACCCATGGGGGCAGCCGCATGACGGATCGCTCTACCCTGGAATGGATTACCGAAGGGGTAGAACGGGGGGCCGGGGAGATCCTTCTCACCTCTATGGATGCCGACGGCACCCGGCAGGGATTTGACCTCGAACTTACCCGTATCGTTTCCCGTCTGGTCGATGTACCGGTTATCGCCTCGGGCGGGGCGGGATGCCTGGAGGATTTTGTCCGGGTGTTCACGGAGGGCCAAGCCGATGCAGCCCTGGCCGCTGGAATATTTCACTACAAGGAAATGCGCATACGGGATGTAAAGGACGGATTGAACAGCCGGGGTATTCCTGTGCGTATAACTGTTTAAGGAGCTGATTGTGACCATCGATTATTCCAAACATCCGGACCAACTGGTCCCTGCCGTTATTCAAGATTCGAGAACTCAGAGAGTGTTGATGCTCGGCTATATGAACGAAGCCGCTTTAGAGAAAACTCGTTCCAGCGGATTGGTAACCTTTTACAGTCGCAGCCGGGATTGTCTGTGGACCAAAGGAGAAACCTCCGGAAATCTGCTGCACGTTCGGGAGATTCTGCTCGACTGCGACCAGGATACCTTACTGATATTAGCTGAACCCGCAGGGCCGGTATGCCACACGGGAGAAGACACCTGTTTCCGTCAGGAAAATACCCCGCCTTTTCTAAGCCTTCTGGAAACAGTGATTGAGAACAGGCGGCAGGCTTCTCCGGAGACCTCCTATACAGCCTCTCTCTTCCGAAAAGGCAGAGCCAAAATTGCCCAAAAGGTGGTAGAAGAAGCGGGGGAATTGGCGATTGAAGCTATGGGTGAGAATCACGACCACTTTCTGGAAGAAGCGGCGGACCTTATCTACCATGTTCTCGTTCTCCTGGCGGATAAGGGATACTGCTTAGACGATGTTTTGGACGTGTTGCGTAGACGCCATAAACAAGGACATTCACGCAGCCAATAGCTTCAATTCAGAACCGATCCTTGCAATCCCCAGATTTGCACACTACTATGGGGTGAAAGAAGGCGATCCGGGCGATTTGTGCTGCGTCCGTACTGCTCGTTCTCATACTTGCCATCGGCACACTTATTGGCTGCGGCGGAGGCTCTGGTGGTGGCTGGTCACTTGGCGGTAAAGCAAGCGCGGCCGAGCCCATGGAGGACATGCTACGGGAAGCCCCGGCACCGCAGGCGAGTAAAGCGGTGGGCGGGGTTGCCGCTGACGAGCTCTATGCAGACCTGGCCAAAGACAGCTCCGGCATCTTGGCTACAACCGCAGCGCCGCAAAAACCGGCGGAGCGAAAACGCATCTACAGCGGCTTCTGCCGCCTGATCGTGGATGAAGTCGAACAGGCCAAGGCCGATCTCACTCAATTCGCGGAGCGCAGCGGCGGTTATGTGGAAAGCGCCTACGAAAACACGATCATCCTGCGGGTTCCCGCCAACCGATTCCGCGAGCTTTTCGAGGCGATTCTCGACAAGGGCGAACTGCTGTACAAATCCATCGAAACCTTCGATGTCAGCGACTATTTCCGGGACCAGGAGATGCGACTGCGCACCGCGGAGCGGGCCCGGGAGCGGCTCTACACCCTGTTGGAGCGAACCGACGATGTAGAAGAGAGGCTGCAGATCCTCCGCGAGATCAAACGCCTGAGCGAGGAGATCGAGGGTATCCGCCTGCGCCTCGAGACTCTGGAGCGTCAGATCTCCTTCTCCCGCATCACCGTGGAGCTGGTTCCTCGGCTGCCTGTGGGAAAGATCCGCAAGGAGGACATCCCCTTTGCCTGGATTGCTTCCCTGGAACCTGTGTACGGCAGCCTATCGCGATTACGGGGCCGGGTGCGTGTGTCCCTGGGAGAAGATTTTGCGATTCTGGAAGAACGCCGCGTCTTCCGGGCTGAGAGCTCCGACGGAACCCGGGTGCGTATCGGCAGCACGAGAAATCAACCCCAAGGGGATGAGCAGTTCTGGCAGCAGGCCCTGCTTCATCACCTTCAACCCTTCTACAAGCAGGCAGATCCTCTGGAAGCAGGCTCACTGAAAGGGGTGCTGTTTACCAGCAAAGACAGGAATCCCTACGCCTACCTGGTGGCGGTTCTGGTGAACAGAGGCAGGTTGTACGTTGTCGAGGTTTTCTTTCCGGATATCGAGGCGAAAGAGCAGCACCTGATAGGCATCCGGGAAGCTTTGGATTCCCTGGAGGTACGTCCATGGCTCTGGTGAGATCCGCCCTGCTGCTCGCGATTCTGGCAGCTGTATTCATCCAACCGGCGGCAGGCCAGAACTACCTGTATCAGATTCTCGAGGCCACGGTACTGGTAGCGGATCCGGACCGCAGCGCCGACGAGCTGGAGTTGTGGGCGGAAAACAACGGCGGCTACGCCCTGCTCACATCCAGCGACAGGGTCGTGCTGCGCCTTCCCTTCGAGCAGATGCCCCGGCTTCGCAGCAAACTGGAGGAGCTTTCCGATTACGTTCTGGATCTTTCCCCGCAGAGTCAGGATCTGCGGGAGGCGATTCTGGAAACCGTGGCCAAGATCAACAGCCGGCAAGAGGTTTTACGGCAAACCCTGGCCCTCCTCGACCAGGCGGATGCCAAGGGGACCCTGGCGATCGAGAAGGAAGTTCTCACCCTTATAGAGGAGATCGAACAGCACACCGCAACGCTTCAGACTTTGAATCTGAACCGCACCTTCTCCCGGGCCGAGATCTCTCTCCGGTACCTGGAGCAGACATTGCCGGAGAACATCCCTTCATCTTTTGACTGGATCAACGGCGTGGATTTCTACACGTTTATCCGTCGGGGACTAGCCGGGGAGGAGAGGTAGGATGAGGCGAGTATTACTGCCTTTCGGAGTGGCGCTGATGCTTCTCACTGTTTCCTGTTCCCGGATCTCCGTGGTTCCTCCCGCAGGATTCGCTGAGCTCAAAGGGGGCCGTTCCTATCGGGCGATAAGCCCGGAGGGAATGCTGTACCGCGTTCGCAGCATAAAGAACGAACCGCAGAAGGATCTGTCGTTCTGGGGGGATGCTTTAGAGAACCACCTGAGAAAAGAGGGGTATCGCTCCAGTGCAGATGCCCAGTCTTTTGAAAGCGGCGACCGGGAGGGACTGTACTACGAGTGGATCCTGCCTGCGGGAAACGAAAGCTACCTCTATCTCACCGCCCTCATCGTGACCGAAAGGACCATCACTCTGGCCGAAGCCGCAGCGCCCCATCCGGTGTTCACCCAATACAGGCAGGCCCTGCTGGACAGCCTGACCAGCATTCGACCCCGCCGATAGGAACGACTCAGTGAAGAAAAAACGTGTGCCCGTTTTGACAACGACCACGACAGCAACGATGGAGGATGCAAGGAAGATCGCCTCCACACTGGTGGAAGGACGACTGGCCGCCTGTGTTCAGATTATCGACCCGATCACCAGCGTATATACCTGGCAGGGGAGTGACAGGAGTTTTTATAATCCGAGCCAGTCATGCAAACTCCGAATGTGGTGACCATCGGGCGATCGAGGCAACTCTGCCGCTCATCCTCGGCCACGCAAAGCAAATCCCGTGACGGCTGCCCCTCCTGGCTACTGCGTCGAGCACTCAAAACGAGAAACATGGCTTTTTGGAAGGATAAGGAACGCTGCAGGGACATGCTCATCCCCCGGAGCAGTCAGGGAGACAGATGAGAGATTACACGAAGTTTGGATCCAGCCCCGGTGGCGATCGACCGATCTTCACCAGATGCCGCAGGATCTTGCGGACCTCTTCCGGCTCGGTGATCACGGCGAGGATCTGCATCTGCGAGCCGCATCTACTGCAGGTCAAGGGGTCCACTTCGTACACCTGAGCGATGAGCCTGGCCCAGGTGCACCGGCTTTCTTGATCAGAAACAGCTGCTTCATCATAGCAAGATTGTATCGATTCAGAAGCCTGTAGGCGCTCGGCTTTCCATCCGGCAGGGGCGAGCCTCATCACAAGTGGCATATCCGGCCACTTGCCCTTTGTGCGGGAAGCATACAATCCATATCGCCGGATATATTGTAATCCACGGGGAGGGATGTGTTGTGTCAGCTCCAACAAGAAACGGGTCACAGGGAAGGATTCGATCTTTCCCTTGAAGAATTCGTTATCGGAAGTGTAGGAGACCACCGTGGCCTCTCTATTCTCTTCGATACTCATCTTCTTCAAAGACAAAGGTGGGCGGGCGATGTATTGGGAGAGGGCTTTACGGGCTTGGTCAGAGAATGCGGGGATCCGAACTTCGTGATTAACAGAAAAGCCTGAGTGTCGCCAGTTGATCAAACTGGTTGCCAGATGGGCATTGATCAGCTCTTTTTCCAGGAAGAACCTGATGATCACTCGGCGGAAGTACTCTGACATTCTATTGAGGTTTCCTAAAGGGATATGTACAAATCTACCAGTCTCATCGAACCCGCCCTCCAACACGAGGCAGTGGTAATGCGGATTCCACCGCAAAAACTCCCCTGAGGACTGGAACTGGTAAGCCAGAACCATTCCGGTTCGAACCGGCCTCTTCGCCGCTCTGTCGTAGAACCGCTTGAGTATCGCAAAGATGAGCCGGCTGATCTCCGAGAACAGCCGGCGGTTGTGGCGGAAGTAGGGCCGCAGGAGCTTGGGTATAGTGAAGACGAACTGCCGGTGGAGCAAGGCCAGCAGGAGCCGCTCGTTCATATACTCGGAGAATAGCAGGGTCCGTTTCTGCGAGCAGGAAGGACAGAAGTAAAACGACTTACAACTGAACGGACGGAAGTATTCGTACTTGCAGTCAGGATTCGTGCATGGTTTCACCCTGTGGGCTGGATACGGGCGACTATTAACTCCTGGACCATAGGATACTCGTTGAGAAACAAACCCCGAATTGTAACGGAACCGTTTGAAGCTGAGCCTACACTCCCTGCAGTTCATTTTTCTGAAGCGGTATAGACCCGTAACGATACGATCAAGTGCGCCGAAAGACACAGATTCGATCGGCCTGAGCTTCACGATGAATGTATCTAAAGAGTCATTCCGGTCAGGTCGTGCAGATCTGATAATACCCGGTGAAGATTTACCAGCTACAACCGCCGGCATAGCAGATCGAGACTGCGGTTCAGGGCTCGGACAAATTGAGCTCTCGGCAGATTCTGGATCTCAGATGCGAACGGTTCAAGGGAGAGAGGACCGGTGTAGCCTCTGCTCAGCAACAGAGAGATCTGTTCAACGTTTCGAAAACGATCGGCCTGCGTGATCAAACTGCGGTGCCCATCCCTGTATCGCTCCCTCTGGAGGTCCTCCTCCACGCCGGAGGCGTGGATCAGCCCGACCAGCCCCACATCGAGTTCTGTCTTCAGCTTCTCTGGGCTGTCTGGACCAATAAAGTGATGGAACGTGTCATATACAAGGCGAAAGCAAGGAGCCTTCGATTCCCTGATCGCCGCCTGAGCGGTGATCAGGGAAGAAAGAGAGGATTCGGCAAATCCGAGCGGTTCGATATATCCGAGCGCGCCGGCATCAACAAACATCGGATGGAAGGCCTGTAGGCATCTAACGGTTTGCTCGAAACACTGCTGCGGATCTCCTGTATCGTCCTGATCGTTCAGGGGACAGAGAACGACCGCCGGACAGTGAATAGCCGATGAAAGTTCTAGGAGCGCTTTGAGCTCCTCCATGGCGGCCGGAAGATTCCCGGCCAGGTTGAATTTCTGGAGAGCGTTTATCGAAACGATCGAAACGCCATAATGATCAGCCAACTCGCACACCTGCCGTGGTTCCATTCCGTCGGTGATTCTTCCGCCGGGAAGATCGTTCCGCAGCTCCACCATCGACAGACCGAGATCCGATGCCAGTTCCAGAAAACCTTCTAAATCGAGATTCGGATAGATGATGCGATTCAGTGCTATACGAGTCCGACTAAACATGGACGGCTCCCTTCCTCCTGGCGGGTTCAAGCCTAAATGTTACCAGGATCTGGAGTCAAGACGATGGGGATGCCATCCGTCCAGGAAATCTGCGGGATGCGGGGTATTCCCGGCCGGATCGAGAAATACCATCGCAAATGTCCTTGACAGCCCATATCGCCAGGTTATGATTGTAAGGAGATAGAAAAAACAGGTAGTTGATGTATTCGTTTACCTCGACTATCAAAAAAATACAACAAGGAGGTTTATATGAAACGTTTGTTTCTGGTATTGCTGCTCGCAGCAATTGCCGCGGCAGGCTTCGGTAGCCCCGGGCAGGAGCCGCGAGTGCTCCACATCTACACGGCCTTCGACACCGAAGAGGCTCAGTATTATATCGAGGCTTTCGAAGCGGAGACCGGCATCGACGTGGAGTGGGTGCGCATGTCTTCCGGGGAGGTCCTGGCCCGCGTAGAGGCGGAGGCCAGCAATCCCCAGTCCAGCGTCTGGCATGCGGGCTCAAACACGTCCCACATCAATGCGGCCAGCAAGGGTCTGCTGGCTCCGTACCGCCCGAACACCGATTTTCAACTCCAGCCACAGCTCCACGCAGACGACTGGGCGTGGACCGGTTTCTACACAGGAGCGATCGGCTTCATCAGCAACAAGGATTTCCTCAGCAAGACGGGCGCAAAGGCTCCGACTTCCTGGAGAGACCTGCTGAATCCCGCCTTTGCCAAGAACGTGGCTATGGCCTATCCCTACACATCCGGCACGGCCTATACGACCTACGCCACCCTGGTGCAGATGCTCGGTGAGGATGAAACCCTCGACTGGTGGGAGCGGTTCGACAGACAGAGCATATTCCAATACACGAAATCCGGCACCGGCTGCATCCCCATGGTGGGTCTCGGAGAGGTCGGCGTGGGGATAGCCTTCTCCCACGATATCGTAGCCAAAGGGATCAACCAGGGCTATCCGGTGGTCATGACCTTCCCGGAAGAAGGAACCGGATACGAGGTTGGTGGTCTTTCCCTGATCAAAGGCGGCCCCGAACCGGAGCTGGGCAAACAGTTCATCGACTGGTGCTTCACGAAAAAAGCCCAGGACCTGTTCCAGCAGTACAGCCGGCTGCCGGTCAATCCCAAAGCCACCGTGGCTTCGGGAGCCGTGACCATGGATCAGGTCAAGCTGATCGACTACGATGCCATCTGGGCCGGAGAAAACAAGGATCGTCTGATCGAGGCCTGGCGGGACCGGATCGGCAAGTAATCGGCGACCATACCACTTAGACAGATCTCCCCGCCCCTCACCCTTTGAGGGGTGGGGATTTTTCTCTATAATCCGAGGAGGCATCCAGAAAGAGATGACGAATGCGACCTCCCGCCGTGCCAAAGAGATCATTGCCAGCATGCGGATCATATGGAAGGAGCCCTTGCTGCTGGTGGCGATCCTGGCGATCTTCTACTTCCTCATCCTCTTCGTAGCCTTTCCCATATTCCAGGTCTTCCGCTACAGTCTGGTAGTCGACGAGAAGTTCGATCCATCCAACTATGCGGCCGTGTTTTCCGCTCGCTACTACTACCAGCCGTTCCTTAACTCGATTCTACTGGGAGCGATCACCGCTACCACGGGTTCGATCATGGGCTTCGGATTCGCCTACGCTCTGACCCGCACTCCCCTGCCGTTGAAGGGCTTCTTCCGCCAGACCATAACCTTCCCCATCATTTCTCCACCGTTCGTAGTGGCCCTGTCCACGATCCTTCTGTTCGGCCGCGCGGGTAGCCTATCACCCATCCTGAAGCGGATCCTTGGTGAGTACTCGATCTACGGGCTGGGAGGGCTGGTTTTTGTCGAAACGATCGCCTACGGTCCTACAGCCTTCCTCGTTCTCTACGGCGTGCTCCAGGCCATCGATCCGGCCTTGGAGGAGGCTTCCATGGATCTGGGAGCCTCCCGGGCAAGAGTATTTACCACCGTAACTCTTCCCTTGTCGATCCCAGGGATCGCCAGCGCCTGGCTGCTGGTGTTCATTCAGAGCATGGCGGATTTCGGCAATCCGATGATCATTTCCGGGGACTTCAGGGTGCTCTCGGTGCAGGCTTTTCTCCAGATCACGGGCATGTACGACCTGTCCCGGGGCGCCACCCTGGCGGTGCTGCTGTTCATCCCCACCACTGTGGCCTTCTTTCTTCAGAAGTACTGGGTCTCCCGAAAAAGCTACGTTACGGTGACGGGCAAACCTACTGCAGCGACGATCAAGCGCCTGGAGTGGTATATCAAGGTGCCGGTGTACACCCTCTGCATCGCCTTCACGGCTATGGTGTTTCTGCTCTACGGCACGATCATCTATGGTTCCTTTCAAAAACTGTGGGGGGTGGATCGCACACTGACGCTGAACAACTACATCCAGATGTTCCGCGTCGGGAAGGGCTACATCATCGACTCTTTGAGTCTTTCCACACTGGCCACGCCGCTGACCGGTTTACTGGGTATGTTCATCGCTTTTCTGGTTATCCGTAAGCGGTTCATCGGCCGGGGTGTCATGGAGTTCATCTCCATGCTGACCTTCGCCGTGCCCGGGACCGTGGTGGGCATCGGTTACATCCTTGCCTTCAACCAGCGCTCCGCCCTGTTTCCATTCATCCTGACGGGCACCGCCTGGATCATCGTGCTGCTGCTCCTTTTCAGGAACATGCCGGTGGGTATCCGCTCGGGAATAGCAGCCTTGCAGCAGATCGACCCTGCGATCGAGGAAGCCTCTACAGACCTGGGAGCGGACAGCAGCACGACCTTTCGCAAGATCACCCTGCCTATGATCGCACCGGCCTTCTTCTCCGGCCTGGCCTTCGGTTTCGTGAAGGCCATGACCGCCATCAGCGCCGTTATCTTCGTGGTCTCGGGAAAGTGGAACCTGATTACGGTGGCCATACTCGGTTTTGTGGACAACAGCCAATACGCACCCGCGGCGGCCATGAGCCTTTTATTGATCGTCATCGTCATGATCTCCCTGGGCATCATCCAGCTGGTGGTCAACCGGATCGGGCGGGGCGTGCGTACCACCACTATAATCAGCTAAGGAGTGGCGTATGAGGGATGACTATCTGGTACTGAACCATCTGGTGAAGGTATTCGGCGGCGCGAAGGAATCCGTGGTGGCGGTGGATCAGGTCAGCCTGCAGGTGCAGGAAGGCGAATTGGTCACGCTGCTGGGTCCTTCGGGCTGCGGTAAGACCACCACGCTGAGGATGATAGCGGGCTTCGAATTTCCGACTTCCGGAGACATCTACCTGGATGGGGAACGGTTGAACGACGTCCCGCCCAACCGCCGTCCCACCACCATGGTGTTTCAGAATTACGCCCTGTTCCCGCACATGACGGTCGCTCAGAATATCCAATACGGATTGAAGATCCATCGGGTGAGCGGTAAACAAATCAAAGAACGAGTCGAAGAAGTGATGCGCCTGGTGGGGCTGAAAGGGATGGGCAACCGCTCCCCGGCACAGCTGTCCGGGGGCCAGCAGCAGCGGGTCAGTCTGGCTCGTTCGTTGATCATGGAACCCAAGGTCCTTCTCCTGGACGAGCCACTTTCCAATCTCGACGCCAAGCTGCGGGAATCCACCCGCATCGAGATCCGCAAGCTCCAGCGCAGGGTCGGCATCACATCGGTTTATGTGACTCACGACCAAGAGGAGGCCATGACCCTGTCCGACAGGGTCGTGATCATGCACGAAGGTCGAATTCAGCAGATCGGCACCCCGTCGGAAATCTACGCCCACCCGGCCAATCGCTTCGTTGCAGACTTTATAGGCAAAGCCAATTTCCTCGAGGCCACGATCACATCCATCGACTCACCGGCAAGCGCCACAGTGGATATGCACGGAACGAAGCTGAAGGTGTCCGCAGTAACGGAGAGCCTTGTGGAGGGTATGAAAGTGGTCGTCGTGGTCCGCCCCGAATCCGTAGCACTGGAATCGAAGAGGCGGAAGGGGCTCACCGGAGTGATCAAGGAATCGGTATACCTGGGCTCGGAGATCGTATATGAAGTCGAACTGGAAGACAGGCTCATCACCGTTAAGGTCCCCAACCCCCGCGAGCACACCCTCTTCACAACCGATCAGGAGGTGACGATCCTTCTCAAGGAGAAGAGCCTTCACATTCTGCCGGCGGAGGACTAGACTCGTTGAAGCCGGTCATCTGCTTTGAGATGCTCTTCCCCGAACTGCATCTGCTGGAAAAGATCCGCAGAATCGCCGGCCAGGGGTTCGAATACGTCGAATTTTGGGGCTGGAGAGATAAAAACATTCCGGCACTCACCGCCACCTGCAGCCAAGAAGGGGTGCGGGTGGTCAACTTCAGTGGTCACCGCCGTGGCAGCCTGGTAGCAGAGCAAACCCACGATCTTTTTCTTCAAGATCTGCAGGCTGGTATTGAAACCGCCGAGTCTATGGAATGCGGGACCCTGATGCTGCTCAGTAACGAGCTCACCGAAACCGGCGCGGTTGTAAATTCCTACCCCGAAATTCCTGGCGAACAAAAGTACAAAAATGCGCGACTGGGCCTCGGGAAAGCTCTCGAGCTGTTGCCCCCCGGTCTCCAACTGGTTCTTGAGCCGCTGAACACCCGAATCGACCACCCCGGTTATTGGCTGTCCGATATACAGACGGCTGCGCAACTGATAGAGGAAATCGGTGACAGCAGGTTGAAGGTGCTGTGTGACCTGTATCACCTGGGCGTGATGGGGGTCGACCTTTCCGCCGTCTTGAAGGAGTACGTTAGACATATCGGATACATCCATGTCGCCGATGTTCCGGGCAGGCACGAGCCGGGAACGGGCAATATCGACTGGAAATCCGTCCTGTCCCGCCTGGCCGCTTTCGGGTACAACGGCTTCGTCGGATTCGAGTACAGTCCAGAAGGCGACTCGACGGAATCGTTGCAGCGAATCCGGGCCTTTTGGAGCGAGACCTTTCCCTGAAATTGGAGACCCCGGCAATGAAGAGCTACGATGTGACCTTCATCGGCAACTACACCAAGGATACAATTATCGACCAAAGCGGAGAACGCGTGGTGGATGGGGGGGCCTTCAACTACGGCGCCAATGTCGCCGCCCGGTTCGACCTGAGAACCTGCGCAGTTACACGCCTGGCGGCTGAAGACATTCACGTGGTCAAATCGCTGGAAGCGCTGGGCATCGATGTGTTTCCCGAGTATACCCGCGAGTCGACCAGACTCCGTTTGGTCTATCCCAGCAACAATCCGGATGAACGCCGGATCTTCGTGGATGCATCTGCAGGCTCCTTCCACCCGGAACAGGTGGCGGATCTTCGTACAAAGACGGCAGTGGTGGGCGCCTCGTTCCGAGGAGAGGTGGGACTGGATGTCTTGCAGGCTCTTGAGCAGAGGAAGGCGATGATTGCCTTGGACGTACAGGGATACGTACGGTCGGTTATGGACGGCCTGCTGGTTGCCGAACCCTGGCCGGAGAGGGAAGAAGTGCTCCCTCTGGTCCAATTCTTGAAAGCGGATATAGCCGAGGCGGAGATCCTGACCGGGAGCCGGGATCTGCGAGAGGCGGCGCGGATGCTCTTCGGCATGGGCTCGAGAGAGATCGTCCTGACCCACAGGGACGGGGTTCTGGTCTACGACGGTCGGCAATTTCACGAAGCGGGATTCTTCCCCAGGGAGCTGATCGGCCGCAGCGGCCGCGGAGACACCTGTATCGCCGCCTATGCCTGTCGCCGACTGACGAGCGATCCTGCAGAGGCCACGATCTGGGCTGCCGCAGTCACGAGTCTCAAGATGGAGGGAAACGGCCCGTTCAGATCTTCTCCCAAGGAAGTCGAAGAGTTGATTCGACGCAAATATAGCTAAGGCGAGTACCAGAGCAACGGCTCGGGCAGCACGATTCCTCCCAGAGAACCGGTGTCTTGTCACAGGTGGTACAGCGTAACTTCATTGCCAAAGATCCGCAACAAAAACTGCAGAAGCTTGCGGACCCATAAGTATACGCAATAGTTAATTATCTCCATCCTAAGTAATTATACTGAATCATAGGAATGGCATAAGAATTGCTTACTTCAGATTGAGGACGGTTACGGATGAGTCGGCCGATAGGGAATACCAATAACAACAGATAAGGAGTTCGAATTACCATGTCTTTGCTCTTGGGGTATTCGATGCTGATTCAGACGCCGTCTGCTGTCTCTCAAACTGGCCTGTCCGGGTATGGAGATAGGAGGTAAATGTTATGTATAGAGGTATCGTTAAACTCCTTTGTGCTTGTACTCTTTTCGTCCTGACCATCGGTTGCACAACAACGCTCAGCCGAACGGACAGCGATATTCTGCCGCTGTTGAGTGCGAAAGAGGTTTACGATCGAATCAGCCCTTCCCTGGCCTTCGTGTATACACCTTTGGGCTCCGGAAGCGGCACATTGATGGACGATGGTTATATTCTGACCAACGCCCATGTTGTTTGGCCATACTCGGAGGTCGGAGTGACCTTTGCCGAGGGCACGGCACTTCAGAAGGTACCCGTCGCCTTCATCGATCTGATCGGGGATCTCGCTCTGCTCGGTCCAGTCGCCATTGATGTTGCGGCTATCACCTTTGTGCCTCGGGAAAATGTGGAAATCGGCAGCGATGTATATCTCATCGGCTATCCGGTCGAGACCGAGGCATTCCCTGAGCCCACCATAACACGGGGCATTCTCTCACGTATTCGCGAGTGGACGAGGATTGAATTAACCTTTTTCCAAACGGATGCGGCGATCGCAGGCGGGCAGAGCGGTGGCGTGCTGGCCACCGACCGCGGTGAAGTCATCGGGATCTCGAGCCTGTCGATGGCCGGGAACAACTTCGCACTTGCAGCGTCGGCTGAGGATGTCCTGCAAAGGCTGGAGCAGATGACCTCGGGCGTCGATGTGACCGGATTAGATCTCAGAGAGCTCTCGTATGGGGAGGGGAGTACCACTCAAGAGTTCACACTCGAGAATGTTTGGGACACAGGAGTGTACGTAGCGGTGACTGCTCCGGGTTCAGCCATTGACCTTACGGCACAAAGTGACCTGGACATTGCATTGTATATTCTCGATCGATACGGCGACACCCTCGGTTCAGCTGACGACCTTGAAGGAGGAATGACCGAAACCCTTTATTTAGAATCCCAGCAGGATTTTCATTACGTCATGGTCGAACCCATGGTTGAGGGCAGGGGCGAAGTCCTTCTTGAAAGCAACCAACCGCTGGCCCGGATATCAGATCCCGACGATGCACGGGAGCTGGAAGTCGGACATTCTTACACGGCCAACCTGGACTTTCCGTTTGACTACGATTGGTTCGTGATCGACCTGCAGCAAGGCCAAAAGGTGACCGTAGAGGTTGAATCAGTGATGATCGATCCTTATGTCTGCATCGATATGGCCGGAGTATCGACTCCTGTGGAGGATGACGACAGCGGAGGCGGAGTCCTCGGCCTCAATTCCAGGCTTACCTTCCAGGCGACAAAGGCCGGAAAGCACACGCTTGCCGTGTCGGATGCTGAAGGATACTGGACAGGGGGATATATAATCGAGATCGATGAAGCATCCCCTGAACTGGTCGCGCAGACCTTCATAATGAAGGATCAAAGCCCGGATGCGGAAACTGAAACACTCGAGCAGCAGGGGAAAAAAGTCGATGATCCGGAAACCGTACGACAATGGAGAAAATACTTCGGTTTCGCCCCTGAGGGGTGGACGGTGGACACGGAGCTCTTTCAACAGACCATGGGTCCTGAGGTAACCGTACAATTCGGAGGCGGGCTGTGGACGGGCTTTGGCTACGATCCGAATATCACTGTCGTGTTGATCCCCGTTCCGAGTAACGCTGTGTCCACATGGTTTGTAACCATGTTAGTCGAAGCGATGAAAAGTGCAATGTCCGGAACCGAGGTTGTGTCCCGGGAAGACGTAACTATTGATTCAGTTCCCGGCGAATGGATCAAGTTTAACGTCGATAACCAACAGATGACTATGCGGCTTACTCAAGTATATCTGTTTCGGGACAATCAGTTATGGTTGCTCCAATGTGCCTCTATAAAGAATCATTCAGAATCTGAACTTTGCTTCGATCTCCTCCGCTCTTTCCATTTCCCTGAGGACCTCCAGCGAGATATCAGGTCATTCGACACGGCACAGATAGCGAGCGGGTTCTTCGATCGCATCACCGGTTTCTACGGCTCCGGAGACATGAAAAGAGCTGAGGATGAACTCAATTTGTTTACCCGCTTCGCCGAGTCCCTCGATCCCGAGGATCCCGAATATACCGAGACCATAGCATCCATCGGAGCACTTTACATCATTTTCGGGCATCAAAATCTGGCTGCCAATTATCTGGACCGGGCGGAATTGGCTTTCACCGCCGACGACAACCTTGCCGAAATGGGCCAATTTCTAAACAATGTGGCCTGGGATCTATATTTGTCCGGCCGTTATCGTGAAGGAGAGCCGCTCGCCCGCCGCTCGGTATCGATCTACTCAAAAGCTTTTGAATCGGACAACTCCTCAACCGTGGCGGCAACTCACACCCTGGCCATGTTGCTGGTGGGACTCGAACAATACGATGAAGCGGAAGGCCTTCTTCGCAACGCCCTGGCGTTCCAGGAACGTACAGACGGTCCGGATCATGAAAATACCGTCGGCTACCTTACCGACCTGTCGACACTTCTCACGCGTGCCGGTAAAAAGAAAGAAGCAGAGGAAATTTTTAACCGTATTTCTCGTATAGGTACACTTCCGCCGGACTGGGCTAGTGCAGGTGGTGTACTGCCGGCAGAGCAATGAGATGTAGTGCTGCCGCAAGCAGGGACAACTGTCGGAAGCGTCTTCCAGAGTTCGACCACCGGGGCTACAAGCGCCCATCCCAGCACCGCGGCGCCTAATCGCCGACTATCGTATGCTCCTCGACGATCAGCCGATCACGCCTGCTCACGTGGGCCAGTGAATCGGCGGCTACCTTCTTGCCGATCTCCGATTGGTAGGCCGATTCGAAATCAGCGAGGGTGTCAAACCAGAGCTCGGACACACCGTCGTACAGACCATCCTTTTCTCCCTGAACCAGGTTGAAGCATGCCCGTCTGAGCTTCGGCATCTGAGCAGCCATTTCCTGATGCTGCCCAAGCCACCATTTTTTGAATTCCTCGAAGCTGAGGTGTTCCTGCCTCTTCAAAAGGATCATGATTTTTATCAAACCATCACTCCTCCCATACGTAAACGGAATATTGCTCAAGTGGACACACGGGCCAGCGGGCGTCCGCGGTCTGCGACCACCACGGCCACGACGATTTCATCCGGACGCGGTGCATCGGGTATGCTGATTTCCGCCGCGTCCATATGGTCAAAACTCCAGATGCTGTCCTTGTTCGTAAGCGGCATGGTGATGGAAGCGCCGGCTCCGCCCATTTTCTTCGTGGAGGGGATGATATCATCACCCTTCTCCACGGCTGCGCGTACGGGCTTGCCGAATCTGGGGTGGAGAATGGCGGCGGCATGTTCGATCTCGCCATCGACCCCCACAATGGCACCTTTGCCGTAGCTTTGGACATCCGCAGGTTTAACCCCGAGGGCCTCCACAGCCCTGCGCGCCAGATAACCGCCGATCTCCGCCCCCAGGTCGTACACACTCCATAGCATTATCCGAACAAGCTGAAGATAGTGCAATATCGCGGGGAATCTTCCCACAGGGCTTGGCCGGAAGGGCATCTGCAACAATGGATCAAAGATACACGAACCGGAACATGAGGTAGGCGAGGACCAGAGCGATCGACGGCGTCCCGATCCAGCCGAACAGAATCATTATAAGCGTGCGTATCTTGATAGTCTGCACCCCTTTTAGAATCCCGATTCCCAGCACCGAGCCGACAATCCCCTGGGATGTGGAAACCGGCACGCCGATGATCGCGAAACCGTGGACGATTACGGCCATAGAAAAAACCGCGATAAAGGCACTAAAAGGATCAAGGCTGACAAGCTTCTTGCCAACGGTGATCATCACATTTCTGCTGTAAGTCAGTGCGCCTAGGGCAATGCTTACACCTCCCAATAGAGTGGCCTGAAACACCGTAAGTTGTCCGGTCTGGGTGTACAACCCGGTCACGTTGGCCACGTTGTTGGCTCCCAGGGCGTAAGAACCGTAGCAGCCGGCGATTATCAGACCCCACTTGAGAACCAGGTCCCGGGTAAAGATGTTGAAGCGAAGCAGGCGCAGAAACCAGCCGATCAGAGGATAGAGGATCAGGGTGGCTATGATCGTACCTACCGGCGTAGCAACCCAGGCGATCATAACCTTGGTCAATCCGCTGAAATTTACCTCACCCCGAAGGATGCCGATGCCGATTATCGCCCCGACCATGGCCTGGGAGGTTGAGACCGGCAGTTTCAGGACGCTCATGAGTGTAGCGGTCAGGGCCGCGGCCAGGGTGGCTGCAAATGCGCTGTCCGCGGTCTGTTCCACCAGGCCGCCCAGGGTGTGCATCCCGGCCTGCCCTTCCAACAGCGCTCCGACGATCACGAAAACGGCGCAGAGTATGACCGCGGTTCGATAGCGGATCTTTTGCGAGTACACGGCGGTTCCGAAGTTATTGGCGGAATTGTTGGCGCCAAGAGACCAGCCCAAGAAGACCCCGCTGAGCAGCCGGTACATCTATCAGATCTTCCGCTTGATGATGGCGAGAATCAACCTGTCTTTAACAGTCTCCGCCTGATCGGAAATGTCTCCCGTGTTGATCACGATTTCCTTCAGTAATATTTTGTCCGCTTTGTCAAGCTTGCTGCTGAATATGTCCCGGATCAGATTCCGCTCTGCGTGGTCGGAATCACTTTCCACAGCGTCCACCAGGTCCGTCTGAGCCTTGACGTCCTTGTTGTAAAACAGACCCAGCACCGCCTCCCGTACCAGATCGTAGGATTTGAGATTGAGATCCACCAGGTGCAGGTAGCGTTCCCTGAACCTGTCGGGAATAACGATCTTTTCCAGCAGAAATTGATAGCAAAGAGATTGAAACAGACCCGGGATCGCATCCATGGTTTCCAGCAGACCCAGTACATCCCCCCTGGATTCGGGTATCAAAGCCCGTTCGTACAACTGGAGCTCGACAGTCCTGCGCAGATCGTCGGCTTTGGACTCCGATCGATGCACCTCTTCGACGATCGCCGGGTTTTCCTTGTTTTCAGGGTCGAAAATCAGTTTCTCGATGCACTCACGAAAGCTATTACGGCACCTGTCCACTTGATCGAGGTAGGTTTTTATTTTGTCGATGATCGATTTCTCTTTTTTCCACAACATAAGCCTGGCTGCCTCCTAATCCATCAGACAGGTGATCTTGGCCTCACGTCTGTCGGTGCGCAGAATCTCTATGTGCTTGGGAACCTCATCCAATCCGATGGTCTTGGTCATCATGGGAAGCATGTTCATTCCGGCGGCCATCGAGGCGATAACACGGGGGAAGGTGCCGTGACCCGAGTGCCCTTGTGAACCGACAATCCGTGCCCGGCGTACCTGGAGCACCTCTCCGGTGACCGGAATCTTGGCATCCGCTCTGGCCACCACAACGACCGTACTGTTCAAGGTACGTCCTTCCCAGATACAGCGCTCGATTTCAGGGTATACTATGGTCGGAAGACCGGTCGCCTCCAGGTAGATCGACGCCCCCATCCCGTGGGTGATCTCCAGCACCCGATCAGCCATACTCTCCTTCTTCGGGTTGATTACATGATCGGCGCCAAGCTTGCGGGCGATCTCCGCCCTCCCCTCCTCCGGCTCGGAGATGATCACATTGGCAGCACCGTTTCGCTTCAACACGGCACAGGCCGCCAGCCCAACGGGGCCGCCCCCCAGGATCACCACATTGTCTCCCGGCCGCACTCCGCCTCCGCGCTCGATCACCGCATTGTAGGCCACGCTGGTCGGCTCCACCATGCTGCCGAGTTTGAACACATCCTGGTCACTGTGTGTTTCCCGCAGGGGATCAAGGCTCCACAGGACCCGCGCAGGCAGCACCACGTAGCGGGTGAACGCCCCGTCTACATTGAAGCCGATCTCGTCCAGCCGTTCGCAATGGTTCGGCCAGCCGTCCGCACAGGGCCGACAGGACCCGCACCAGATCATCTCTTCCACGCATACCCATTCCCCGCCTCTGAAGGGTCTGTTGGTTTTCTTGTCCAGAGCTCCGGGACCTCCCTCCACGACCACTCCGGACATCTCATGGCCGAGGGTGCAGGGGAAGCCGGTCAGTCCGGGGTACCAGATGTAGCCCTCCGCATCCGCCTGAGCCATGTGTACGTCGCTTCCGCAGATGCCGCAGGCCTTGACCTGGACCAGGACCTGCCCCGGTCCGGGTTTGGGCACCGGGACCTCTTCGATCTTCATTCTGGGATTGCGCCAGACCTTGCTTCCCAGATAGGTCTGCTTCTTGTCGATGTCTTTCGCCCCCAGTTTGAAATCCGGTTTGGGATCCCAATCCGCATAGAGCCGGACGGCTTTCATTGTTTCACTCATCGTTACCCCCTGTGCCGATATGCTGTGATAGTACCGTAGACGCGCAGGTCGTTTTCCGCGAAAACAGACCGGGGATCGTCCCCCTAAGACGGCGTTGGAGAGCTTCAACCTCTTTGTTCAGAGGCGCCGGAATGATGCCGCCCCCCCCGCTTTTCGGCCAACAGACTCAGGGAGCGCATCTCTCTGTCTCCTTCCCAATTAGTAAGCAGGTGCAGGCCGGATGTCAAGGACAATTATGGGGCAAAATAGAGAGAGAATAAGGGGAAAACTGCACTCATCCCGATCCCCGTCCGCACCACGGCATTGCTCGAATTTCTAATAAAGATACTTCCTTGTGCTTCTAAGAAAAGGGCTTCACCCTTATACTTTGACCAGAAAGCGAATCGGCCGGTTGAACATGCTGCGTTTCTTTCAATACCGCTTGAATTTCAAGATCTTCTTCTCCTTCATGCTGATTATCTTCATTACCACGATCAGTGCGCTCTTGCTCGGGTACCTGATCATTCGCAACACAATCGACCGGGAAATCCGCATCCGCCTAGCCAACAGCATCACCGCCTATTCCCAGGAAGTGCGTTTCATGGAAGAGCAATGTCTTACAATCGCTGAAGAGCTGTCCTCGGACCGGAACCTCGTTGCCCTGCTGGCCGAGGGGCGGTTCGATCCCCTGGAGAATCAGCTGGTGCATTACCACCGCTTGGGCATCTTCGACATCATCGAGATCGAGGACACCGCCGGCAAGGTAATTCTTAGAGGGCACCAACCCGAGGCTACCGGCGACGTGAAGATCAATCAGGAAATCGTGAAGCAAGGGCTGGCCGGTAGGAGCGCAGTCAGCTACGAGCAGGGTCAGTCCGGAGTGGCCATACGGGCCGTTTCCCCGATCGAAAGCGGGGGTGAAATTCTGGGCCTGCTAATGATCGGATCGTCGTTCTCAACTGATTTCGCAGAACATATCAAGCTTCTGACCGGTATGGAGAATGGGATTTACCAGGGCTACGGGAAGGTTGTCTCCACCTATCAGGGCTACGATCAGCTACCGGAGGAGGTCGTGTCCCGGTTGACCTCCGATCAAACAGTGTTCCTCAAGAACGTCCAACTCAACCAGGAACCATCATACTTTCTGCTCAAGCCTCTGTTCCTCGATTTAAACTCGTACTGGGGAGCTCTCAGCCTGGGGGTATCCCAGCAGGAGGAAAAGAGATACCTGCGTTACTCGCAGAACCTGCTGTATCTGATGATCGGAATAGGAGTGCTTCTTGCTTTTATAATCTACGTGTTACTGGCGAGGAACATCAACACTTCCCTGGTGAAGATCCTTGCGGGCATGGACGGCTTGAACATAGACAGATTCGACACTCGAATCGAATTGGCCAGCAAGGACGAGTTCGGGCTGATTTCCGACAGTTTCAATCGCCTTGTGCGAAAATTGAGCTTGTACAATCAACGCATCCTGGAACTGCAGGACAACATGATCAAATCGGCCAAGCTGGCCACTGCGGGGCAGATGGCAGCCGGCTTGGCCCACGAGATCCGCAACCCTTTGAGCTCGATCAAGATGATGGCTCAGATTCTCCGCGAAAGATACCTCACAAACGCGAAAGGCCAAGGAGAGATACTAACGATTCTTGCAGAAACCGAAAGGCTGAATGACCTGATCAAGGATTTGCTCGAGTTTGCCCGGCCCAGCCCCATGCGCTTCGGTCGCCACAATTCCGGCGAGATCGTGGAGGAGATCCTTAACCTGTTTCGGTATAACACGGAACATCAGAATATAAAAGTCATCGTAAAGCTGGACAGATCGATCCCTGCCCTGTTCCTGGACCGCGAAAAATTCAAACTCATGGTTATGAATCTGGTACTGAACGCCATCCAGGCGATGCCGCAGGGCGGTACACTGGAGGTGACATCTGAGCACCGCCGCGACGGCGGGGTCATGTTCTGTTTCTGCGATGATGGGCAGGAGATCTTGACGGAAAATCTCGGCATGATTTTCGAACCCTTCTTCACCACCAAGAAAGAAGGCACGGGGCTGGGGCTGGCGATCGTGAAGATGATCGTGGAGCGGCATTTCGGCAAGGTGGAGGTTCGCAGCAGCAAGGCACAGACCTGTTTCTCGATCACCATTCCGGAGGATCTCGAACAGAGAATACACACGCTGTAGAGAAGAGC
This sequence comes from uncultured Spirochaetaceae bacterium, assembly GCA_964588355.1. Classification (GTDB taxonomy): domain Bacteria; phylum Spirochaetota; class Spirochaetia; order SZUA-6; family DRHE01; genus JAFGQJ01. Next base: position 58,944 of record CAZPPB010000002.1, on the reverse strand, counting down.
GAGTAGAGGAGAGAAAGAGCTTTGGCGACGATTCTTGTTATAGACGACGACCGCAGTGTTTTTCTGAGTTTTTCGGCTCTGTTCCGAGGTGAGCACACCATTCTCGGAGCGTACAACGGCAAGGAAGCACAGAAACTGCTGCAGGAAAACGAGGTGCAGCTCGTTTTCCTGGACTACCGGCTTCCGGGCGAAGACGGCCTCTCGGTGCTGAAGACGATCCGATCAAAGGCACAGGATGCGGATATCGTGATGATCACGGCTTACGGGAGCCTGGAGACCATCGTCTATTCTATTGCACTGGGGGCATGTGACTACCTGGAAAAACCTCTGGATATCGAGAAGATAAAAATCATCACCCGCAGAGTGATAGAGTCGAGGAAGATGCGTCATTACGTGCGGGTGTTGCGGGATGAACAACAGCGGGCCTACAACCTGACCCGGGTGGTCGGTAAATCCGAAGTCATGCAGAACGTATTCAAAGCAATCGGCCGACTCGTCAACAATGACATCAACGTTCTGATAACCGGAGAAAGCGGAACGGGCAAAGAGCTTATCGCCAGGGCACTGCACTTCAACGGCAACCGGAGCAGCGAACCGTTCATCGCCGTGAACTGTTCCGCTCTGCCGGAGACGCTTCTGGAAAATGAGCTTTTCGGACACGAACCTCAGGCATACACCGGGGCCACATCGAGGCAGGCAGGCAAATTCGAGGCGGCGGCGGAGGGAACGATCTTTCTTGACGAGATCAGTGATCTTCCTTTGGCCATTCAGACAAAGCTACTTCGCGTCCTCCAGGAGCGGGAGTTCCAAAGACTGGGAGGAACGCGCAATATCACCCTCAATGCCAGGGTCATCACCGCTACCAACAGAAACCTCTTGACGCTGGTCAAGAACGGCAAATTCCGGGAAGATCTCTACTACCGAATCAATGTCGCTTCCATAGATGTGCCGCCGCTGCGGGAGCGCAGGAACGACATTCCCCTGCTAGTAGAGCACTTCATCAAGGTTGCCGCCAGCAAACTGAACAAGAACCTGAGTGGGATCACTCGAGAGGCTCAGTCTATCCTGGAGCGCTACCCATGGCCGGGGAACATCCGGGAGCTGGAAAACGTCATCCTGAGCCTGGGGATCAACTGCCAGAGCGGGATCATACAGGCTGCCGAGATACCCCGGTATTTGAGCGCAAACAGCGAACAGATCGATCTGTTTTCCGAATTTACCGACGAATTTCTAAAAAAACACACGGATCGGAAAGGGCTCCTCGAACTACTATACAAGGGTGTCGAACCGCTGCTGATCGAGAAGCTTATGATCAAGTTGGGAGGCAACAAGACCGCGGTTGCCGATCGGCTGGGTATAAGCCGGGTCACCCTCCAGCGCAGACTTTCGCAGATCAAGCAGCCGTAAAGGAACTGTACGAGGACTGTACAGTTCCTTTACGCTTCGACTGCTTTCACCACCTCACTTCCGTCGATCGCCTTCTTTCTCATTTCTTTATAACCAAAGCATTTGGGTCCTATTCGTTTCATCGATGTCACAATCTGGCACATGTATTGCTTCATAATTTTCCATACACGAGAGGAGAAAAGAGGAATGAAAAACCTGGGCAGGGTGCTGTTTCGACAAAGAATCAAGCTGGACGACTACCTGATCGCCGGAATAGAGGTTTTGCAGAAACTCCTCCAGATGTTGCTGGTCTGCGAGCCGGGAAGTCCGGATACCGAGCAGACGGAAGCAATGCTGGATCTGCAGCTGCAGTTGGAAGACGGTTATTCTCTTTTCCTGCGCAGCCTTGATAAGAAGTACTACCTGCCCTTCTACTGGGAATACATGTTCGAGGTCTACTCGAATCTGAAGAAGATCTTTGCCATCTTGCAGACCTACTCAACTGAAAAGCGGATCTATCACTCGCGTTTTTCCTTTTCCCACTTCCTCGAGCTGGAAGACCGGGTCCTGGGGAACGTCAGGTGTTTCATCGGTGAATATCTGAAAAACCGTAAGTATGCCGAGGAATTACTGAAAAACAACTGCCACGAGCTGCAAAATTTCATACGGCTCTACTATCACGGGATTGCCTCGATCGGCCGGAAGGAAGCGCAATCCCACTTCACCTCAAGGCTCCTGGAAATCTTGTTGGAAATCAACGCGGTAAACAACACCATTCAGGACCTGCTGCAAAAAATCCTTATCGGTACCAACCTGTGATGGATACGGTGCTGGTTGGGGCGATCGTGCTCAGCCTCATGTTCGCCTTCACCAACGGTATGAAAGACGGAGCGAACGTATTAGCTACGGCCGTCTCTTCCCGCTCTCTGACATTCCGACAGGCCCTATGGTTGGTTGCTGCAGCGGAGTTCTGCGGGCCTTTTATTTTCGGGATCCCCGTTGCCCTGACTGTGGCTCGAGGCATCATCCGGGTTGAGATGCTTCCCCGGGATATCGGCTCTTTGCTCCTCGTTCTCAGCGGCGTAGCGGGTGCTGTACTTTGGAACGGGTCCTGTTGGCTCCTGCGGCTGCCGACCAGCTCGTCCTTCGCTATGGTAGGCGGTCTGATCGGCCCGGTTCTGTTCCGCTATGGGCTTGCCGGCATTCCCTGGATCGTCTTCCTGCTGAAAGTGGTCGGAGCACTCCTCCTGTCACCTTTCCTCGGCTTCATCTTCGGCGGCATTGTTCACAAGCTTCTGGTTCGAATCTTGGAAAACGCTCCGCGGAAAACGGCCAGGTTCCTGAAGAGACTCCAAATAGGAAGCCTGATCATTCTGGGAATGAATCACGGGACAAATGATTCCCAAAAAACCATGGGGCTCATCGCTCTGTTGCTTTTCTTGAGCGGGCACACACAGCGCATGGATGTTCCTCTATGGGTGATGGTGGCGAGTGTCGCCAGCCTGTCCTTTGGAGTTACGATGGGGGGCACCAAGATCATACGCACCGTGGGTTACAACATCTTTCGGGTCCGCCCGTATCACTCCTTCAGCGCTCAACTGGCTGCATCTATCGTCCTGCTGGCATGCAATCTTGGGGGCGCACCGGTAAGCACGACCCAGATTGTCAGCTCCTCGGTAATAGGGGTCGGCAGCGCCCACCGGCGAACAGCGGTACGCTGGCAGGTGATTCGCTCGATCGTGCTCGCCTGGATCTTCACGATCCCGCTGGCGGGGATGCTCTCGACTGTGCTGTATCTGATTGTTCGTCAAATCATACAAATAACATAGGAGGCAATCGAGATGAAAATGTCTCTGTTCCGCAAGGACAAGAAAACGGATTTCTATCAACTCCTCGTCGATCACGCCAAGACGGTTTACGATGCCTACAAAATCCTGGTTCGCGGCCTGGAATCAGGCAATGGGGAGGCCTCGGAACGGGTCTACTTTCTGGAAAGGGAGGCGGATGACCTGAGAAGAATCCTGATAGATCGCCTGAACCGAACTCTCGTAACACCCTTCGATCGAGAGGATATCTACGCACTGTCCAGAGCCGTGGATGAGATCATAGATGCCGCCCAGAGGACGGTGGAGGAACTCAACATCTTCAACGTGCAGCCCGACGACGACCTGATTGCCATGGCGAAGGTTTTGGAAAAAGGTACGCTGGAAATCTACGATGCACTGAAGAACATGAAGCAGTACCCTGCCGTGGCTTTGGAGCATGCCAAGCGGGCCAAGGCTACAGAGAACCAGATCCATCATATCTATCTCAAGGCTCTGGCGGAATTATTCGACAATCCCGAGCACACCCCAGGCTATATGCTGAAGATGCGGGAGATCTACCGCCACCTGAATCGATCGGCGGACAACTGCGACGAAGCGGCGAACATTATTTCAGACATCATGATTAAAACAGGTTAGGTGGATCTTCAATACCTGCGCTTCATCACACGTGCACCGTGAAATTGTTGTATAGTGCAGCGGCAGTAGGCCGCTTCACGGTCGGCGATCAAAACGAAAGATTGGGGGAATCCTGCAGGAATGACGGTAATCGGTCTTTCCCTGCCCTACGCCGGTACTCAGGGGATGCGCTGCTCGTCTCGGCTGTCGTAAAAATTCACAGCAGATTCATTCAGCTGCACCCAGACCGGGTCATCCATCTGTATATCGGAGAAACCATTCACTTTTACAGACAGGGAAAAGTCGGAGGACTGCACGTTGATGATCGTTTCCGAGCCCACCGGAAGGATCGAGTAAGCCCTGCATTCCAACCACCCCTCCACCGGTTTTCCGGAAACCTCGATGTCTTCGGGGCGCACTGCCGCAACTATCTGTTCCCCCGGGAATGATCGATCGGGCTGAACGGGGATCGACAGCTGCCCGGCGGTAAATTGGCTTCGACCGTCTTCACTCACGATACGCCCCGTTACCGTGTTGATCCGGGGACTGCCCACGAAGCGGGCTACGAACAGGTCCTCAGGCCGCTTGTAGATATCCTCGGGCGTGCCGATCTGCCGGACAACCCCGGAGTCCATGACCGCGATCAGGTCCGACAAGGTCAGGGCTTCCACCTGGTCATGGGTAACGTAGACAGTGGTCGCTTCCAGCTCGTGATGCAAGCGCTTGAGCTCCGCCCGCATGTCGATGCGCAGCATGGCGTCGAGGTTGGAAAGGGGTTCGTCCATTAGAAAGATCTCCGGTTCAGCGGCCACCATCCGGGCTACCGCCACCCTCTGCTGCTGACCGCCGGATAGTTCCGACGGGTACCGCTCTTCGTAGCCGGTCAGATGAACCTTTTCCAGTGCCGATTGTACCCTCTTTTGTACGACATCCTTGGCGAGGCGCTGCTGCTCCAGCCCTAAGGCGATGTTGCGTCGGACCGTCATGTGCGGCCAGAGGGCATAGCTCTGGAAGATCAGCCCCAGTCCCCTCTTTTCAGGGGGGATGAACACCCCCCTGGAGCGGGAAAACAGCAGCCGTTCACCTATTAGCACCTCCCCTGTGTCGGGTTCCTCCAGACCGGCGATGACTCGCAGAGTGGTAGTCTTGCCGCATCCGGAAGGACCCAGAAGGGTCACGAACTGGCCTTCGGCGATATGAAGAGAAAGATTTCGTACGGCGGTTACCCCGCCGTACGATTTACTGATGTCTTGTAGAACGATGCTGCTCAAACGCCCCTCACCTATTGGGCCGACTCCTGGACCCAGAAATCCTGCACATTCGGAGCCTCATACCACATGAACTCCGGACTGACGGTCCAGCAATTGGAAGCTACCTCGTCCCAGATCTCTCCACCCGCCGGCGGAGGCACGTCCTTCCTCGGGCTCTGGGAACCCATCTCGTAGTAGGGAGCCAAACCCTGAAGCAGCTCTACACTCTCGCCCTCCGTGTAGGGTTCCTCGATCACCGAATTCGGATTGATCTCCGGAGATCCAAGCAGGAAGGCTGTGAGCAGCTTTGCCGCGTTCGGATGGGGCGCATACGCAGCGATTCCCGTGTAGGTGGGATAGATCACGCCGGAAACAGGGTCCAGATCCCGAAATACCTCATTGGCAAATCCCTTCGTGTCATTGTAGCGGATATAGGTGAAGGACCCGATGCTGATCGGGGGATCCGGCTGGCCCGTCTGGCCGGAAGCTTCGGCGGACTTGCTGCCTGAGGAGAGAAGGATCAAGTCATTTTTCAACAGGCGGTAAAGAAACTCATAACCGGCGTCGGGAACATCGGGACTGAGCTCGAGCTTCTTGCCGGCGAAGCGCTCGTATGCCGCTTCCATCTCATCTGCATGTTCGACCAGGGTGCAGACCCCCATGAACACGGATTCCGATTCCAGGGGATTTTTAAGCACAACTTTCCCTCGCCATTCTTCGGTTGTGAGCGCCCAGATATTTTCGATCGGCGGGGCGTCGGGATAGGCCTCCCTGTTGTAGAAGAAGACGATCGCCTCGTTGATGCGGACCAGAAGAGGATCCTTCATCTCTTCGGAAATCTGATCACCCACCGTGTCGGGAACGAAATTCACGATCCGGTGATTGGCCAGCAGCTCGTAGATAACCTGCCCGGATCCACCGGTTGTGATGATGTCGGCGTTGTAAACACCGGCTTCCTGCTCCCGGATCGTTTTTTCCAGGGTCTGCACCGATCCCAGGTCGTAGCCCTCGAGTGTAATTTCCGGATAGGTGGCCTCGAAAGCTTCGGCCACATTGGCGATCCGGGATGAGGAGGAGTAGACTACCACACGTCCCTCCTCCTTGGCCAAACGCTCGATTTCCGCCCAATCCTGGGGACTGTCCTCAAAGGCATCCAGCTTCGCCGACCGGAGCCACTGCACCGTTTCCGGCGAATACACATTCGGAACCGCCTCCTTACGGCCTTCGCCGCAGCCAAGGACGGCCAAAAGGATGAAAAGGAACAAAATGGATAGAGTCAAATACTTCGTTTTCATATCGAACTCCTTAGTAAAGTTTTTTTCCGATGCGACGCATCAGGAATCTCTCAAGCCTGACAGGCTTCGTTGACCGAAAAAACGCCGAACCACTAGACTCGCGACTACGATAATGGCGAGCAGGATCAGGGTGACCCCATTGGCGTGCTGGGTCTGATCCTGGCTCTCGTACTCGAAAATCACCGAGGTGAGTACCCGGGTGGCGGGTGTGACCAGGAGGATCAAAAGGGAAAGCTCTCTCATGGCGGTGATGAAAGTCAGGATCATTCCCGAAACGAACCCGCTTCTAGCCAGAGGAAAGATGATTTTTCGAAAACGCTTGAACCAGGGGAGCCCATGGATACGGGCGCTCTCCTCCAGGGACTTGTCGATCTGCAGCATGGCGCTGATCCCCGACCGTGAAGAGAAGGGCAGATTCTTGACCACCACAATAAGCACCAGGAGCACGAAGGTTCCGTATAGAGCGGGGATCGGCCCGAGGGGACGGGCGAACATACCCAGGTAGATCGCTCCCATAGCAATGCTAGGAAACACATAGGGGGCAAAAGACACGGCCTCCAGCAGTTTGGACAGGGGACGGCCCCGGCTGCGCACCACCGAATATCCGATGAGAAGACCGATGACCCCGTTGATTGCTGCTGCCAGCACGCCCAGGCGGACGCTGTTCCATACGCCCCTGCCGATCCCGTCGTTGCGCAGGATACCCTCCTGACCGCTGGCTATCCTGAAATCGCTTTCCCCAACCCAGAAATGGAGGGTGAGATTGGAGAACGAGTAGTCTCCGGGGAGAAGCATGAAGGTGCTGTAGCCCAGGATCACCACCGGCAGAAACACCGCCACCAGCAGGAATACGAGCACGATGATCGTCAGCGGAACACGCAGAGCACCAAGCCTGGTCGGATGGCTGCGGAATCCTTTACCCCGCATCGTTACGAAGCTCCGGCGGATACCGATGATGCGACTGTTGATGTAAATGGCCACAGAAGCCAGCAGCACCAGCACCAACGCCAGCACAAATGCATCGCCCATGTTTCGAGAGTTGATCGATGCATAGATCCGGGTGGGAATAGTGAAGAAGCGCACCGGCAACCCCAACAGAGCAGGAGTGCCGAAGGTTCCCATGCTACGGGTGAAGGTGAGAATGAAGGAGGAGCTGAGTGCCGGCAGTACGATCGGAAGCGTGATCTTTCGCAGTATGGCGGATCTGGAAAGTCCGGCGATCGCTCCCGCCTCCTCCAGCTCTGAGTCTACGGTTCTGAGAGCCCCGGAAACCAGCAGGAACGAGTATGAATAGTAGTGCAGGCCGAGACAGATGATGATCGGCAGCAGCCCGTAAGAAAACCAATCCGGAGGTCCCACCCCCAGCAGCTGTTGTAGCATTCCCTGCTGGCCCGCTATGCGATCGTTTTTGAAGAAGATCAGCCAGGCAAGGGCGATAACCCAGGATGGCATCATGTAGGGGATGACGATCACGGAGTTGAAAAAACCCTTGAGGTGGATGTCGGTGCGTACCAGGACCCAGGCCAGCAGCGCCCCGATAGTCATGGCGAACAGAGTAACCCCGAATCCGACGATCAGGCTGTTTACAAACGGCTTATAGAAGATCGAGCGGGCCAGGCGCCCGCTGAAAATCCTGGCATAATGGTACAGGGTGAACTGACCGGCTCGCGCGTCCCGAACGACCCGCAGATCGTTGCTCTGATAGATCACAGACGTGTAGATGATCTGAACCAGAGGTGCGATGACCAGAAACGACAGCACGACCAGGAATAAAAGAGCCAGCAGGATGTCAGGACGATTGCGGAGCTTAGCGGCGGCAAACTGAAATTTCCGACCGCCCACGAGATCCGCAGGTGTGTTAACTGCCATTTCGTTTGGTCTAATACTACAAGTCCTGGCCGGTCTGTCAAGTGACGTTCGTTTGGCTTCGAGTATGCAACTTCATTTTCATCAATGCTTGACGATGCATCGAATCTGAACCACGATGAGCCCACGACGACACCGGGTACTGCCGATGCCTTGCGGGAGCTAATCAATGCGGAGAATCGAAACCACAGAGGCAACCGAAAATCGAAGGCGGTTTCTGTTGACTTCGATGATCGTGGCACTTTCCCTGCTTGGTGATGCCCTGCTGTATGCAGTGCTTCCCTCCCGCCCGGAGGCCTTCAGCCTGCAGGTCTGGCAGGTCGGCATCCTGCTCGGGGCAAACCGCCTGGTCCGTCTCGGAACAAACGAATTGGCCGGACGCCTGGTCCGGCGCAGCCGCAGCAACCGGCCTCTGTACGCGGCTGTCATCGCCGGCAGCCTGATTACGGCCAGCTACGCCCTGCCGATCGGTTTCTGGGGTCTCCTGGCCGCCCGCCTAGCCTGGGGAGCCTGCTGGTCTCTGTTTCGGGTCGAAGGATATCTGGCCGCCCTGGCGATTTCCTCCCGCCAAACCCGGGGACGCATCTTCGCAGTCTATCAGGCGATCACCAGGATCGGGCAGGGAGGCGGCGTTCTCATCGGCGGCCTGCTGGTAGATACGATTGGGATCCCCTCGACATTCTTCATCTTCGGCTGCGCTACACTGTCTGGTCTGCTCCTGCTGTGGAAAGCTCCGCAGCGCAATCCGATCACTCCGAACTCCGTGTTCGCCTCAGAGCAGGGAAAATCGCTTCTCGGCCTCTGGGGATGCGCCCTGGCTCTGACAATGACCGAGGAGATGATCGCAAATCTCACCGGACGCCTGGTGGCCGACCGAATCGGGCCCATCCTGCCACTGTCTCTCGGAGTAACCAGCCTGACTGGGCTGCTGCTCGGCTTTCGCTCGTTTGGAACTTTGATTCTGGGCCCCCTCGCAGGAATGATCGGTGATCGCTTCGGGAGAAAGCGACTGCTGATGGTCCTGATCGCCCTGCAGGCAGGCTGCATAGGGGGTATCGCCTTCTGTCCTGCCTGGCCCCTGATGGTTACCTGCCTGCTGCTTCAGTTCGCCGCCAGTATAGGGGTCCGCCTCCTGCTGTACACCCTGGCGGGAGACCTTGCTCCCCATCGAGACGGGGCGCTTCACCTGAGTCGCTTCTCCACCTTCCTCGACTTGGGAACCGCCGCGGGCCCGATCGTCGGCTTCGCCCTTTACTCCGGCTTCGGATTCTTCTGGGTGGCGATGCTCGCCTGGCTGCTTATTGCCGCAGCCTGGGTTTTGCTTCGCTGGCTGGTCGGTTCCACCACCGGTATGTGAGATCCCTCCTGCCGTGTCAACTTAAGCTGCCGGCCGGCTTCCCGTAAAGGCTGCAAAAAAATGAAAATATGCTCAAGAATAAAGTAAAAATATTTTCGAGCGGGAGAACCGATCATGTCGGGGGAAAAGGATTTGTTTTCGCAGATACACGAAGCCTACGACCGATTGCCCAAGAAGCAGAGGAAGATAGCCGACTATATCTCAACCAATGTGCAGGAGGTCATATTCTATTCGATCTCGGAATTGGCTTCCGTCCTGGACACCAGCGAAGCGGCGGTATCGAGTACTTGAGCGAATCAGTCTCTTCTATTGATAAAAATAACTTCAACTCTGCTGTCCGCTACCTGTGCCGTGCCGATACGATCTACATGTTCGGCAGCGGCTCCAACGAATCCCTGGCCACCTACCTGTGCTTTCGGTTGAACAGCTTCCGAAAAAAAACCGTTCTCATCCCGGATACCGATAACAATATCTTCGAGAAGCTCATTCTGCTGACCCCTAAAGATTTCCTCGTCGTGTATGCATTCTACAAACCTACCCCCGATATAATAAGCCTCCTCGATTTCGTACACAGAAGGCAAATTCCCAATCTGCTGATAACCGATACCCGTGTGCCCCCCATGGTCCGCAATGCTCACCTTGTTCTGTACGCCAAGCGGGGGCCCTTCGGTGTGTTTCTCTCCACTCCCTCGTTCCCATGGCGGTTACAAATGCCCTCATCATCCGGGTGGCCGAAAAATTGGGGGAGAAGGCTATGGAAGCCCTGCGCGAGCTCAATGATATCAGAACTACCTACTACCACGAAGAGGTATCTGACCTGGCCAGGGTGAACAAAAAAAGCAACAGGGTGAATACAGCGAAACCGGAAACAACTGCTCGCCGGCGGGTGCAGAAATAAAATTTGCGCATCACAAATTCATTGAAAATTTTTATTTACACTCGCAGACAAACCTGATATTTTTGGACGCGGACAATCCAGTTCAACGGTACAATTCGTTCACTCACAGTCTATTTTATGGAAGGAAATCCACTCTCCGGTATGATGACATGAATCTGAAAGCTGTCTTTTTCGACATGGGCGGTACCATAGATACGCACACCTATGAGCGCAGAGCCGGGATAAAGGCCACCGAAGAGATCCGTCTGCTGCTGTCCCGAGCCGGTGTGGACGTTCACGGCTGCGATGAGGAGCTGTACGACCGGATCAACCAAGGGTTGAAGGCCTACCGCCGGTGGCGGGAGGTTTCTTTGGTTGAGCTTCCACCCGAGAAAGTTTGGCGGGAGTTTATATTGAAAACCTACCCTTTAGCTCCCGGTCAGCTGGACGGGGTAGCGGAAGATCTTACATACACTGTGGATACACGGTACTACCAGCGCCGCATGCGTCCCGAGATTCCTAAGGTGCTGGAGACCCTCACGCGGATGGGTTTGAAGCTGGGAATCATCAGCAATATCCAATCCCGCGGTCAGGTCCCCGACGATCTGAACCGCTACGGGATCAGGCATTACTTCGACCCTGTCGTACTGTCCAGCGAATACGGGCGCCGCAAGCCCGACCCGGCTATCTTCCAGCACGCCGCGGGACTGTTGAACGCCTCCCCAAGCGCATGCGTTCACATAGGGGATCGTATCTCCCGGGATATCCTGGGGGCGAAACGGGCCGGCTTCGCCCTGGCTCTGCAGATTCGCCATGATTTCAAGGAGACCCCCGATCCTGAGTTTCCCAAGCCCGATGCGGTGCTGAACTCGATTGCAGAACTGCCCAGCCTGCTCGAGTCAGCGTTGATCTCATCTCCGAGAGCAAGCACGGGACCGTAGCCTAGACCGTGGCGCTGTTTTCCGGGAACGACATCAGGGGCATCTATCCCGAGCAGTTGAACAGGGAGACGGTCTATCGAATCGGCTACTATCTGCCCGGCCTTCTTGGAGCCCGAGATATCGTTTTGGGACGAGATCCACGGCTGTCCTCGCAGGAGATCTTCTCCGCTCTCAGCCAAGGCATCAGAGATGCAGGCGCGGAGGTCACCGACATCGGTCCCTGCTGCACGCCCAGTCTGTACTTCGCCAATGCATTTTATGGATTTGACGGCAGCGCCATGATCACAGCCTCCCACAATCCACCGGAATACAACGGGCTGAAGATCTCCGGCAGGGGAGCGGTGCCGGTGGTGGCTTGACACGAGCCTGAAAGAGTTGGAAGAAATGGTGAAGGTGGCGCCAAAAGCCAGGCGATCAACGGGACGAATGCGCCGGCTGGATGTCATCGGGGATTACCTGGAATTCTTGCAACCGTACAAGAAGGGAATTGGGTATCTTCGTTTGGTCTCGGATTGCTCCAACGGTGCGGCGGCCTACGGCTTCGGCCGACTGGTGGCGGACCTGCCCATAAGACACAGCATCATCAATGACGTTGCGGATGGACGCTTTCCTCAGCATGGGCCTAATCCCCTGGAGCTGCAGAACCTCAGCCAGGTCCGGGAGAAGGTCCTGACTGAGCACGCCGACCTGGGAGTATGCTTCGACGGAGACGGCGATCGGCTCATTTTTATCGACGAACGGGGGCAACCGGTTGCGGCCGATCGGATCACAGCCCTGTTGGGGCTTTTCTTCTACAAGCATCATCCCGACACAGTGCGAGTACACTCGAAGGTGCTGTGCGATATCCGTTCCTCCCGAAGCGTTGCCGAATATCTTCTGACCCTGGGAGCAACACCTCTGCCCTGCTGGCTCTCCTGATCATGCTCAATATCCTCTGCAGGGAGAAAAAGAGGCTGTCCGAGCTTGTCGACCCGCTGGAGCGCTACTTCTCCACCGGTGAATTGAGTTTTACCGTGGAGAACGCGGAAGGTATAGTCAAAAAAGTCCGGCAAGTTTATCCTAACGGAAGCGTGTCGGAGATCTCGGGCCTGCAGGTTGATTTTTCCGACTGGTGGTTCGTCCTCCGTGCGGGCAGCACCGAGCCGAAGCTGCGTCTGGTTGTCGAGGCGGACACGGAGGAGAAACTCGAAAGGCGGAAACGGGAATTGATTGCTCTGATTCTCAACGACAAAGGGGAGAAGACATAATGCGCAAGGGGTATGACATCGTCACGATCGGCCACGTTACCAATGATGTGCTGAGCGAAAGGGGTGAGGTCTCCCGGTTCATCGGCGGCGCAGCCTATTTTTCTTCTTTCGCCGCGCAACGTTCCGGCGCCAGGATCCTGGTCCTGACGAAGCTGGCCCGGAAAGACTTCGGGCTTCTGTACGGGCTGACCGAACAGGGCATAGAGGTGATCGCACTGCCGAGCATCCATACCACCTCCATAAAAAACATCTTCGAGACCGAGGATGCGGACCGGCGCAAGGTGCGGCTTCTCTCACAGGCCGAGCCCTTTCGGTTCGAGGAGATCCCCGACGTACAGACGGAGATTTTCAATCTCGCCGGCCTGTTTTACGGAGACATACCCCCGGAGATGATCGAACCGCTCGCCCGGAAGGCCCGGGTGGGGCTGGACCTGCAGTGCATGCTCCGCAGCAGCCGGGAGGGCAACTTCTCCTGGCACGATTGGCCGGAGAAACAGGAGTATCTTCCCCACATCCACTATTTGAAGGCCGACTCCCTCGAATCGAGGGTCATTACCGGAACCGAGGACAGACGGGAAGCAGCCCGAATGCTCCACGGCTGGGGAGCATCGGAGGTTCTGATCACCCATTCGAGTGAGGTGCTGCTGTACGACGGCAAGAAGTTGTTCACGGCACCGTTCAATCCCTCGAACCTGTCGGGCCGGACAGGACGGGGGGATACCTGCTTTGCCGCCTATATGACCCGGCGGATGAACCACGGGCCCGAGGAATCTCTGCGGTACGCCGCCGCCCTGACCAGCCTCAAGATGGAGAAACCGGGGCCGTTCGACGGAACGATCGACGAGGTGCTTGAGAGAATGAGAGAGCTCGACTGAGCAGTCATGGAGAGTGGATGGTCGATCTATATATCTTCGATATGGGGGGGGTCGTAAGCCGAAATACGAACGCGGTGCCGAATATAGCTGCGTATCTGGAGTTCGACGGTGCGAAGATGATCGAATACGCCCGGGATGATTTCGGAGAGCTGACCACCGGCAGGATTTCGGAACAGGAGTTCGTCCGAAGATTTTGCCGGAGAAGCGGGCTCACCGTAGAAGAAGACTTGCTCAACAGATTCTTCGAGCCCGAGCTGGATCCGGATGTCATCGAGCTTATCGATACGCTGAAAAACGGCGCCCGGGTCGTGGCCGGAACAAATACGATCAGCCCCCACTACCAGATACATCTGCGAAAGGGTGACTACCGTATCTTCGATGCGGTCTATGCTTCGCATCTGATAGGGTTGGCAAAACCGGACCCGGCCTTCTACGCCTATATTTTGGAGCACGAGGGTTGTTCGGCCGATCGAGCCGTTTTCGTAGACGACGTTCCAGAGAACGTTGAAGCAGCCGGCGCTCTGGGGATTCGCTCCCTGTTGTTTACGGATGCGGAACAACTGAACAGGGATCTTGCAGGCTGCGCATAGGCAGGCTGCGCATAGGGTGAATGCAGACTTTCAGTTTGGTCAATTTTTGATTTGCACGTCAGTAAGGAATCATGTAAAATCTCGCAAGTAACCAATATTTCTCAAGGAGGTAGGTATGAAAAAAAGACTCATTCCCGTAGTGATCGGCCTGATGCTCGTGCTCGGCACGGCGCTCGTCTCAGCGGACGGAACGCTGGTGATCTACAATGCCGGATCCGTGGAGATGGGAGAAGATTTGGTGCGGGCCTTCAAGGCCAAGTACCGCAACATCGACGTGGAGGAGATCCGGCTGGGTTCAGGGGAGATCATCACCCGTGTTCAGGCCGAGGCCAGAAGACCCCAGGGGGACATCATCATGGCCATGGCCAAGGAAAATATGGATGTGGTCTACGACCTTCTGGACTCCTACAGGGTGAAGGAAGCATCCGCTTTCCCCAACGACGTTAAAGATGCCAAGGGAAACAAGTACTTCGGCTTCAGCTTCAACATCCAGGCGTTCATCATCAACACCGACAGGATTCCTCTCGGGGATGCTCCTAAGAGCTGGAAGGACCTGGGAGACAGCAAATATCGCGGGGAAGTCGTAATGGCCAACCCGGCCCTTTCCGGTTCGGCCTACGCCCAACTGTTCCAGATGGTCGGGCTGTACGGGTGGGACCATATCAACGACGTCCGCCAGGTAACTACCTTCGTACCGAAATCGTCTTTGGTGTACACGTTTGTAGGACGGGGTGAGTTCGCCATCGGCATCACCGGCGAGGGGAACGTGTTCACGGAGAAGGCCAAGGGCAATCCGGTGGAAGCTGTGTATCCCAGTGAAGGCACGGGTCTGCGTTTCGACGCCTCGGGGATCATCAAGGGAGGACCGAACCCGGATAATGCAAAGATCTTCATGGACTGGCTGACCACCAAGGAAGCCATGACCATTATCTGCCAAGCCCCCCACTTTCGCAGGATGACCCGTCCCGATGTGCCGCCGCCTCCGGGACTCAAACCGACCGGGGAGATAAAATTCTTCGAGTACGACGCCAACAAGGCTTCGGCAAGCAGGAACGATTACCTGCAGAAGTTTGGAGAGATCTTCGCCACTCGTTAACGTACTCTCGGGCATGGACGGTTCGACGAGCCGTCCATGCCTGCTTACTCTTTAATCACCAAATGAGGTTTCCCCAATGACGGAACAGGACAACAGCCGGATCACTTTGTCTATCCGGAATCTCAGCAAGGTCTTCGGCGGAAAAAACGAGCAGGTTCAGGCTTTGAACGACGTTTCCCTGGATATTCGAGAAGGAGAACTGTTCACTCTTCTCGGCCCCAGCGGCTGCGGGAAGACCACCACGCTGCGCTGTGTTGCCGGTTTCGAGAAACCGAGCAGCGGGAGGATCGATTTCCTCGGTCAGGACTTCACCTCGATCCCCCCTTTCCGGCGCAATATCGGTATGGTGTTCCAGAGCTACGCTCTGTTCCCCCATCTTTCCATCTTCGAAAACGTGGCTTACGGACTGAGAATCCGCAAGCTGCCGCGAAAGGATACTGAGCAGAAAGTCAACCGGATCATTCAACTGGTGGGACTGGAGGCGACTCAAAAGCGTAAGCCCAGCGAGTTGTCCGGAGGTCAGCAGCAGAGGATCGCCCTGGCTCGAGCTTTGGTCTACGATCCCCAGCTTCTGCTTCTGGATGAACCCCTGAGCAATCTGGATGCCAAGCTGAGGGTCTACATGCGCGAAGAGATCCGGCGGATTCAACAGCAGGCCAAAGTGACCACGATCTATGTGACCCACGATCAGGAGGAAGCCCTGTCGATCTCCGACCGGATCGCCGTGATGCACGCCGGCAAGGTCAGCCAGGTCGGGACTCCCGATGAAATCTACGAAAATCCCAACACGATCCGGGTGGCGGATTTCATCGGCCAAGCCAATTTCCTCACCTGCGAAGTCCAAGCCAACGCAGACCCGGTCTTACGGTTCCGTTCTGGCGAACAGATCACTCTAACGAACAGCTCGGACAATGTCCGCGGCTACCAGGATACGGAGGGGATCCTCTTCGTCCGCCCCGAACAGATGGAGGTCTCCGCGGCTGCGAATCATCCGAACAGCCTGAAAGGTCAGGTGAAGGTCATCCTCTACCTCGGCTCGGTGGTCCGCTATTACATCGAGATCTTTCAGGACCACGATCCGCAGGAGATTCTGGTCGATCAGGATCGCCGTGTCCATGGTGTGGGGGTGGGCGATGCTGTCGCCGTCCTGGTCCACGGGCAGGAAGCCAAACTGTTTCCCACGGAACAGAGGCAACAGCTGGAGAAGGCTTAGGAGGTCCCATGGCTCGAGAAATCACCCGGCGGCTGAAGACCTTTGAGTTTACCCCTTACCTGGTTTTAGGACTGGCGTTGATCATCCTGGTCGTATTCATCGTCTATCCGCTTTCCAAAGTGGTGTTCAGCAGCTTCATCAAACTGGGGGATGCCCCCACCTTGCGCAACCTGACCCTGGCCAACTTCGCTCAGTTCTCCAAATCCACCCTCTACAGAAGCGCTTTCTTGAACACCATGGTGGTCGGTCTGGTCTGCGTTCTGTTTTCCTGTCTGATCGGTATTCCCATGGCCTACTTCGTGGCCAAGACCCAGACCCCGTTCAAAACCTTCTTCCTCACCCTCGGCACCCTGCCTCTGATCCTTCCGCCGTTTGTAGGAGCCTACTCCTGGATCCTCCTGTTCGGACGGCAGGGAGTGATCAACTATTTTCTGGATGCGGCCTTCGGGTTCACCCTGCCGGACATTTACGGCGCACCGGGGGTCATCATCGCCATAACCATGAGCACCTATCCGTTCATCTTCCTCCTTACCTACGGCGCCTTGATATCGGCGGATCCGTACATCGAGGAAAGCGCCGAAATCATGGGCGCCTCCCGTTGGCGGGTCATCCGCACGGTGACCCTGCCTCTGGTCATACCTGCCATCGTGGCCGGGGCTCTGATCGTGTTCATGCGTTCGGTGGGTAATTTCGGTGTCCCGGCGATTTTGGGAGGAAATTTCTACGTACTGCCGACCCTGATCCATTTTCAGGTCACCGGGTTCTTCAACCTCAACGCCGCCGCGGCCATCGCCATGGTCAACGTAGTGCTGGTGGCCTTCGCGATCCTCCTCTCCCAGTATGTGACGGCCAAACGCTCCTACATCACCATTACCAGCACGACCCAGGCAGCGCGGGTATCCTCGAGCAAGCTCTTGAAGTGGCTGGGAACCGTATTCTGCTTCGGCGTGATCTTCTTCTCCCTGCTCCCTCACCTGACTGTGATTTTTACATCCTTCACCGAGGGCTGGGCCGGCACCCGCTATCCAACCAAATTTTCGTTCGACAATTTCCGGAGGATCTTTGAGATCGCTCTGACGCCCATTAGAAACAGCCTTTTTCTGGCCACTACGGCTACCCTGATCGCCTCGGTGATCGGTACGCTGCTTTCCTATATCAACGTGCGTAAAAATCTGAAGGCCCGTTGGATCCTGGATCTGACGGTCATGCTGCCCTTCATCCTGCCCGGCATCGTGGTCGGGGTGGCCATTCTGGTCGGCTTCTCCTCGGGTCTTCTCATCCTCAGCGGCACCTGGATGATCATGGTGGTGGGCTTCTTCATCCGCCGCATGCCCTATATATTCAGATCCACGACCGCTTCGTTGACCCAGATCGACGTGGCCGTAGAGGAGGCTTCCACCATCACCGGGGCTTCCTGGTTGACCACCTTCAGGAAGATCACCCTTCCCCTGATGGCACCGGGCATCCTGGCGGGGGCCGTGATATCCTTTGCCACGCTGATGGGGGAGCTCTCAACGACGGTGATCCTCTTCTCCGCCCGCTGGAAAACGATCTCCGTGGCCATCGTGGAATATCTGTTCTCCGCCACTATCGGTCCCGCCTACGCTCTGGGAACGATCCTCATCGTGCTGGTGCTCTCAGCCATATTCCTGGCCAACCGGATTCTGGGGCGGCGGATGTCGCAGATGTTCAAGATGGTATGACTTGAGTCCGGCGGGACTCACCTTTGGTCGAGCGCGAGCACCTTCAGGGCGTTTGTTCCGGTAATTTTATCGAAGACCTCGCGGCTGATCGCGCCGTCGCTCTGCAGCTCCCTCAAATACTGCAATGTAGGGATGTCCCCTTGCGGATCGGCGAAGCAGACGTCGGTGCCGAACAGGATGCGGTCTTGAAATTCGTTCAGGAAGCGGATGCCGAAATCCCGATCCCGTTTGATTGCATTGAGTCCGCTTCCGGCGGAAATATCGGCGTACAGATTGGGATAGGATCGAAGAAGCCGGATCAGGCTTCCCTCCGCGCTCACCGGCCCTTCCGGATAGACGAACTTGTCCTGATGACTCGCATCGCCGCTTATCTCGGCCCAGAATCCCGGAGCATGGCCGACTACGGTGGTCTCGGGAGCTGCCTGCAGCAGCCGCTCCAAACGGGGAGAGCCGATCTCATCGATCAGGCCGTAAACACCTCTACCCGGACCGGTTATGTGGAACAGGACCGGCATACCGAAGCGCCCGCACTGCCGGCAGAGGTTGATGACCCTGAAATCATCCAGGGGTATATTAGCGGTAACCTCGCCGATCCCCGCGCAACCCAACTCCCTGAAGCGCTCCAGGATCCAGCCGAAGTCCGTCTCCGGTGGATTCGCCAACTGCTCGGCATCCAGATTGCCCAGGCAACCCATACGGGGATCGATATTCCCGAACGGGATTACCCGGTCGCGATAGTCCAGCGCTGCGTTCAGCTGGCCTGCAATATCGGGGTGGGGGGCGAAAAGGAAGGGGGCTTGGGTGCTTTCCGGGGACACACCCAGGGGCAGAAAGACCGCCTTGTCGATGCGCTGCCGGTCGAGGCGGCGCAGGAGGTTTTCCCAGGTTACCGGAATCCTGTCCATCCGGCCGGGGCTTCGCAAATCACCGACGTGGGTATGAAAATCGATTATCAAATCGTTGTTCCTCTTTCGCCTTCTCAAGCCGAGACAACCAGGGAGCTCGTGCCCCAACTGCCGAGGGTTTCCGGATCCCCCGGATCGTCGGCGAGCAGCTCTTTGTGGTTTTCCACAACCTTGCCGAAGGCCTCGGCGTACTGTCCGATCGCCTCTGTCCGGTACCGTCTGAACCAGGGAATCTTGAAGACCCTGGACTGGACTGCGGCGGAAACCTGGAGGCTCTTCCCCGCCTTCTTCGCCTCTCCCGAAGAGCCGACCGCGTTGGTCGGCGGGCCGTCACCGTAGACATCCAGGTCGCGAAACAGGGGATGGATGTGAAGGGCCAGATTGCAGCCGGGCCGGCAATCCCGCACCCCTTCGGCTCTCAGGGCTTCGCAGAAGCGGCTGATGGAAAGACCGCCCAGCTCCTCGGGGAGGTAGTGTCCCAGAGGGTTGTACCAGCCGCCCATCGTGTTCCCCGAGTTCGCCGCCGGCCGGTGAGCCCTGATCCCCGCAACCCCTTCCAGGCGGTCCCAGAGGAAATTCATCGCCTGATCGATCTCGGCCATCTGAGGGCCGTAGTTTTGCAGCTGCTCCCTTCCAATTGCAGAGCACAGCTGGTTGAGCCGGTATTTATAGCCTCCCCAGGGGATGCCGGCTCCCGCCTTGATGTCCGGAAGCGTTATGAAACTGCTGTGCCGGGCATAGTGGGCGAAGGCGATCGCCCGCTCGTAGATGCGGCGGTCATTCGTAGCCAGCATTCCCCCCTCTCCGATGGGAAAGGACTTGGCCGACATCATCGAGAAAGCAGCTACCTCGCCGAAGGTTCCCGTCATTTTGCCTTTGTAGAGGCTCCCGTGGGAGTGGGAGCAATCCTCCAACACGGCGAGTCGATGTTTGCGGGCGATCGACAGAATCGCGTCCATGTCGGCCGGCATCCCCGAGTAATGGACAACCACGATCGCTCTGCTCCGGCTGGTGATGCAGCGTTCGATATCATCGGGATCGATGCAGAGGCTGTCCGGAGCGATATCCGCGAAGACCACCTTCCCTCCGAGCGAAAAAACCGGCACACAGGAAGCCCAGTAAGTCATACTCGGACAGATGATTTCCTCCCCCCTGCCGATCCCCAGACCGAACAAGGCGCAGTGAACTGCGGCGGTACCTGTATTATGGGCCAGAGCATACTTGACACCCAGCCACCGGGCGAACTCCTTCTCGAATTCCACGGTGATATCCAGATCGGAGATCTTGCCTTTTCGCAGCACTTCCAAGACAGCTGCTTCCATCCGGGGAGTAACGATTGGCCAGGAGAACAGATCCCCCTCCGCGGACACGGTTTTCGGTCCGCCTAACAAAGCGAGTTTGCTCATAGTGCCTGTATTCTACCGGATGTGGAGCCTTTTGAGAAAGCCGCCGTCTGGATGAAACTGAATCTGTAAAAACATCTGCTGGATACAAAAAAAGGGGCTCCCGCCTTGAGCGACGGAAAGCCCCTCGAAATCTGTGGAAACCAGCTACTGCTAGAACCAGAACAGAACGTTGGCCCCCAGCATGCCGGTGCTCTTGTTCAACGCGACGTCGAACAATCCATCCTCGACGATCAGGCCCATGATGTAGCTCAAGCCGAAGGAAATCCGTCCCAGCTTGATGTCCGCGTTGGCCTTGACGTTGTAACCGGCCAGGATATCGTCACCGGTGGAGTCATTCAGCAAGAATAACAGCGTGGGGCCGGCTCCCAGGGACAGGCGCAGAAACGCCAGATCCAGGGCCAGGCCGGCGTCCGCGTACAGGTCGATCGAGGTGACATCATCACCCAAACTCAACAGGCCGAGGGCTTCCAGCTGCAGGATGCTCAGCTTGAAGCGGAGGTCCGCTCCGAAGGTGAAACCGCCCGCACGAAGCTCCGATGCATCCGCTTCCTGACCGATAAGCACCGGGTTGTTCAGGAAAGCCGAGGCGCCCAATCCCAGATCTGCAAAAGAGAGCAGCGGGATGAAGGCCAGCACCAATACCAGAATAAGCGTCTTTTTCATCTAGTCCTCCCTCTGACGGGAACGCTACTCCCGTCTATATTTGTCGTAGGTTTAGTATACACCTATGGAACAGTTTTTTCAGGTTTCTCCGTCACCGATTTGGCGCATTTTTTTCTGTTACCGTTTCAACCTGGCCGAACCGGAGGCCGTGGCCAGGTTGATTCCGGGGAGGGAGGAGCCGCGGCTGAAGGACTTGCGAAGGTAGGTCTGACCGGCGTGAACGAAGATCTCCTGCTCGTCGAAGTCGAGCGGAGATTCGATGCGGCCGGTTTGCTGCAGGGCCGAGAAAACGAAGGTCCCCACGATATCGTTTCCGTTCAGGTCGAGCTCTACCGTACCGGATGAGGAGGCGAGGGAGAGATCGAAGGTCGGAGCTGCTGCCAATTCCACATCGACATCCCCGGCGGCACTGCGGAAGCTGCACTCCCCGGTCAGGCGCAGCTGGGAAACCTCAATACTTCCGGCTGCCGTAGTCGCCTCGATCTCGGCGGCAGGACCGTCCAGTTTCACTCCCCCCGCGGCGCTGCGCAGCCTGAGGCGGCCGCCGAAATCGGCAATCTCCACAGCACCGCTGGCCGTGGTTACCGACAGATCTCCGGCAACGCCCTGCAGCCGCACCGCTGCGCTGGCTGTGTTGATGTCGATCCTCCCGTCCAAATCCTCTATGTAGATACGCCCGGAGGCGCTGCTCGCTTCCAGCCCGCGGTAATCCCCCCTTGATTCGAATACTCCGGAAGCGGAGGAGAAGGACAGCTCCGTGTCGGCGGGCACCGTGAGCAACCAGGTTGCGGACCCCCGGGGCGATCGCCGGAGGAAGCGTTCCCGCAGTCGAACCTGGTCTCCACGTTCCTGGATTTCCACCTTATAGCGATCCTCCCCATAGCTGTGAAGGACCCGCAGTCGAATGCGGTCTTCCCCGCCCGCCTCGATGAAGCAGTCGGCGCTGGTAAGCTCGATCACCAGTTTCGGCCTGCCGGGCAGCTCCCGGACTACTTCCCGCTGTTCTGCCGTCCCCCCCCCGGCGCACAAGGAGGAAGGGGCGATTACGGCGGCGATTATCAGGAAGGTGAATACTCTCAGCGGATGCCTCATAGGTGCAGCTCTAGGATATCTCTGTCCTGTACGATCTCGTGCTTGGACACGGTGATGGGCTTGTCCGAACCCCGCCACATGCGGGCGAATCGTAAATTTTGCAGGAAATCCTTGTGAATCAGGGAGCAGATATCCCCCACGTTCTGGCCAGCAAACACCGTGTACGGTTTTGCCAGTTCCGGCCTTTTTCCGGGTGCCTTGGTGTAGACCCGCACGACACCGAGCCATTCGAACAGCATCCGGGGCAGCCGGCCGACCGCCTCCGGATCGCGGATAGAGAGTGGCAGGATATGGAAGCGGCCGCCCACCATCTCCCGCAGCAGGTCCAGCCGAGCGTCCGCTCCCGGCGCATCGAGCTTGTTGGCGATAAGCCGGCAGCGGATTTGATCCCTGTCCTCGTTTTGCTCTGCCACGAAAGTGACGTGGCGCATCTCGAAGGCCTGGAACACGGCCTCCAGATCGTCGAGTAGGGAGTCCACCGACAGATCCGCAACCAGCAGCGCGGCCTCGGTACCGCGAACCACGCTGAGCAGGTGGGTGGGCATGAACTCAGGGGTTACCGGAGGGGTGTCGACCAGTTGGATCTGAATATCCTCAAACTGGACCATCCCCGGATGCATCGCATGGGTGCTGAAGGGATACTCCCCGATATCCGGAGTGGCGTTGGTGAGGGCTCCGAGGATCGAGGATTTACCGCTGTTCGCTGCTCCGACCAGAATCACCTGAGCCGCCCCCTCCTTTTCGAATCCCAGGGCGGGGCCTGCGCCGCCCTTCCGCCCGTAGCTTTCCTGCTGCTTCTGCAGCTTGGACATCCTCCGCTTGAGATCCGCGTACAGATGATCCGTACCCTTGTGTTTGGGCAGAAGGGCGATCATATCTTCCAGGCGGGTGATCTTCTCATCGGCGGTCTTGGCGGCGCGGAACGCCTCTTCCGCCTTCTTGTATTCCGGACCTGCGTTCGTCGGCATAGAAATAATTATAAGCAAAAAGGCGTTTCCCTCCAACTGATTCAAGCATTTTGCATCCGGCGTACGGTCATCCGGCGTCGGAAGATGGGGAAAACGCCGTTTACGCTACCGCCAGATCGCCGACCGCCGCCGGGTTAACGGCGCTTGATAGACGATGCCCCAGACAGGTCGACTCGCCCCATGGTGGGGCTGCCGCCGAAGTACAGCCTGGAAGCTCCGCTGGCATCGATATCCAGAGTCCCGTTCAATACTACCTTGGCTTCGCTGGCTCCGCTCAGTTCGATATCGGCGTCCTGCACCGGAAAATCCTCCAGATCCAGGTTGCTGGCCCCTGAGGCGTTTAGGTATAGGTCCACCGCTGCGCCCTGCAGACGAACCCGGCTGGCTCCGCAGACCTCGATGCGCATATCCCGGGCCATAATCTCGCCGTCGAGATAGCTGGCGCCGGACAGGTCCACTTCGAAATCCTTGGCAGAGGAGAATCCGCTTATACGCACGTCGCTGGCACCGCTGGCATCGATCCCCCGCAGATCCGGCATATGGACCTGCGCCTCCATTGTGACGCCGCGCAGATTGTAGCTTCTGTAGGGCTTCAGGCCGATCACCAGGGTATCTCCCCTCTTCTCGATGCGAAGATGCTGCTGCAGATTCTCGTCTATCCGGACTGCGACCTTATAGGAACTGCTTTGGATGACCTCCACGTTGAAGGCGCGGCTGATATCCACCCTGCTGAAACCCCGGATATCAAAGTCCTCGGTAACGATCCGCCCCGAGCCGTTTACCCGCTCATCCCCGCCGGCCAGCTTGTCCAATGAGAAACGGGGAGCTCGCGGCCCCATGCTCTGGGCGCTGACCATGCACCCCATCAACAGCGCGGAGATCAGCAACACGGTGCCCGCGGTCAAAAATTTGATATTCATCGAGTACCCTCCTCATAGGCAATGAATCATTTGCCTTTAAGATAACCTGGGATGAAGGGCAGTACATCGGAAGAATGAATGGTTTTTCTCTACCACTCTATGTAGAGCATAGCTCGGAGGTACTCATCCGAATGTCGTGGATCGGCCTAGACTATTCCTCCAGGGAGACCAGTCCCTCCCGAACGGCGTACAACGCCGCTTGGGTTCGATTGGGCAGCTCGAGCTTCATCAGGATATTGCTGACGTGGGTACGCACGGTGGGCTCGCTGATGAACAGCTGATCCCCGATCTCCCTGTTGGACAAACCGCGGGCGATACAGCGCAGTACCTCGGTCTCTCTGGCGGTGAGTTCTTCGATCGGTTTTTGCGTCTCTGTTCTCCTCATCCTCCGGATCAATTTCTGGGCAACCGCCGGATGGAGCGCTGATCGTCCTTGATGTACATCTCTTATAGCCCGAAGCAGCTCATCCGGTGTGGCGTCCTTGAGCAGGCAGCCCATGGCGCCGACTTCGATAGCGGTCAGCACCTTTTCGTCCTCCGAGAAGCTCGTCAGGACCAGGATCCGTGCCTCAGGATCGTTGCGGCGAATCTCCCTGATCGCTTCGATCCCATCCATCCTGGGCATGACCAGATCGAGCAGGATCACATCGGGGCGCAGTGCTGCGGCCAACTTCACAGCTTCGACGCCGTCAGCAGCCTCTCCGGCCGCCTCCATGCCCGCTTCCGTTTGGATCAACGCCAGCAGACCTTTGCGTACGACCGCATGGTCATCGGCTATAAGAATCCGAATCGTCTCTTCCTCCATAAACTCACCCCTTCGGAATCGGTATCCCAATGCGCACCAGGGTGCCCTGTCCCGGCGCTGAATCGACGTGCAGCCGCCCCCCGTGCGCGTGCGCCCGCTCCTCCATCCCGCGGATGCCCATACCGCCGGTGCTCTGCAGCATACCCGGATCGAAACCCACACCGTCATCCCGCACGTCCAGCTGGATCTCCTCACCCCGCTGCTGGAGGCGCAGCTTCACCTTACGGGCGTTGCCGTGCCGTAGAGCGTTGTTCAGCGCCTCCTGGGCAAGGCTGTACAACTCCTGTTCCAGAATGTCCGGCAACACGAGGTCTGCCGGGGCGTCGATCGAAGCCTCGATCCCCGACCGCTTTTCCACGCTGCTGAGCCGTTGTCTCAACGCTCCAATCAGGCCTCTGTTTTCCAGTTCGGATGGGCGCAGCTCGTAAACCATGAGCCGCATCTCTTTCAACGCCTGCCGGGAAGCGCCAATCAGGTGATCAAGGGACTGTTCGGCTGCTCCGGCGTTCTTGGCCGCCAGATGTCTGCGGGCCGCTTCGGAAAAAAGGGTCACGCTGTACAGAGACTGACTCACCGAATCGTGCAGGTCCCGGGCAACCCGGCTTCGTTCCTCCAGCGCCGCAAGCCTGCGCTGCTGCTGCAGTACCTCTGCGGTGCGAGAGGCGACCTTCTGCTCCAGTCCCCGGTACAGACTCTTGAGGGAATCCGCCATGGAGTTGAAGCGGATAGCAAGATCCTCGATTTCATCACCGGTAACGGCTACGATCCGGTAATCGAACTGTCCAGCCGCGATCCTCTCGGCTCCTTGGGTCAGATCCCGGATCGGCTTCAGGATTCGTCCGACAGCGAAAAGAACGAGAACGACTGAGGCCGCAGCGCCGCTGATGAGAACGGCCAGGAGCACCAGACTATACAGGCGCAACGGACCGACGATCACCCGCCATCGTTCCATGGTAATCAGCGCCCAGTCCGTGCCGGCAACCGGAGAGTATCCAACGATCACCCGCTGCCCGGAGACATCTCTGGTGAGAACAGCGCCGCTCAATCCGTAGGTGGCACCCATCATCGGCACAGTGCCGGCCAGCGCGGTTGCCAACAGCGAGCGGTTTCGATGGTAGAGGAACTTTCCCCTGCCGTCGACAAGATATGTGTAGCCGCTGCGGTTTCTGGTGGACTCCATCAGCGCTTCGAAGCTCTCGATCAACGGGGAGCCGCTCAGGGTGGCCACCCCGGCTGCGGCCGCCTGCACCTCCCCCTGCTCGCCGAGTATCGGCACTACAAATACAATGACGGGCTCCGCATTCCGGGGATCTCGAAGGATATCCGAACAGGTTTGTCTCCGTTGCCTCATCAGCGTCTCCAGCCGCCCGGAGATCAAGTCTTCCCAACCGTCACCAGGCGGGTCGGCTTGCAGGAGAACACCCCCTGGACTGAATACGGCAACGCCACCGTCGAAGGGATCAAGGTCGACATCGCCGCCATTTCCATCGCTTTGACGGTTCATCAGCTCGGTTGCCAGCCGCAGCAGAGTCGACCCGGCTTCCGTCAACCTGAGATCCACCTGTCCGGCCACGACTCGGGCCAGCTCGCCCTCCCGCTGTTGCGCCACAGCTTGAGGAACCCGTTCGAAAACCTGGAAGCCCACGATCACGATGAAAACGATTACCAGGATAAAGGGAAGAAACGCGTAGAAGAGAATCTTGGTTTGAAGACTGTTGAATCGAAGTCGTTTCAATGTGAACCTGCGCACGTCGTTCACAGTATAGGCAGGGGGGCTGCAGAATGAAAAGACGTTACTTCAAAAGCTTCCAGAGCACCTCGCTCAGCTTCTCGGCGGTGAAGGGTTTTCCGATCACATCTTTGAAGCCGTATTTCCGAAAATTCGCAATGACCGGATCGTTGGAATATCCACTGGAGATGATAGCCACCGCTTTGGGATCTATTTCCAGCAGTCGCTGCACCGCTTCCTTGCCCCCCATGGCACCCGGCACGGTCAGATCCATGATCACCGCGCAATAGGGCGTTCCGGTTTTCTTTGCCTGTGAATAGCGGGAAAGCGCCTCCTCGCCGGTGGCCACCACCGTGGGCGCGTATCCCAGATGTTTGAGAAGACGGGAATAGACATCCCGCAGACTGTTATCGTCATCCATCACCAGGATCTTGCCCTTGCCGCTGTACAGTTTGACACCCATGTTATTCCCGGTCTTGACGCCTTTTTTGTCCGTGGCCGGCAGAAACAGGAAAAACCGGGTGCCGCTGCCCAGTTCCGATTCGGCATACAGATAACCGTCGTGATTCTTGAGGATCGAATACGCCGTAGCAAGCCCAAAACCGGTTCCGTTGCTCTTGGTCGTGAAGAAGGGATCGAAGATCTTGTTCAGGTTCTCCTTCGGAATTCCACATCCGTTGTCTTCTACCACGATCCGTATATAGCGACCCGCCTTCAGAGGAAGCCGATAGGAGGAGGTAACCGTGACGTTTTCCGCTTCCACGGAGACCACGCCACCGTCGGGCATGGCCTGGTCCGCATTGATGAGGAGATTCTGGATCACCTGAATGATCTGTCCCTGGTCGAACTCGGCCCACCAGAGATCTGGGGGTAGCTTATACGTACAGCGTACGTTGGAGCCGCGAAGCACGAAGGTGGAGGCATCCCTGATCAGATCGGGGAGGGTCCCCGGAAGCTTGACGGGCACACCACCCTGGGCGAAGGTGATCAACTGCTGGGTCAGCCCGCGGGCCCGCAGCGCGGCTCTCTCCAGCTCCTCGAGGCGCGTATATATTTCGTCAGCCGGCTGAGTGTGGATCTTGGCCAGGGCCACATTGCCCACCACCGCGGCCAGAAAATTGTTGAAGTCATGGGCGATTCCACCGGCCAGGCGCCCCACCGCCTCCATCTTCTCCTCCTGCTGCAGATGCTCCTCTAAAAGTTTGCGATCCCGGATGTCCCGAGCCACACCGTAGGTTCCGAGAAAATTCTTTTCCCTTTCCTCCGGTTCCCGGTCGTAGATTCCCTGGGATTTGACCTCCACGGGAACCTCGGGTTTAGTCCCCGAACCGTTGCCCTTCTCCCCCTTCCTGGGTTTGCTGAGGTGGATCTCTACGCCGGAGGACGCCCGGCTGCCGGTCCGTCGTTCATTGAATACATGCTCGGATTTCTCGAGATCCCGGTCGCAAATGACCTGCGAGTAATGCTTGCCGATGATCTGCTCCCGCTTCACTCCCAGGAGACGCTCGAAAGCATCGTTGACGAAGGAAAAACGGCCCTTTTCGTCGAGGGTGTAAATGATGTCCGGCGAACTTTCCACCAGGTATTTGTACCTCTTCTGGGACTGCTCCAACGCCCAGTGGATGGCCTCCTTCTCCCGTATCAGCCGTTTCTGCTCCAGGGCATTGGCCACCCGTTTGATCAGCTCTTCGTACTCAACAGGCTTGCGTATATAGTCGAAAGCGCCGTTCTTGAGAGCACTGACCGCTGACTCTATAGAGGCGAATCCGGAGAACATGATCACCAGCAGTTCGGAGTATCTGCCGTGCACATATTCCAGGACTTCCAGGCCGTTCATATCGGGGAGCACGATGTCGAGAAGCAGGAGATCGTAGGCGGTCTTGGCCAGCAGCTGTATTCCCTCTTCAGCCGTATTGGCGCTGTCCACCTGGTAGCCTCGGCCGCCGAGCAGTTGCTCCAGGCTTTCGCACATCCGAGGTTCATCATCGATGATCAAGATTCGATAACTGTTGGGCATTGATTTTCATCCCTTTCTCTACTATTTTTACTTTTCGGAATCGATCCGCTGGATAATGAACTTCAACTTGAGAAAAGTAACGATACGTACGATAATGCCGGCAACAGGATGAGCAAGATTTTCAAACGGGGGGCTCAGATCCCGGGGGAGCTCAAGAGCACGGTAAACCGCCTGCTTTCCAGAAGCGCCAACCGGGATGTGTTCTCCCTGCGGAACAAGTCCATCGCCGTAACCTCCGGAAAGGGGGGCGTGGGCAAAACGATTACCGCGGTGAACCTCTCCATCTACTACGCACGCAGGGGGGTTAGCACCGCTTTGGTCGATCTGGATCCGCTTTCCGACATCGCCACACTTCTGGATATCGTGGAGTCCGAAGCGGCTTTGGAGGAACAGACGATCGACATGCAGAATGCCGGACTGCAGGGCTTGGCGATTCCGGTGTTCAAACATCTCGATCTGATCTTCCCCTCCCCGAAGCTCAAGAAGCTGGAACGGAACGCAATGCTGGAAAAGATCTACGGGGAACTGCCCGGGGATTTGGATGAGCGCTACCAGCTGCTCGTATTCGACCTGCCCGCCGGAAGCGAGTTCGAAGAAAACCTGGTTTTCCTGCCCTTTATGGGTTCGATCCTGCTGGTGACCAACCCCGAACCCACCGCGCATGCCGCCGCGGGAGCCTACATCAAGCGAGCCTTCGATGTGTACCACGATCTCACGATCAACCTCTGGCATAATCGCTTCAGCCCGAACACCCGCAGCCACTTCAATCCCAAAGACATCGTGGGCAACTACAACCGCAATGTGCCCAAAGAGCTGCAGATCGACAGACGGGTTTCAGCGCGGCTTCGGGATTTCGCAAGCATCCCGGAAGACCCGGCCCTGAATCTGCTGCGGGGCAGTCCCGGAGCCGATGAGAATGTTATCCGCTTTCTTCTCGATACCCTCATGTTTATCCACGAAGAACGGATCGCCACCCTGGCTGCCTCCACGATCTCGAACCGTTCCTTCGAGTTGATCAAACAGTTCCTCAGCCATCACAAAACTGTAGAGAATATCGACGAGTACCTGGATGAGATCGGACGCTACCTCCGAATCCTGCTGGAAATTCAGCTTCAGGCCAGGCCGGAAGAAACCTCGGGTCCTGCAGCAGCAATCAGTACAGCGGAGGTTTTCACGCCCGCAGAGAAAAAGAGCTTCCGTATTTTCCTGCAGAAACTCAACTCCGACCCCCTGCGCCGGCGGATCATCCGAACCATGGATCTGCTGGAGGAAAAACTTCATCGTCTGGAGGAGGGAAAGAATCCCTTCGCCGCCGGGACCGCCGTGGTTCCCGACAAGGCAGTAGACCGGGAACTGTCCGCCCTGCTGGTAGCGGTCAATCGGATCAGCAGGCGGAACCCGCGGATGGCCAACCAGGGAGGCCTCCTCCTGTTCTACTTCTCCCTCTACAAGCTTTTTCAATCCCAGACGGTGACCGAGCTGATCAGCTCTCTCGTGCCGTCCAAGACGAACACAAAAGGTTCGCCTGTACGGGACCGGCACCGCCAGATCCGTAATCTCGTCGAGGGAGATCCCGAGTACAAGAGCCGCTATCTGAAACTCCTGAAGACCCTCCATCCGATCGTGAGCAAACAGATAGCCAATATCGTGAAGACCTTCGAGCTTTCCGCACTGCTTTTTCGTGACCAAAATGGGAGCATCATCCGCAGCGCCTATGTAAAACTGTTGACGAATTTCATCCACGATACCCTGTACAGCGGGCTCAGCGTCGTAGTCGGGTTTCCCTTTCGCTGCGCAGCCGGCGCGTTTCAGGAAGGCGCAGAGAGGACCCTTCAGGCTCTCAAGCAGACCGGATAGCCAAGGACAGCGGCTGATATGGATACCGAGAGGGTCGGTCTCGGATCAAGTGTACGACTGATCCTTCGACACGGCCGGCTTCGACGCAGAGGCATCCTGATCTTCAAAGCGGCGCTGCGGGAGTTTTTCCTCCCCCAATTCCAATCTCGGCTGCTCCCGGGGTTGCGGCCTGTGGCGGTTGTGACCCATCCGCTGGATGACCGCCTTCCCTTCGATCCAAACCTGTTTCGCAGGTACCTCAGTTACTTCACAATGTGGCTGAAGACTCTGGGTCGCCTGTACCGGATTTGCGGGAAACCCGTTCTGAAGGATATCGAAGGGATGATGCGGGATCTGGTCCTGCTGTATCGTGCATCGGGAAGTGTGTACCGACGCTGCCAGTCCACGACCACAACCCGGCGCGCAGCGCCTGCAAATCCCTACTTCCTCCTGATTGCCGTCTTCGATCCTCACCTGCACTGCATTCCCAGCCTCCACGTGCTCACGGTCTGCTACAACTACCTCCGGGCACGCGAAATCTTGACGAGAATCGACCCCGAGGATGCATCCGGGAGCCGGCTGTTGGCTGAGACCTATAGAGCGGCCCTGCGAATCACCGAGGCGATACTTCTGGTGAAGCAGCACAGTCTGCTCGACATCGGGCCCTCTCTGTTTTTGCTGTCTAGCCTGTTTCCCGCGTACGATGACCGGGAAGTCAGAAGATTCGTCTCGGAGCTGTTCGCCGAAGCGCCGATCCCTGACCCCGCTACCGTGGTGCGGTTCCGAGAGTTGATACTGGAATCCTACCGGGGGCTGCTTGCGCGCCAACAGGAGCGCGCAGACTGGGGCCCAGCGACTGTTATTTTGGAGTATCTGAGGGGATTGGTTAGATCACGCCGGAGAGGCGAACGGAGGGAACCTAGCAGGCTCCCCCGTAGGCCGGGCGGATCGTGAAGCCTTTGCCCCAGAAACTGTCGATATAGTCTACGGTGCTCTCGCTGGCATAGGGAATTGCCCGTTTATCCACCAGAATGTCTATTCCCTCGACTTTGTAGGTCTTGTCACCGTCCTGAGGCTCATCCAGAGCCAACCCCAAACGGGGACCGCCTCATCCAAAGCCTTTAAACACCACGCGTAGACTCTTGCCCTGATTCTCTTTCAGCACATCGAACAGCTCTGAGAGAGCCGATCTGGTTATCTGCATAGGTACACCACCTTATTTTGTATATAGAATATTTACTATATAATTCTTTTTCTGTCAAGTCCTATCCGCACTATTTCTGCGGCCCCGCAGCTGCGCCCGAACAGGGGCGCCTCTATGAGGCAGTTCAGAAGCAGGGTCACGAAAGAAGCTCTGGAAACGAAGAGGACCGCCCCCCCCCGAGGGGGCGATCCCGACGGGCAGGCCGGAGTGAACAGCGGGAGGGCGATGAAGCAGGCCATACTCCCTCTAGATCAATTCGAGATTCCTCAACTCCTCTACGATATTATCGGCATCGATCGGTTTGGCGATGTAGCTGGTACATTGGGAGGAAAAGGCCTCGGTGACAGTCTCGAAGTCTCCCAGGGCCGAAATCATGATGATCTTCACAGCATCGGGACCGATTATCCCCTTGTCCTGCTCTATCTTGCGGATGCCCTTCAGCACCTGCTGCCCGTCCATCTTGGGCAGCATGATATCCAGACAGATGAGGTCGTAGGGCTGTTTTGCCAGTGCCAGATTAAAGGCTTTCATGGCCTCGATCCCGTCGGCTGCGCTCTGTACGGTTCCATAGGGCTCGAGGATTACCTTTAGGAGTTCCCTGCTCGTCAGTTCGTCTTCAACAATGAGAATATTCACCTAACGAAGTTCCTTGAATAGTTCTTTTATCTCTCTGTCGTACTCATCGTAGATCACATCCCGTTTGAGTTTCAAGGTATGGGTCATCTCCACGCCTTTCTCAAAGGGTTTTACCAGAATTTTTATCTTGTTGATGCGCTCGAAGAGTTTGAAGCCCCGTTTGGGACCGATCTTGGAGTCGATCTCGTCCATGATCAGTTTGTACACGTCATTGTTGTTCAGCAGGTCTTCGGGCTTTTCGAAGGGGATACCGTTCTCCTCGGCAAAATCTTTCAGGGTTTCAAAATTGGGCACTACCAGGGCGGCCAAATATTTTTGATCCTGGCCGACGACCATGACTTGATCCACATAGTCGGATTCGCAGATGGTATCTTCGATCGGGCTGGGTTCTACGTTCTCCCCGCCCAGCAGAACGACGGTTTCCTTGACCCGTCCCATGATCTTGATCTCCCCGTCATAACTCAGCATGGCCAGATCTCCGGTATTCAGCCAACCGTCTGCGGTAATGGTCTGCGCGGTCAGCTCCGGCCTCTTGTAGTAGCCCTTCATCACGTTGGGACCGCGGATGTAGAGCACGCCCTTGTGTCCAGGAGGCAGCTCGCTACCGTCTTCGGCAAGCACCTTGACCTCGACCTGTTCCAGAGGCGGTCCGATCGTTCCGGGAACCGGGTGAAAACTCTGCCGCACCGACACGATCGGGGAGGTTTCGGTAAGGCCGTAACCTTCGAGCAGCAGGATCCCCGCAGCGGCAAAGAACTCATCCACGTGGGGCGGCAGGGCTCCGGCTCCTGACACGCCGAATTTGAACTTGCCCCCCAACCTGTGCTTGATCTTCTTGAAGACCAACAGCTGTCCAAGGGCATTCAATGGGGCAAGCAGCAGAAAGGGCAGGATGCTGAGCAGGGCATCCGCGAGGCGGCTGGACTTCTTGAAGCGGGGCCGCAGGCCCCTGAGCCTCGTCTTGAGCTTGGAGTAGGCTGCACCCACGGAGATGAAGAAGAAGGCCAGGGCTTTTTTCACGGAGCTGCCGGACTCGATGTTGCGGATAATGCCCCGCTTCACCGCCTCCCAGATGCGGGGAACCGAGGGAAAGATCTGCGGCTTGATCTTGCCCATGTCCTCCAACATGACCTGGGCAACCAGTTTGGAATAGGCAATGGAACAGCCGGCGAAGGTGGCTACATAGCCGATGGCCCGTTCGTAGGAGTGCCAGACCGGAAGTACTGAAAGGAAAATATCACCCTTCCGTATATCGAGGTGCTTGAGGGGCGTTGGTATCTGATGCATGTAGTTGCTGTGGGTCAGCATCACCCCCTTGGGTTCCCCGGTGGTTCCGGAGGTGTAGATCAGGGTGGCCAGATCCTCGGGCTTACCCTCGGCGATGTCCTCCTCGAGAAAACCCGGATGTTTGCGGGCGTATTCCCGGCCCCGCTCCTGCACCTCTTTGAAACTAAACACCTTGACGCCGGCGTTTTTGGCCATTTGGGCAACGGCAATTTCGTCGACCTTCTTGAAATCCGGATCCAGCACGATGAGGGTCTTGAGCCTTTTCAGACTCTTCTTGATCGAGAGCACCTTTTCCAGCTGAGCCAGATTCTCCACGATGCACAGGGCGCATTCGGCGTGTTCCAGGATGTACCGGATCTCGGGGGCCGTGGAATCGGATCCCCTGGGCACGTCCACCGCACCGATGGACAGAATGGCCATATCCGCCCAAAACCACTCTTTCATGTTCTCGGAGATCATGCCGATGTGATCCCCCCGCTTGATCCCGAGGTCCAGCAAACCCGCGGCAAAGGCCTCGACCTCGTCGAGCACCTGTCTCCAGACGAACGGCTGGAACGTACCGGTTGCATCTTTTGACCACTGGATCGTCATCTCCGGTTCTCTGCGCACGTGCTCCAGCATCAGTTTCGGTATGGTGTCACCCATATCCACTCCCCCCTTCGAAACGAAAATCGAGCTCCCGGGTATCGCCCCGAGAGCTTTTCGGCGACAGAGAAGCGTAACATCGGCGGTTTGGGTTGTCAATCGAAAAAGGGGAGCGGGTCAGGGCGGCCTCCCACCTTGTTTTTCGCCCACCCTTTCACTATATTTGTGGGTGTACGAGGAGGGGCGACATGAAAAGTACAGATATCGACAGAATCGATCGAGAGTTCAAGAGAGCCCGTAAAAAAGAAGAGCTGCTCGAGAAAAGGCTGGAAAACCGGGCGGACCGCAGCGTTGGGGACTATATCAAGAAGCTCTATTCCCTCTTCTACCACGACGACAAGAAGATCTACAATCTGAAAGACAATGCGGAGATCCTCACGCTGCTAGCGGAGATGAAAGAAGACCTCTCCGACAGCAAGTGGGACAACGTTCTGCGCAAGGCGATCAAGGAGACCAAGATCGATGTCAAACAGCGGGACTTGGCCTTCAAAGAGCTGAAGAGTTACCTCGCCATGGCTGATTAGCCCTCAGTTCGAGTAATCCGCCTTGATGATGTTTTTGACGTACTGGGCGCGGCGGTAGAATGCCGGATCCCGGTTGTTCTTGGCGTCCATCTTTCCCTGGAAGCCAGGCAGATCCTTGTATCCCTTGTCGTCCATCCAGGACTCCGCTTCCTTGATCAGGCTGGCCAGGCTGCTGATCTTGTTCTTGTACAGGGTACTGACGACCTGCACGCAGGAGGCCCCGGCCAGGATCAGCTTGATCGCATCCTTTCCGGTCATTATTCCGCTGTTGGCACACACATCCCCCCGGATGTTTCCGTGCAGCAACCCGGCATAGCGAAGCGACGCCTCGAACTCCGTCCCGGTGCTCAAGCTGTGGCGATAGCTGTTGGTCTGCTTATCGACGTCGATGTCAGGCTGGAACAGACGGTTGAACAGCACGAATCCCCGAACGCCGACCTCATCGAGCCGCTTTATGAAATACAGCGGATTCGAATAGAAGGCGCTCAGCTTCACGCTCAGCGGGATCTTGACCTTGTTTTTGACCTCCGCGAGGATCTCCGCCTGCTCGTTTTCCACGTCCTGGGAACTCCGGTCGAAGCTGCTCGGGGTGGAGTAGAAATTACATTCCAGGGCATCCGCGCCGGTATCCTCCAGCTGAACCGCCCATTCACTCCAGATGTCGCGGTTTACTGCATTGAGGCTGGCGATCACCGGGATCCCGACACTTTGTTTTGTCTTTTTCACCCAACCCAGGTGTTCTTTAGGTCCCGCGTGCTTCACCTGGGGGAAGAAGTCCGTCATCTCCGCGTACAGATTGTCGAACTGGTGAAGATCCTCCTGCAGACGGAAGCGTTCATACTGGATCTGTTCTTCGAACAGGGAAGCGGTCACCACGGCCGCCGCTCCGGCCTCCTCCAGTTGTTTGATGCGGTCGACATTGGCCGTATGGCCGGAGGCGCCTGCGATGAAGGGATTCTTCAACTCCAGGCCCATATAGGTCGTTTTGAGATTTGCCATCGCGTTTGCTCCTGATTCCGTATTGTACGTTTGACCGCAGTCGCCTGCGATACGATCTGACGGCGCGAGAAACCCCGCCGTCATCATGATATTCGAAATGGCGATAATGAGCAAGGTAATTCTTCAGCGACTCTTTGACTCGACGCGAGTATCTGGGTATTTTAGGCCAGAAAGAGAGGGGAAGAATGCTTCGATTGTACAACACGATGAGCCGCAGCAAGGAGACCTTTCAGCCACTGAAGGAGGGAGAGGTCAAAATCTTCACCTGCGGACCGTCGACGTACCGCCGTCCCCACATCGGCAACTACCGCACCTTTCTCTACGAGGATATCCTGGTCCGCTACTTGGAATACCTCGGATACAAGGTCAACCGTGTTATCAATTTCACCGATGTGGAAGACAAAATGCTGGAAGAGGCGGTAGCGGTGGGGAAAAATCCCCAGCAGATCGCCGCGGAAGTAGCTGAACATTTCCACAAAGAGACCGAGATCCTGGATATCAAGCTTCCCCCCAGGATACCCAGGGCTTCGACGAGCATCGACCAGGCGGTTCATCTGATCCAAAAATTGATCGACAAGGGCCTGGCTTACTGGCATGAGAACAAGGTTTTTTTCGATCCCCTGAAGTTCGAAGGCTTCGGCAAGCTGTTTCGGCTGGACATGAGCAGATGGCCGAAAAAGAAAATCCGTTTCAAAAAGGACACCTACAACGGCCGCCGCTGGAACCTGGGGGATTTTGTCCTATGGCACGGGCACGAGGATGGGGACCTGAGCACCTGGGATACCGAGATCGGCAGGGGCAGACCCTCCTGGAACATCCAGGATCCGGCGATGGTCACGGAGAATCTGGGATACCAAATCGACATCAACTGCGGGGGGATCGACAACATCTACAGACACCACGACTACAATATCGCGATTATCGAATCCCTGTCGGGAAAGGAGTACGCGAACTACTACCTCCACGGGGAACACCTGGTGATCGATGGCAAGACGATGTCCAAAAGCGTGGGCAATATCCGCTATCCGGAGGATATGCTGACATGGGACACTCAGCCCCATCACCTGCGGTTCTTTCTGATCTACACCCACTACCGGCGGAAGCTGAACCTCACCAGTGTGCGCTTCACCCGGGCGGTTGAATATATCGACTCGATCCGCTCCCTGATCCGAAAACTGGTAGAGACACCGCGCGGGGACTCCGAGCCCAATCCCGCAGATCGGCGAGCCAGGGAATTAATCGAGAGTATCCGTGAGGAATTCGAAAAGCATATGAACGACGATCTGTCCGCCGGCCGGGCTGTGGACGGGGTCTACAAGGTGCTGCTCGAACTGGAAAACGACTGCTTCCCGCTCAGTCCCGCGGCTGCCGGACAGCTGGCCTCGGAATTGTCTCGAATCGATACCGTGCTGAGAGTACTGCTTCGAAGCGTTCGCAGCTGAGAATGTCAGTCCGTCCCCTGGTTGAGGATATCCTCGATCATCTGGGAATCGACGAAGTTCAGCTCTACGGCGATCTCACCGAACAGTTTATCCATTCCGCTTTGCTCGCGTTGTTTGAGAAGCACCTGTTTCACCTGCTCTTCGGTCATCGCTCCCCGTTGCACCAGGGCTTCACCGAGTCGCTTCTTTGGTTGGCCGGCCGTATTCATCGGAGTTGTTCCTATTCTTGTGTAGCAGACGAGAAATTGCAAGAAAAAATTCAGTCTTACAACGAAATTCCGAACACACCCCGGTCTGCGGCCTGCTGAGCCTTCAAACATACTTCGGTGGCGGAGAATAACGCGGTGTTGGGATAGCCGCGGCCTGTCCTGATGGCCAGGAGCAGATCCTCCAAATAGCCCCCGGAACGGTCCGGAGGAAGATCCATTTCTTCGACGGTGTCCGCATCCGAGCGATACAGGCTCAGCTTCGGCAGATTCAATCCGGATTCGATCATTCCCCGATCACCCCAGAAATTGAAGCGCCAGTACTGCGGCAGGGAATAGCGGAATCCGTCGGGAGAGATGTAGGACACATCTCCAATCACCCCGCAACCCCCGTCCATGACCAGGATCACCTGGGCGGCGTTGCGGAATCCGGGAGCAGCGGAAAGTCCCGCGTTCCAACTCCGGGCAGCCAAAATCTCGCTGAATCCCCGATCGGAGATCCATTGAAGCAGATCCACCGCATGGATCGCGATATCGTTGATCGTTCCGCCGTGATTTCCGTTTTCGAAATACCAACCGGGCCGGGTGTCCAATAGAAGCGGATGCTGTGCGCTGAAAGTGACGGCGCGCAGAGCACCGATGGTGCCGGAGCGGATCAGCTGCCGGGCGCGGCGGAAAGCTCCCGCATCCCTCAGGTCCAAGGCAGCACCGACGACCAGGTGCTGCCGGACAGAAAGAGCCGCGATCTCACCCAACTGTTCCAGATCCGTACAGATCGGCTTGTCACTCAGAACGTGCTTCCCCGCTTCCAGGGCGGCACGGATCAACCTGCCCCTTCCCGAAAAAACCTCCCCGACCACCAGAAGATCGAAGTCCACGGCCTCGAGCATATCCTCGAAAACCGTATGGCTCACCTCAATCCTGCCGTCCGCAGCCAGCTCATTCCGTGTTTGGGCATCCTCCTCGCAGACCGCCGCGATCTCCACATCCTTGCTCTTGTTCAGGTGAGCGTGGATATCGAACATATGCATATGCCGAAAACCCACGAAAGCCGCTTTCAGTACCTCCGCCACTGCTGATCCCTCCCTGTGCCGACAGTTGATCTGTATTGACAGTACGGAAAAACCGCCGTTTTATCCACAGCGATTTGACCTAAACCCGGCTGAGAGGCTAAACTCACGTTGTCATGGAAGAACTCCAATTCGATTCGGGCCGGGAGAAACACTGGCTGGACCTGGCAGCCCTGGACCCCAAGGAAGTCGAGGAGCGTACCGGCGTTTCCTGGCGGGATGGCTGCTTTCCCCTGCCCCTCCTGGGCACCTCCTACCGGGTGGAACCCGCATCTGCCCGGATCCATTGTCCGGTGGATGATCCCCTGGCCGGCGACGCGGAGTTCGAGCTTCTGATGCTGATCTATCTGATCCGGGCTACGGAGATCGAACCAGCGGGGCAGTGGGTCAATGAGAAACAGCTGCCCGGTGGAAGCAATTTCTTCAGCGGCCCCCACCATCTGCCCTCCGACACGCTGGAAAAACGCTACGGATCGGATGCGCAACTGTTTCGCCGGCATTGTCTGCAGTTGGGCGGCGAAGCATTGGATTTCGGGGATTCCTCCTTCGCCTTTGTGGCCCTTCCACGCATCCCTCTGGCCTGCGTCCTCTATACCGCCGATGAGGAGTTTCCCGCCCGGGTCACGTTTCTCTTCGATTCCACAATCCAGTTTCAACTGCCCATGGAGATCATCCTGTCTCTGGGGCACTGCTTCGCGGTCAAGCTGGAGCAGCTGCCGTAAAGACCCGCTATGTCTTGAGCAGGCTGAAAACCTCCGCAAGGTTGAAGCGTTTTCCCGTCATAAGGATGCCGACGCGAAAGATCTTGGCCGCCAGCAGGATTACCACCGCCACCGTGCCGATCTGGATACCTACGGACAGGAGGATCTGCCAGCTG
Source organism: uncultured Spirochaetaceae bacterium (assembly GCA_964588355.1). Lineage (GTDB taxonomy): Bacteria > Spirochaetota > Spirochaetia > SZUA-6 > DRHE01 > JAFGQJ01. Next base: position 19,576 of record CAZPPB010000002.1, on the reverse strand, counting down.
GCCGGATCGCTCACCAGTATGCGCACGAACATCACGATCGGCGCTGTCAATGGGAACAGAGACAGAAAGACGCTGAAGGAGGAGCTGGGGGCGGTGATGAGCGGCCCTGCTGACACCACGGGAAACACCAGGACCACGATCACCGGCCAGGACAACTGCCCCAGGTTCTGCTCATCCCGGGCAGCAGCTCCGAAGGCTGCGAAGATCGAGGCGAAGAGAAAGAAGCCGAGCAGGAAAAACAGCACCAGGTACAGCAGCGTGGAAACGCTCAACTGGGGAAGCCGATCCAGGCCCAGAGCGGGTCCGATGAGGCGAGTCCCGATCAGGGCCATGCCGACCCAGAGCGCGTACTGCAGCAGGCTCGCGGCAGCCTGCCCGAAGATCTTGCCGAACAGCAGGTCCTTCTCACTCACCGAGGAGAGCATGATTTCGACTGTCTTCGCGGTCTTCTCCTGAACGACGGAACGTCCAATGGACTGTCCGTACATCAGAATCGTCATGTACAGCATCAAGGTGAAGGTGATCCCGATCATGATGAAGGAAAAGCTGTCGGTCTGAGCTTTTGCACCGCTGCGGGTGATCTGCTTGGCTTCAATATCAACCGGGGAGATCAAGGCTCGAATCTGCGTCGAATCCAGGCCGGCTTGCCTGATCCGCTCATCCATGACCACCTGCCCTATCACCCCTTTCATCGCCTCCACGATCCGATAATCGGGGAACTCCGCCGTGACCAGCTCCAGAGGGCCTGCGGAGAGAATGTTCTCGGGAAAGACGAGGTATCCGTACAGGTCCTCCTCCCTGAGCCGTTTCTCCAGATCCTCCGCCGGCAGATCGCTCGCTTCCAGCTCGATCCCGAGCTGCTCGAGGGGCGGGGAGATCGCGGCGTGCAGCTCGGGGGAGATGCCGGTCGCGGCGATTTCGATGCCCCTGCGCTCGGTCCCTTGAGAAACCAGGGCCGGCACAACGGTCATGCCGATGAGCAGAAACGGACCTATAATCGTCAGAATGATGAAAGCCCTGGTAGCGGCGATCATGCGGAACTCGTGACCGATGACTTTGCGCAGTTTTTCCATCCTCTTCTACCGTCCTTTCTCCAGCTGATCGATGAAGATCTTGTGCAGAGAGGGGGTGACTACTTCGAATCTCTTGAGGGAGATCTTTCCGACCAGGTAACCGAGCAGCGCATCCGGGGTTGCTCCGGGGGCCAACTCCGCCTCGATCCAGCGGGGGTAGGAGATTACATCCGTGGTGAGCTCACAGCGCTGGAGGATATCGGAGTCCCCGTCGAACTCGATGATCACGCTGTTCTTCCCGAAGCGGCTTTTGATTGCTTCCACCGAACCGCAAAGCACCTCCCGTCCGGAATCGATGATCAGGATCTCTCCGCACATCCGCTCGGCCTGCTCCATAATGTGGGTTGAGAGCAGGATCGTCTTGCCCTGCTTTTTCAGATCCAGAACCGCCTTTCTCAGGGCTTCGGTGCTGACAGGGTCCAGACCGGCGAAGGGCTCGTCCAGCACGAGGATGTCCGGTTCATGGAGCACGGAGACGATGAACTGGACCTTCTGGCTCATCCCTTTGGACAGCTCCTCGACCTTGCGCATCTTCCATTCCGACAGGTCGAAGCGCTCCAGCCAGCCGTCGATACGATCCTGAATGTACCCCCGCCTCCCCCCCTTGAGGGAGGCGAAATACTGGAGCAACTCGTTCAAGACCATCTTCCTGTACAGACCCCGTTCTTCGGGAAGATAGCCGATACGATTCTTGTCTCCGGGGCGGATCGGTTTGCCGTCGAAGAGGATCTGACCCTCGTCCGGGGCGATGATGTTCATGATCATTCGGATCGTGGTGGTCTTGCCCGCCCCATTGGGACCGAGCAGGCCGTAGATCTTTCCGGGGGAGGCGGTCAGGGAAATACCATCCACGGCCTGCACCGATCCGTAGCGCTTCTTAATCTCAAGAACCTGCAGCTCCATCGTCTTCACTCCGATCGATCTACATTGTATCAACAACTGATGCGGTGAGGAAAGGTGATGACTTGACTCAAACTCAGGCGCACTGTTTAATCTGAGGAATCGATGGACCTGCCCTATCAATGCCTGATCCTGGATCACGATGACACAGCTGTAAACAGTACCGCTGTGATCCACCACCCTTCCCACGTGGAATCGATGCGATTGCTGCGTCCCGGGATGGAGGCGATCGATCTGGACGGTTGGTTTCTCAAGAACTTCGAACCGGGGATCATGGGCTACCTGAGGGAAGAACTAGGTTTGAGCGAGGAAGAGCTGGAAATCGAATACAAGATATGGAGGGAGTTCAACACCAGCAGGATCCCCCCATTCTTCCCGGGCTTTCTCGAATCCCTGCGCGCCTATCGGGCCCGGGGGGGAATCATCACGGTGGTGTCCCATTCGGAGGAGGAGTTTATCCTGAACGCGTATCGGGCCGCCGGGGGAGAGGAAGGCTTCCTGCCGGATCTGGTTTTCGGTTGGGACTACGATGAGTCCCGCCGCAAACCCAGTCCCTGGCCGGTCCGCAGCATCCTTCAGCGCTTCGATCTATCCCCCGCTCAGGCCCTGATCGTCGATGACCTGAAACCCGGGCTGCTGATGTCCCGGGCCGCGGGGGTGGCAATCGCCGCGGCCGGCTGGGCGCATCGAATTCCCGAGATCCATACCTTCATGCGGGAAAACTGCGACATCTACTTCGACAGTGTCGAGCAGTTCGGCGGATTCATCTTGGGCGGAAACTGAAGGCTAGCGTTTTCCCGAATAGAACTGCAGTTTCAGTTCTGTTTTTTTATCCTCCACCAGGGAATACCAGGCGCTCTTCTTGTTGCCCAGGGCGCCGCTATTCATGGCGAAGGCTTTCAACTTCTCGTAGGTGTCGATGTACTCCCGGGCTTTTTGATACACGGTCTTGTAGCGGGGCTCGAAGATGACATCCAGTTTTGTCAAGATCTCGCCTTCCAGCCGTTCTTCGAACTCCTTTGCCAGAAGCGCGTAACGCTGGGAGATCTCTTTGAGGTAGCGAATTATCAACCTGTCGAACTCCGGAACCTGTTCCACTTCCTCGGAGATCCTGGAAAGCGTGGTAGCGGCTGCCGGAAAATTTTCGCCGTCGTAGTGCTTCCGCGCCTGTTCCGCGGCAACGGCTATGCTGTCGTTCGTGATCTTCCGTCGCCCTCCCGTTTCGACCAGGTCTGTGGTGAAGTGGGGCATGTTTTGGCATACTTTAATCACCAATTCGATTGCATCGATGAACACCCGCCTCTTCCACAGCTCCTGCCGCAGGGCCTCCAGGAGGTTCAGCAGGGATGTGTTGTAGTTCATCCGATACTGCTCTTTCGGATTGAAGAGTATCTCGCAGCAGTTGACCTTGGTTCCCTTGAAACTCACGGTTCCCGCGTTGAAGAACTTGAGCAGCTTTTTGGCGAACAGATCGCTCTTCACGATCTTGTTCTCTTTCAAGAAACTGGAGTATACGCTGTGGGTGGTGATGATCTTCGAGCCCTTGGGCGAGAGCTCATTGGCCAGGGTCTGCAGTCTGGCCGCCGTGTTCAGGAGGAAACCGGAAAGCAGTCCGCTCTCGGTGATGATCAGCGGAGTGGTTAGGTTTCCCCCGGCGATGCCGGCGGTCACTTTGAAATCCGGCAAGACGATGCTGTAGTCACTGCGCGTGCGCCTGACCGCGTGATCTTTCACAGCCCCCTGCTTGGAGAAGGTGTTGATGATTTCGAGAGTGGTTTTTATGCAGTCTGACGCAGAAGAAGCCACGACCACGATTTCATCACCCCGCTCCCGATTGGCAAGCGCACTGTTTCCGTGGGCGATTTTCCGGATCCCCTCGTGGAGAAAATCATCGAGCTTTCTCAGACGGGAGAGATTGCTCTTGCTCTCCTGGCAGAATCTAGTATAGCCGTGGATATCCAGCATGGCGATATAGATGTTGGAAATACTCATGTTGCGCTTCAGATCACCGGCGTTGGGAAACTGCGGGTGGGGCAGGATCAGCTCTTTCCACAGCTTGCCGTATGCGGATCTGCTCAGCTCCCTCAAGAATCCCCAGCGCAGATCCTTGAAAAGGACAAAGCAGTGTTCGATGACGGCCTCCGGTTTGAAACTGAGTTTCAGGGTGCCCACATAGTCGATGAGGGCGGAGAAGGTCTGGAACTCCCCGGCCACCATCTTGTCGCTCAGGTGGTAGAAAAGCTTCAGTTCCGGAGTAGAGGATAGCATCGTTAAGGTCAACTCCAATCAGTCGATACTGGCAATCTGAACGCTCCTAAAGGCGAAACTCGATAACCCGCCAACCTCTTCGGGAGGCTATGCGGCGTAAGCGCCAGTCCGGATTCACGGCGACCGGATCGGCTACGGATTCCAACAGAGCCAGATCATTCACACTGTCGGTGTAAAAGGAGCACTCCTGCCAACCCGCTTCCCGGCTACGGATAAAATCATAGACCTTTTCCTTCTTTTTTTCCTTGAGCAGGGGGCCGTCGGCGAACCTCCCGGTGCAGCGGCCCTCGGAAAACTCCAATGTCGTGGCGATCACCTCCTCTATCCCCAGCTCCTCAGCCAAGGGCTGCACGATCAGATCCAGGGAAGAGGTGGCCAGCACCACCTGCCGCCCCTGCCCCTGAAGTTTCCCGATCAGCCGGCGAACCTCGGGATAGATCCAGCTCTTCATAACCTCGAAATTGGCCCGGCATAGTTCCTCCAACTCCTGCCGGGATCGACCGGAGAGGATGGAGAAATACCAATCCCGGGAGTCCGCATCCATGCTTCCGATGTAGTACTGCAGGAAAAAGAATGGGATGTACAGCAGAGTCAGGGCGGGGAACAGGCCCCGCTGCACTCCTTTTCGTACAAACAGCGGCCCGGAGGATCCGTCTATGATCGTGTGATCCACGTCGAAAAAATCGTACTTTCCGTTCCTGCCCATCAGCTCGCCGTTCTCATCTGTCAATACCCCTGCCCCCTTGACGGGATTTCGTAGTGGAGCAACGATACCAAGTTTCCCCGTGCCGATCAAGCGAGGGGAAGCGGACGGAAGATCACAGGCGGCGCACGTGAAATCCTCCATCCACGTCGATAACCGAGCCGGTGGTGAACGGCAGATCTCCGCGGATCACCGCTGCTGCGGCCGCCCCCACATCTTCGGGCAAGCCCCATCTGCCCTCCGGAACCATTCCCTCTCCAATCAAGCGGTCGTACTTCTCCTTGACCGCGCTGGTCATGTCCGTTGCCATGATCCCGGGCCGCAGTTCCACAACCTGGATGCCCTCCCCGGCCAGCCTAACCGACCACAGCTGGGCGGCCATGGACAGCCCCGCCTTGGAGATGCAGTAATCCCCCCTGTTGATCGAGGCGGTATCCGCAGAAAGGGAGGTGACAAACACGATTTTGAAGCCGCCGGGAAGAAGGCACTCCGGTTTTTCCGTAAGCCAGTAGTTTGCCACTCGCTGGGTGAGGAAGTAGGGACCTTTCAAGTTCGTGCGAATCAGTTCATCGAAGGACTGTTCGCTCGCCTCGGTAATGTCGGCGCGAACCTTTGGAGCGATCCCGGCATTGTTGACCAGGGCATCGATCCGACCGAACTCCAGCAGCGTTGCCGCGACCAGAGCCTGCCTCTGCTCGCCTTCCCCGATATCGCCCTGGAGGGCGGCAAAGCTCTGCCCCGATGCGCCGTGCTTGCTCTCCGCCCGGCAGAGTTTCAGCGTCTCCTGCGCCTCGGTGTTGTTCCGGGCATAGTTGACTGCAACCGAACACCCTTCCCGGGCCAGCCGCAGGGCAATGCCTCGGCCCAACCCTCGACTTGCACCGGTGACCAGTACGACCGGAGCCTTGCGCTTGTCATTCATGGAGCTAAGCATAGTTCATCCGACCGGGATGAGTCAAACACCCGGATGGCTGCCCAGTCGCCCTTGTGCCGCACCGAGGCTTTGACATTTTGCAGGGAAAAACACAAGATGAAAATAAAGGAGGATCACCGAAATGAAAATTAAAACCTCCCTGACGGCCAAAGATCTTTTACCGCGGATCGAGCAGCTGTTCGACGCCTCCGGCGCCAAGATTCTGGCGATCAACGACAGATGGAAACCGGAATCCGGAACCCCCGTGTTCACGGTGAAGGGCAAATATACCACCCGAGGCTGGACCGAATGGACCCAGGGGTTTCATTTCGGCGCGGCACTGCTGCAGTTCGACGCAGATGGAGACAAGCGTTTTCTCGACTACGGAATCCAGGGAACCCTGGCCGCCATGGCCAGCCATGTCAGCCACATCGGCGTGCACGACCACGGCTTCAACAACATCAGCACCTACGGCAACCTCCTGCGGCTGTACCGGGAGGGAAAGATTCCTCGGGACAGCTGGGGCGAAGCGTTCTGCGAGCTGGCCCTCAAGGTCTCCGGAGCTATCCAGGCGGCCCGCTGGACGGCTCTGCCGGACAACCTGGGCTACATCTACTCGTTCAACGGACCCCATTCCCTGTTCGTCGATACGATCCGATCTCTCCGGGTTCTGAGCGCGGCCCACTCCCTGGGGCATGTGCTCATGGGGGAGCAGGACCGCAGAATCTCCCTGCTGGAACGGATGCTGAAGCACGCCGAGACCACGGCGCGCTACAACATCTTCTTCGGTCGGGGCCGGGACATCTACGACGTTTCCGGGCGTGCGGTACACGAGGCGATCTTCAACATCACCAACGGGGCGTTCCGCTGTCCGAGCACCCAGCAGGGCTACTCGCCTTTCTCCACCTGGACCCGGGGGCAGGCCTGGGCCCTGGCGGGGTACCCGGAGCAGCTCGAGTACCTCCAACCCCTGCCCGAGCAGTCCTTTGCGGACCTGCAGGTCGCCGATCTGAAAGGCAAACAGAGCTTCCTGAAAAGGTTCCTGGAGACCTCCAGGGCGCTTGCGGATTTCTACATAGAGCACACCCCGGTCGACGGGATCCCCTACTGGGACACGGGAGCACCCGGTCTGGTGCACCTGAATGGTTGGCGCGACAGGCCGGCGGATCCGTTCAACGACCACGAGCCGGTGGACAGCTCGGCTGCGGCCATCGCGGCTCAGGGTCTGCTGCGGCTGGGCCGCTATCTGCAGGAGGGGGGAAGCGAGGCAGAGGGGCAGCGCTACTTCCAGGCCGGTCTCACCGTGGCTGAGGCCCTGTTCGCCGATCCCTACCTCTGCACGGATCCTCAACACGAAGGACTGATCCTGCACTCGGTCTACCACCGCCCTAATGGCTGGGATCATGTTCCAGAGGGAAAGAAGGTCCCCTGCGGAGAGGCGACGATGTGGGGAGACTACCACTCTCGGGAACTGGCCCTCTATATCAAGAAGATCGCCGAAGGGCAGCCCTACTACACATTCTGGAGTACCCTCTAGTCGGTACTCTCTGCAAAAGAGGAGAGCGTATGGAAGCGAAACCGATGACGGATTTCAGCAAATTGTGCATCCACACCATTACAACCCGCCCCTGGCCGCTGGATGGGGCGATCCGTCACTACGCAGCCGCCGGGGTGGCGGGGATCTCGGTTTGGCGTCAGGCCATCGAAGGCCAGGATCCGGTTCAGGCGGGCAGGCGTATCCGGGAAGCCGGCATGGCCGTCGTGTCCCTCGTTCGGGGCGGGTTTTACCCCGCTTTGGGAAAAAAAGACAGGCAGAAGGCGATCCGGGAAAACCTGCGCATAATCGATGAAGCCGCCGCTCTGGGGGCGCCCCACATTGTGCTGGTCTGCGGAGCCGTTCCCGGACAGCCCCTGGGGGAGTCCCGCAAACAGATCCGGGAGGGGATCCAGGCCACCCTGGAGCACGCAGCCGCAGCCGGAGTCAAGCTGGCCATCGAGCCGCTCCATCCGATGTACGCGGACAGCCGTTCGGCTGTCAACACCCTGAGCCAGGCCAACGATATGGCCGAGGCGATCGACTCCCCACTGGTGGGGGTGGCGGTGGACGTATATCATCTGTGGTGGGACCCGCAGCTGGAGCAGCAGATCCGGCGCTGCGGCCGGCTGGGCAAGATCCTGGCCTTCCACATCTGCGACTGGAAGAGCCCGACCGAAGACCTGCTGAACGACCGGGGTCTGATGGGGGAGGGCTGCATCCCGATCCGCCGGATCCGCGGTTGGGTAGAATCGACGGGGTTCGCCGGATTCAACGAGGTCGAGATCTTCTCCACCTCCAGATGGGCCGGGGATCAGGAGCATTGGCTGCAGGAGATCCTCCGGGCCTACCGGGAGGCTTCCTGAAACCGCGGCAGCGCGGGGGTGCGATTTGACCATCCGCGCAGGCGGAGAGGCTCATTGGACGAATTAGAGGCACATAAGATGAATTATGGAAAGAGAGGGTATAACCGGTGAAAGAGCACAAAATCGGGGTGATCATGAACGGGGTCACCGGCCGCATGGGCACGAATCAGCATCTGATCCGCAGCATCCTGGCCATTCGGGCTCAGGGGGGCGTTCCCCTGTCCGACGGGACAACGATCGTGCCGGATCCGATCCTGGTGGGCCGCAATCCGGCCAAGCTGCAGGCCCTGGCCCGGGCTCACGGCCTGGAACGTACCTCGACGGATCTGGATGCCTGCCTGTCCGATCCTGCAAATCAGATCTACTTCGATGCCCAGCGGACCGATCTGAGGAAAGGGCCTGTGCTCAAGGCGATTGCGGCAGGCAAGCACATCTACACGGAAAAGCCGCCGGCTCTGAATACCGCGGAGGCCATGGAGATGTACCGGGGGGCGGTCAAGGCCGGTGTGAAAAACGGCGTGGTCCAGGACAAACTTTGGCTGCCCGGGCTCCTGAAGCTCAAGTACCTGAAGGACAACGGCTTCTTCGGCCGCCTGCTGTCGGTGCGCTGCGAGTTCGGCTACTGGGTGTTCGACGGCATCGACCAGCCTTCCCAGAGACCCTCCTGGAACTACCGCAAGGAGGACGGCGGGGGGATCATTCTGGACATGTTCTGCCACTGGCGCTACGTCATCGACAACCTCTTCGCCCCGGTAAAATCCCTTTCCTGCATCGCCACCACCCATATCGACAAGCGGGTCGATGAACAGGGTCGGGAGTACCCCTGCACCGCAGAAGACGCGGCCTACGCAACCTTTCTCTGTCAGGGGGAGAAGGGGGACCTGATCTGCCACTTCAATTCCTCCTGGGTGGTGCGGGTGCGGCGGGACGACCTGGTGGTATTTCAGGTGGAGGGAACCAAAGGCACCGCGGTAGCCGGCCTGCGGGACTGCTGGATCCAACCCTCCGCTCTCACCCCCCGGCCGGTCTGGAACCCGGACCTGCCCCAGTCCCTCAACTTCTACGAGCACTGGCAGAAGCTTCCGGACAACCGGCAGTACGACAACGCCTTCAAAGTGCAGTGGGAGCTTTTCTTGAAGCATGTGGCAGCGGATGAACCCTTTCCCTGGACCCTGCTGGAGGGGGCCAGGGGGGTGCAGCTGGCCGAGGCGGGTATGCGCTCCTGGACCGAGCGGCGCTGGGTCGACCTGGAAGAGCTGGAGGAGGTAGAACCATGATCGGCACAGCCAACACCAGCCCGGAGATCGGCGAAGCCGGACGGGACACGGCGATTCTCGGGATCGGCAGCCTGGAGCAGCATTCACTTCATCTTCCCGTGGAGACCGACTTCTTCTTCGCTTCGCAGGTGAGCCGGAAGGTGGCGGAGGGTCTCGACGCGGTGCTGCTGAACCCCCTGCCCTACTCCACATCTCTGGAGCATCTGGATTTTGCCGGTACGGTGACCCTGAAGCCCGAGACATTGAAAGCCGTGGTCTGGGACATCGCCGAATCAGTGCTTCGATGGGGGATCCGCTACCTGGTGCTGCTAAACGCCCACGGCGGCAACTTTTGCCTTATCCCGGCCGCCCGACAGTGGAACATGGACGGAAAGCTCCCCCATCTTCTGCTCGTCGAATTTTTCACAGGCCTGAGCGAAATGGGAGACAACCTGCATGCCGGAGAGGTCGAAACATCGATGATGCTGCATCTGGCACCCGATCGGGTGCGGGCGGACAAACCCGAGGATTTCGTGCCCAAGTGGAGCCGGGCCGATCTGACCCACTTCGGGATGAAAGGGATCAGCCCCAGCGGTGTATGGGGCCGCCCCAGCCGGGCTACCGCAGAAAAGGGAGTCGAATGGTTCGCCGAAGCGGTCGAATACTCCGTGCAGAGGATCCGGAGCCTGAAAGAAGAATTTGAGCGGGGCGCGCAGCCCATTGACGTGTATATACAATAAATACTATACTATTACTTAATTGAAAATCCTATAAAGGAGGCAAGTTATGCCTAAGAAACTGATTTGGATTCTCGTACTGTTCTTCGCCGGAGCTCTGCTGTTTGCAGGCGGAGAGAGCGAAGACACGGGTATGTGGAAGCCCACCAAGCCGGTCCAGATCATCGTTCCCTGGGGAGCCGGCGGATCCACCGACCAGATGACCCGGGTCGTTGCCGGTGAGCTGGAGGACCAGCTGGGACAGAAGATCGTGGTGGTGAATCAGCCGGGCGCTTCCGGTTCAGTCGGAACCAAGAACGCCCTGGATGCTGCTCACGACGGCTACACCTGGGCAGCCGGAGCGGCCGCCGACCTGGGCGCCTACAAGATCCGGGGTTTGATCGACACCACCCTGGACCAATGGGTCCTGTACCTGACGGTAGCGAATGTTTCCGTGATGTCCGTCAACGCGGACGAGCCCTACAAGGACTTCGGCGAACTGCTGCAGGCTTTCAAGGACAAACCGGGGCAGATCCCCGTGGCCACCGCCGGACAACTGTCCGCGGGCCACAACTCCATGATCTCCATTGAGAAGTACACGGGAATCAAGTACAAGCACGTCACCTATGACGGCGGCAATCCCGCGGTCATCGCCACCGTAGCAGGAGAGTGCGTGGCCGTGCCGCAACTCGCCGTCGAGCAGGCGGACATGCTGGCCGGCGGCAAGCTCCGCGCCCTGGCCGTACTGGACGACAAGCCCCTGGAGCTGGAGAAGTACGGGTCGATCCCGCCGATCACCAAGTGGATACCCGATTACGCCCCGGGTCCGAACTACTTCGGTATCTGGATTCCCAAGGATGCCCCTAAGGAAGTCATCGACACCTTCGGTAAGCTCTGGGACGACGTGATGGAAAACTCCGATGCTCTGAAGAAGTACGCCGCCAGCCGCGGCGCGGTCTTCGATCCCTCCTGGGGCGCAGAGGCCCAGAAAAAGGCCATGCCCTACCTGTCGATCATCGCCTGGAACCTCCAAGAATCAGGCCAGACCGTGATGTCTCCCGCAGAGGTGGGCATTCCCAAGCCGTAACGACGCTTCCGCGTCCATAACGGGCGAAACAGTCAAGGGCATCTCTTATGCGGGAGATGCCCTTTTCATTTTTTCACTAATCTTGTAATAATTACGGCACAAAACTCTTATTATGATGACGGTGGAAAATCTAGGTATCATGCTGGAAGCTTCGCTGTAATTGACCAAGATTTTCTCGCCGGAAGAAGACATCGCAATCTTCCTTTTCAATTGCAATCGAAGATTGCGATAATCAGAAGCGGAAGGAGCTCACACATGGAAGAGCGAAACATGCCGCGGGCGGATTTCATAACTTCGATCGGTCTGATTGCCTTCGGGATCGCAGTGCTCGTGCTCTCGATACAGATGCCCCGCTTCGAAGAACAGGGGGTGAACCGGTTTTCCGTTCCGGGGATCGTCCCGGGCTTCCTCGGCGCGATCGTGGCCGTACTGGGACTGGTGCTTTTCATCCGCTCGATCATCCGCAAGGGATACAAACTCGGCCTTGATGGCGCAGCGGTTGACCGATTTTTCAAGGCGGAGATGACCAAACGCTTCGCCGTGACCATCCTGGTCAGCGTGGCCTACGGCTGGGGGCTGATCGCCCGGATCAACTACGAGATCGCCACGGCCATCTACATCTTCGCCTTCATCGTGATCTTCGACGTCAAGTGGAAACAGGGCATTAGAACCCAGTGGAAGAAGATCCTCATCGCGTTCATCATCGCCGTTCTGGTCGGCGGTATCGTGGGCACGACTTTTCGCCGGCTGTTCCTGGTCAACCTGCCGGGACCGGATCTGTTCTAAGGAGGTACGTTCATGATCGAGGGTTTGCATCTCTGGGTACAGGGCCTCGTCGGCTTCATGAAGCTCAAGATCCTTTTCGACGTCCTGTGGGCGACACAGCTGGGGATCATCGTGGGCATGCTCCCAGGTCTGACCGCCACCATGGGGGTGGCCCTGATGACCACCCTGACTTTCAAGATGGAGACATCCAACGCCGTTCTGATCCTGATCTGCATGTACGTGGGGGCGATCTACGGGGGCAGCCGAAGCGCCATCCTGTTGAACATCCCCGGCACTCCGGCCAATGCAGCTACAGCGGTGGACGGCTATCCACTGGCCCGGCAGGGACGGGCCGGACGGGCCATCGGCATCGCTACTACCGGATCGTTTATCGGCTCTTTCATCGGCATGGCCATGCTGAGCCTGTTCACGCCGATCATCGGCAACTTCGCCCTGAAGTTCAGGAGCTTCGAGTTCACCTGGCTGGCAATCTTCGGGGTCGTGATCTGCGGAAACCTGACCGCGCCCAAGGATCCCCTCAAGGGCTGGATCGCCGGGTTCCTCGGCCTGTTCGTGGCCATGATCGGCATGGAGGGGATCCATGCTTACATCCGCTTCTCCTTCGGTTCGGTGGCCATGTCAGGAGGCATCGCCCTGCTTCCGGCCATGGTCGGAGCCTTCGGCTTCGCCGAGCTGATCACGATCATGAAATTTCCAAAGATGGAGGTTGTCAAGACCAAAATCGAGAAGGTGATTCCACATCCGCGGGACGTGCTCAAGTACTGGAAGACCATCTTACGCTCCGGAATCGTAGGAACATTCATCGGAGCGGTTCCGGGAGTGGGGGAGGACATTGCCGCCTGGGTCTCCTACGACCTCGCCAAACGGTCGAGCAAGGATGGAGACAAGTTCGGCACCGGGGTGGAGGAAGGACTGATCGCTGCTGAAACCGGCAACAACGCCTGTGTGGCCGGCGCTATGATCCCGGTATTGTCCCTGGCCATCCCCGGCTCCGCACCGGCTGCGGTGCTGCTGGCGGCCATGTTCATCCACGGGGTTCGGCCCGGACCGCTGATCATGATCGAGTTCCCGGAGTTCGTCTTCCAGGTGGGAGCCATGGTTCTGCTGGCCTCGGCGGCCATGCTGATCCTGGGCCTGTCCCTGGTCAAGCTGCTGGTGAAGGTGCTGCTGGTGCCGCGGGAAAAGCTGATGCCCATCGTCTTCACCCTCTGCGTGGTCGGCGCCTTCGCCATCCAGGCCCGGATCTTCGACATCGGGGTGATGATCGTCTTCGGCATCATCGGCTACTACATGCGGGAGATGGACTACCCCGTGGCTCCTCTTGTGCTGGGCATCATCCTGGGAGATATTCTGGACAAAAACCTCAGACGGGCGTTGATCCTCTCGGACGGATCGATCCTGCCCTTTTTCATCCGTCCCATCTGCGCGGTCATCGCTGCGATCACCATCCTGGCGATCGTCAGCAAGATGCGCTGGTTCCAGGCGGCTACCGGGGCGGCGGTGCGGGGCATCAAATCGGTGTTTACCCGGAGCAAAGAGGCGTCGGCCAAAAAATAACAGGGGGCCGGCGCAGCCGGCCTCATAAGTGCCGTCAGCGGCTTCGTTAGTGCCGACGAAGTCGGCACGGATCAGGCCAGCCAGTGGTCCAGGTTCTCCCTCACGAAGGTGCCGTCAATCAGGTGGGGATAGCGAGTCATCACGGCGTCTATACGCTCCACCTGACCGGGGGAAAGGCCCTCTTCATCCCCCAGGGGATGCACTCCCGCCACCAGTCCGCTGGAAGCCAAGACGTAGAGGATCCCCGCGATGCAGCCCCTGAAGCCGTTTTCCGGATCGAAGACCGCCCCATTGGATTCGGTCACCTGAGCCGCCAGGGTCAACAGCTCGGAGGGGACCGTGCCGCTTCGCCTGGCTAAACGCACCTGATCCAGCTGCTCCACGGCCCGCCTTGTCCAGTAAGCCCAGTGGCCCAGCAATCCCCCGACCACCTCCACGGTGACCAGGTCGTTTCCCGTGGCAATCCGGTAGCGGGTCAGCAGATCCACGAGAATCGAATCGTCGTTTCCCGTGTACAGGGCGATCTCCCCGGCCCTGCCCGCTGCGGCCACGGCTCGTATCACCGCCAGGGTGTAGTAGCGGTTGAAGGGGGCCATCTTGATGGCCACCAGATTGGGGATCTCGGCAAGTCGTCTCCAAAAGCTTTCGGAGAGGATCCTCCCTCCGACCGCCGGCTGCAGGTAGAAGCCCATGATCGGCAGCACCCGGGCGACCTGCCGGGCGTGTTCGGCCAGCAGATCATCCGTGTATCCCTTGAGAGCTCCCAGGCCGAGCAGCCCCACGTTGTAGCCCAGCTCCCGGGCGGTCTCCGCCTCCCCCACGGCCTGAGCGGTTTCACCGATAACCCCAGCGACCATCAGCGGCGGCTCAGTCGCGGCACCGGGGGATTTCCAGGAACGGACGGTTTCCATGGCCAATTCCAGTACGGGCCGATACAGGCCTACCTTGGGATCGTGGATGGCGAACTCCGTCGTATGCACGCCTACCGCCAGGCCGCCGGCCCCGGCATCCAGGTAGTAGCGGGAAAGGGCCCTCTGATGGGACTCATCCAGGGTTCTGTCCCGGTTCAGGGCCAGGGGATGAGCCGGGATGACCATGCCGGTCCGCAGGCGCCTCATGACCCAGTCGGGGGCTTTGGGAAAATCGCTGTCCACTGTACGTTCCTCCTTGTTCAGAACTTTCCATCCCGCACCTGGTATTTGGTCGGCTTCTTCAAGGTCTTCTCTCCCCGCCGGAGCCAATCCACCACCTGGGACAGCATCGAGTCCAAGGAAACCACGGGGGGGCCGAAAAGATCAACACAGCGGGCAGAATCGGAAAGCAGGGCGGTGGGCTGCTCCTTGCCCGTGAAGCGGGCCCTGGCACCGGCCATCCGAGCGATGCGTTCGGCCAGGGCACGCACCGACAAGACCTCGGGACCGGCCACATTCAAAACCGAGGCGGGGGATGAGGCCAGGGAAAGAGACCGGGCAACGTAGTTGTTGGCGTCCCCCTGCCAGATCAGGTTCACATAACCCATGGCCAGATCGATCGTCTGTCCGGCCAGCACCTTCTTAGCAAGATCCACCAGGATACCGTAGCGCAGCTCATTCGCATAGTTCAAACGGATGATCACGGCTCGGGTTCCCCGGGTCGCACTGAAGTGCTGGAAGATCCGCTCCCGCCCCAGGCAGGACATGGCGTATTCCCCCAGCGGTTCCGGCTGGGTCTGCTCATCGGCTCCGCCGGAGCCTACATCCACGAAGGGATAGACGTTTCCCGTAGAGAAGGCCGCAATCCGCACCGCCGGTCCGGACCAGCGCTCAGCGGCCAGGGCCGGCACGTATGTATTCATGGCCCAGGTTAGAGGTTCCTCGGTACTGGCCCCGAACTTCATCCCGGCCAGGAAGAAGATGTTCGATGCATCGGGCAGTTGCGCATAGGCGGAGCGCTCGATCAGATCCGCCCGGATAGTTTGGATTCCGGCGCTTTCCAGGCGGTCCCTGACCGCAGGGTCGGAAAAGCGGGACACCGCATAAATCCTCCGCTTGCCGTCCCTGACTGCTTTTTTCACCAGCCTGCAGAGAGTGGGCCCCATCTTGCCGCCCGCCCCGAGAACCAGAAAATCCCCCTTCATCGAGCGGAGCTGCTCCGCAGTTTCGGGGTACGGCCGGCTCAACTCCAACTCCAGCTGCTCCTCGTTCTCGATCCTGTCGGTTTCCATTCCAACCCTCCAAAGATTAAAAATACTTGGTTCGCAGCGACAAGACAATCGGCAACCCCAATTGCCTCGAACTGAATTCCAACTGAGAGGTCGACCCCTTGCCGGAAACGCCTGCAGCGACTACACTTAGAAGTACTATGGATGCCTTGGTACAAGGAAGCGGAGAGCTGATCCTTGGAGAGTCCTTTCTCCGGACGTTGGTGGTTGTCTGGATCGGGGTCGCCATTGGAACCTTCCTGCTGCTGTTGTTCGTCACCGCACCGTACGGCCGCCACACCCGGTCCGGCTGGGGACCGACGCTTCCGGCCCGGTTGGGCTGGATCCTGATGGAGGCGGTGGCACCTCTGGCCTTCCTCTACTTCTTCCTCAAGGGCAACAAGAGCCCCAACCCGGTCACCGTCCTGTTTCTGGGATTATTCCTGCTTCACTATCTCAACAGGGCCTTTATCTACCCCTTCCGCATGAAGAGCAGCGACCGACCGATGGCCCTCACCGTGGTCGTTATGGGGATGTTCTTCAATTCAGTGAACGGGCTGCTCAACGGGCGCTATCTGAATCTGTTCGCATCCCGCTACACCCCCGGATGGCTGCTGGACTTTCGCTTCATCACCGGAGTTGTCCTTTTCCTCTTAGGCATGGTCATCAACCTGCATTCCGATGGGATCCTGCGCTCCCTGCGCTCGGAAACCGACTCGGGTTACAGGATTCCCCAGGGGGGAGCTTACCAGCTGGTATCCTGCGGCAACTACCTCGGAGAGCTGATCGAGTGGATCGGTTGGGCCTTCCTTACCTGGTCCCTGGCAGGCCTTACATTTGCGATCTGGACCGCAGCCAATCTGATTCCCCGGGCACTGGCTCACCACCGCTGGTATCAGAGTCAATTCCCCGACTACCCGGAGAATCGCAAGGCCATCATCCCCTACATACTCTGAAGTACGCCTTCCCACTGCGCCGCTACCCGCCGGAGATCAAAGCGGGATAGCGCCGCCTCCCTTCCCTCCCGGCTCATTCGCTCTCTCAGGCCTTTATCCTCTGCCAACTCGGCAAGCAGCGCGGCGGCGGCGGGCGGATCGGCCTCGTACAGCAGGGTTGCCTCTTCCTCGCGGATCAGGCCGTTGGGAACCAGGAGATCCGGATAGGGGAGGATCTCCCCGGGACCCTGGATCGGCGGGCTCACCACCGGAACAGCGCAGGCCATGGCTTCGATCACAGGGATGCAGAAACCCTCCCACTCGGAGAGATTCAAGTACAGATCCATCTGATTGTACAGTTCCGCCATCTGCGGATCGGTCAGCTCCGCCGTGATGATCTCGACTCGATCCGCCACACTCTCCCCGGCGACCAGGGCGGGAAGATCCACCCCGTCCAGGGACACGGGCCTATCGGTCTTGATCAGCAGCCGGCAGCGGGTACGATCCCGGGCGAACAGGGCGAAGGAACGCACGATCAGATCGAGGCGTTTCCTGCGGGAGTTGTTGGCCACGGTTCCGACGACCAAGGTGTCGGCGCTGCTGTTCCGCGGGCTGCTGTGCCGCGGGTCGCAGCGCCGCTCCGGCAAACGGCTGTGCTCCGCCCGGGGCATGGGCGCGAACAGATCGGTGTCCACGCCATGGGGGATGACCGGACCGATCCGGGAACAGCCTGAGGCACGCAGGTGTGAGGCGGTCTTCTCGGTCAGGGGAATGTAGGTCGGCGTCCCGGGAAGTGCGCCCTTGGGAGGACGGGAGAACTGGGACCAGAAATACAAAGACAGCGGTGTCGCCTGCGCAACGGCACCGAGAAAGGGGAACTGGTCCGGGAACCCCAGGGCGATCACCGCCTTGGCCGAGGTCCGGGCAGCAAGATCTTCGAAGTGGAGAGGAGCCCAATCGATTCCCGCAAGACGCCACAGCACCTCGGGCGCCCCTCTCCCGGGCCATGGAGCGGTAGCGGTCTCAGATTGGGAAGCGGCGATGCATGGTCCGCCCAGGTAGACGCTTCGCCCCGCCCGCCTCCACACGCCGGCCAGAGATTCGAGCTGGCGGAAGAAGGAGGACTTTCTGTGCAGAGGCAACCCGGAAAGCAGTAGAAGGGAGCCCGGGTCGTTCACCGCTGGTCAGGCGCTGTAAACACAGCGGCCGGAGCGGAGTGTCAGGTGGACGCTGAGATCCTGATTCAGGACAACCAGATCGGCATCCTTGCCCTCCTCCAGACTGCCCTTGCGATCCTCCACTCCCAAAACCCGGGCTGGATTGTACGAGGCGGCCCGGATCGCCTGCTCGAGGGTGCAGCCGCAGTGGTTCATACAGCGGACCGTCAGCTCGCTCAGCCCCAGCGCCGTACCGATCAGGGTGCCGTCCAGATAGCGGGCCGTGCCGTTTTTCGACTCGTAGTCTAGACCATTATACAGATAGCGGCCGTCGGGCAGTCCCATGGCCTGCATCCCATCGGTGATCAGAACCAGGCGATTTCCCCCGAGCCGCTGAACCGCCATCCGCAGCATGGCCGGGTGGATGTGCACTCCGTCGGCGATTATCTGAGCGCTCACCTCCTCGGATTCCAGCAGCGCCGGGATAGGTCCCGGATCGCGGTGGTGCATGGACATCATTGCGTTGAATAGATGGGTCACGTGACTGATCCCCGCCTCGATTCCGGCAACGGTCTGACTATAGTCTGCTTGGGAATGGCCGAAGGAGCAGACCACTCCTTGCGCCCGCAGAGCGGGGATCAGCTGCAAAGCACCGGGCAGCTCCGGGGCGATCGTCATCATGCGCAGATGGTCCCCGCTGAGCTCCAGGATCCGCTCCAATGTGCCGCCGTCCACCGGTGCCAGGCTTTCCTCCTGGATCATGCCCCGTTTGCCTCTGGCGATGAAGGGCCCCTCCAGATGGATGCCCAGAAGCTCCGCCCCTTCGGGATTGCGGAAACACGCCTGAGCCGCGGTGCCCAGGTGAGGGTTTTCCTCCCCGTGGCGATAGACCGTCGTAGCCAGAAAACCGGTCACCCCGTAGCGGGCACAGGTCAAAGCGATCACGTCCAGGGCTTCCGGAGTGGCGTCCAGCACATCGGCTCCGCCGGCTCCCTGGACGTGCACATCGATGAAGCCCGGTACGACGATCTTGTCGGCCGCATCGATCCGTCTATCGAAATCCCGGATCGTCCCTGGGGCACCGATACTCAGGATCCTGCCCTCACCGATAAGAATCTCCCGGTCCTCCAACTGCTCGAAGGGGGTGACCACCCGGCCGGCTGCAACTAAAATTTTTTCCATAAAGCCTCAGAGAAGTGTAGAAACTTCACGACCTCCTGGTCAACGCCCCCCTATACACTGGAGGGGTGGGAATTCGAAAACCGGCAGCACCCACTGATTCTCGCCGCTTCGGTAGCGCGCTTGTGCGTCTGCAGCATCCGCCCGGGCATCGGGTACATCGATGCCCGGGCGGGTTCAAGGAACATCACACCCCGCTGCCAGGAGATCGCTCACCGCAAGCCCGTAATCCGGGCTCGTTCCGTCCCAACGAGGCATGTTGGTTTCGGGGCCCAGGTGCAGGTCGTTCTCCTGTGCCCAGTTGCGCAGCCACGCCACGGCACCGACGAGGTGCTCCCGTGGGGGCACCGTCACGAGCGGGTTGCCGACGGGCGGGTGGAACAGGAAGCTCCTGTCCGCGGCGGCGCTGATCCTCCACCCCCCTTCGTGCACCAGGTGATGGTGGAAGCTGCATTATGCCGACTACC
>CAZPPB010000001.1:94323-98489 GCA_964588355.1 uncultured Spirochaetaceae bacterium | reverse complement strand
TGAAGCAGATAAACGAGAAGATCTCCAAGAGCCAGAGGGAGTATTTTCTCAAGGAGCAGCTCAAGGCGATCAAGCAGGAGCTGGGCATGCCCGTGGATTCCAAGTCCGGTGAGTACCAGCGATTCAAAGAGGCCATCGACAAGCTGGATTTTGACGAGGACATACGCGATCAGGTGGAACAGGAGCTGGAGAAGTTCAACCTGATGGATACGAACTCGTCGGAGTTCATAGTGACCCGCAACTATCTGGATACGATCATCAGCCTTCCCTGGAACGCTGCTGCGGTCAAAGAGGTCGATATGCAGCGGGCAAAGCGCATCCTGGATGAAGACCACTACGGTCTGGAGGAAGTGAAGGAACGGATTCTCGAATATCTGGCCGTGCGCAAGCTCAAGAAGGACAGCAAGGGATCGATCCTCTGCCTGGTCGGCCCTCCCGGGGTCGGGAAGACCTCTGTGGGCAAATCCATTGCCAGAGCCCTGGACAAGAGCTTCTTCCGCTTCTCCGTGGGCGGCATGCGGGACGAGGCCGAGATCAAAGGCCACCGGCGCACCTACGTCGGGGCCATGCCCGGCAAGATCATACAGGGACTGAAGATCGTCAAGACCAAGGACCCCGTGTTCATGATCGATGAGATCGACAAGTTGGGCGTTTCCTTTCAGGGTGATCCCTCCTCCGCACTGCTGGAGGTTCTGGATCCGGAGCAGAACGTGGCCTTCCGGGACCATTACCTGGATCTGCCCTTCGACATCTCCGACATCCTGTTCATCACCACGGCCAATACGCTGGACACGATCCCCGCCCCTCTGCTGGACAGGATGGAGGTGATCCGGCTCTCCGGTTACATCAACGACGAGAAGGTGGCGATCGCCCGCAAGTACCTGATACCGAAATCCCTGGCCCGCTCCGGATTGAAGCGACGCGACGTGAAGTACTCCAAGGCTGCACTCATCGATATCGCCGAGGGATATGCCCGGGAGGCGGGTTTGCGCAACTTCGAGAAAGCCCTGGACAAGATACACCGGAAGCTGGCCCGCAAATCGGTGCTGGAAAAGCTCTCGCTGCCGATCACGATCGAACCGCCTCAGATAGAGGAGTACCTGGGCAAGCCGATCTTTTACGAGGAAGGGATCAAGAAGATCACCCGACCCGGCATGACTCTGGGATTAGCCTGGACGCCCCTGGGAGGGGCCATGCTGACGATCGAGGCGGTAGCAAATCCGGGAAAAGAAGGTTTTCGGTTGACCGGACAGCTGGGCAACGTCATGCAGGAATCGGCGAATATCGCCTACACCTACGTGCGCCATATCGCCGGCGATTTCGGAGTCGACAAGGAATTTTTCGAGAACAACCAGATACACCTCCACGTACCAGCCGGCGCCACCCCTAAAGACGGGCCGTCCGCCGGGATCACAATGGGCTCTTGTCTCCTGTCCCTGGCAACCGAGAGAACGGTAAAGCAATCCCTCGCCATGACCGGAGAGCTGTCTCTGGTCGGTCAGGTCCTGCCGATCGGCGGCTTGAAGGAAAAGGTAATTGCGGCCAAACGCAACAAAATCAAACAGATCATCATTCCGGCGCAGAATGAGAAGGATCTTGCCGATATTCCGGATCACGTCAAGAAGGGAATACATTTCCATCCGGTCCGCAATATGGATGAGGTGATAGAGAGGCTGTTCGCCTAGGCTTCAAGCCCCGAACAGAGCTCCCGGAAGATCAACGGCTCCCCGCCGCAGCAGCCGGTAAGGTTTCGCAGTGACATCAACGATCGTGGAGGGGATCCCTTCGGGCCGATCCCCTGCGGCCACGATCAGGTCCACCCGGCTCTCGAAAGCCGAACAGATATCTTCGATACGCCAGAGAGCGGGCCTGCCGCTTGCGTTTACACTGGTGGAGAAAAGCGCCTGCCCCAGTCGTTTCATCAGCTGAAGCAGCAGAGGATCGCCGGGTATTCTCAGGGCGACCGTACCTTCTGCCTTTGCCGGGAAGATGACTGTCAGGGCACCCGGCCAGTAGTCTTTCAGCTCCGTCGGCAGGCTGCCTCCGGTATAGCGGGGCAGCCACCGCAGATCAGGGATCAGGCGGAGGAAGGATTTTTCCTGCCTTCCCTTCAGTTCCCGGATCTTACTCTCCGTATCCGGAGCGACGCCGATAAAACCGTAGATCGTATCGCAGGGCATGATCACCACCCCGGTGTTTTGCAGCGTCTGCGCCAGGGTGTCGAGGAGCTTCGGGTCATCGATTTCCAGTCTCACGGTTCTTACGCCTCCTTACCAACGCGCTCACCACGACCAGAGCCACGGGCAGCCCCAGCCCAGTGGCCCTGAAAGGCCAATCCGCCCGTGGTTGTTTCTCTTTGCGGCGCAGGACCTTCCCCACGGTGTAGGTACTGCTCCTGCTGGAGCCATCGGAAATGCGAATCACCCTTTCTCCCTCTCGGAAGTAGCCGAGCTCCCTGGCCTGGAGGGTCAGTCGTTCCGCATCCGAACCCAGAGCTCGCACCTCTGAGAGCAGTTCGCTGTTAATACTCTCCAGATCGTCGATGTTGTCACGCAGGGACCCGCTGTAGCTGGCCAGACGACGATACTCCAACAGTCCGCCGCTGCCGAGAAAGAAATTCAGTGCAGTGGCCACGATAAAACTGAAAATGATGTAGGCTGCGATCCGGGGAACTTTCATTCTACATATATCAACGGCTGAATTCGAGTCTGCCTTGATAATCTGGGGTACGTTTGGCTATTGAAAAAAGTGTTCATAAAGGTAATATTAGATTAATAGGGAAGATTAAGTTCCGATAATTAAATGGAACATCCCGTTCCAGGAGATACGTATGGCGAAAACCGAGGGGAAACCCGTATTGGATTCCGACCAGGAAGAGATTGCCCTCTCCGACAGAGAACTCGACAACGTGCTCAAAAGCGCGGACGTCACAAATTCGCCGCTCGATGCAGAAGACAGCAACCTTGAGCAATACGGTGTCTGGGTGAAGGTGGAACCGCAAAACCTCGAGGAAGAGGCGGAGCAGAATATGTCTTTCGAACTTTCGGATCTGGACGGCAGCGGCGAACCAGCTCTCACCGATGAAGAAGAACAACTCCTGGGCGAATTGGAGGAGGACGAGGACGCCGATATCGGCGATCTCTCCGGTCTCGAGGACGATCTGGAAGAACTGGGGAAGGGAAGCGCCTTTGAAGAGCAGGGCGTTGAAGAGGAACTGAGTGTCGAGGATCTGGATGTTGATCTAGAGGCACTGGGTAATGACAGCCTGGAGGACGGCGGAGAACTGGAAGGGTTTGCGGAGATGGAAGGAGAGGAGTCGTTTGGTCTGGAAACGGAGCCTGACACGGAAATAGAGGTTCCCCTCTCCGACAGTGCGATCGTAGAGGAGCACTACGAAGATCTGGCTACCGTGGAGGGGACACCTTCCACCCCCGGGCAGGCACCAGCCAAAGGCTCCTCAGATATTCTCGAAAAAATTGAACGTGATCTGATTCAGATCAAGACGGAGATTCAGAGCCTGAAAAACGAACTTGCCGGTCTGGGCAAGGGAGGTTCTGCTGCTGGGAAAGTGGATGTTGCCCCCGCCCCCTCGGGGGACGACGGGTTTTTCGAGAGGGGCGAGGATGAGACAATCGCTCTCACCGGAGACGAACTGGACAATATCCTCAATACCGCCGATGTAACCGAAGAAGTCGAATTTCTCGAGGAGAGCTTAGAGAGCCTGGAAGTCGAAGAACTCCCGGAGCAGGACTTGGCGGAATTGGCTGAAGAGGCCGAAGCGCCCATCGAGGCGGGAGAAGAAATCATGGAGCTCGGTTCCCTGGACCTGGAGGCCGAACCGGCGCCTTCGGAGGAAATCAGTTTGGACGAACCCGAACTGTCTCTGGAGGAGCTTGAACCATCCGAAACCGACGAACAGGCTATAGAAATCGATATCGGCGGTGGGGCCCTTGAAGAGGAATTGAGCCTCGAGGAGGCGGGGATCGAGGAAGCCGAAGCTCCGGAGGAACTGACTCTGGAGGAGCCGGACGAAGTACTGCCTGCCGAGGCGCTGGAACTGGACGAGCTCGACGAACTGGCCCTGGAGGAATCCGGCGGGGAGGAGAGCGAAGCGGTCGAAGAGCTTTCCCTGGAGGAGCCTGTCGAGGAGCTGGAACTGGAGGAGC
>CAZPPB010000001.1:19969-94223 GCA_964588355.1 uncultured Spirochaetaceae bacterium | reverse complement strand
AGGAATCCGGCGGGGAGGAGAGCGAAGCGGTCGAAGAGCTTTCCCTGGAGGAGCCCGACGAGGCGCTGGAAGAGCTGAGTTTGGATGAACCGGGGATCGAGGAAAGCGAAAGTCCAGAGGAGGTCAGTTTCCCCGAAACTGTGTCTGAAGTCTCGAGCCGCCAGTCCGACACTGAGGGGCTGAGCGAAGACTTGAAATCCGAGATCAAATCCATACTCACGTATTTCAACCAACTGCTGGTAGACCTTCCGGAAGCCAAAATAACTGAGTTCGCTCAATCCGAATATTTCGTTCGCTATCAAAGGCTGTTTGAAGAGCTCGGCCTGGAGGTCTAATGGGTCTTCTCAAGCGAGCGCGCTTCCTTCGCGGGGCGTCTCGCTCGGATCCCCTGCTCTCCAAAGGCCTTCTGCAGAAGAGTCTCGAACTCATCGAAAAACTAATAACCCAACAGCAGCAGCCGAAGCCGACGGTCGATCAAAAGGAGCTCGACGCACCGGCTGCAGCAAGCCTCTCTGCTGTCCCAAAAGGCCCTGAAAAGAAGTCTCCAGAAACAGTACCCCGGACTTGGAAAGAATCCGGACAGCCTGCACCCGAAGAGGCGGCACAGACCTCTCCCGACAGCCAACAGCTTACCGAAGCGAAGCGCCATGAACGTCTCTGGACCGGGTTGGGAGAAATCGAAGAAGGAATCGAGTTTCCCGGGGGGCTGTTCTCCCTGGTGCAGGAGCAGCTTCAACTGGAGCGCGCCGCCCTCCTGCTGTACGATCCGGTGCGCAAGGCCTTTGCGCCCTGGGCGGCCCACGGTTTCGATGAGACCACAAAGCACCGCCTGCGTATTCCTCTGGGAACCAACGACACGATGAACCGTCTGGCATCCGGAAAGGTGCAGCTGCTTTCAGGGCCTGAGCAGCTGCAGTCTTTCCAGCAGTTTTTCTCCTTCCGGGAGTTCTCGACCCTTTCGTATCTTCTTCTGGTTCCTTTCATCCATGAAAGCAAGTTCATGGGATTGCTCCTCAGCGCACAATCCGATCAGACTGATCTGGAGCTCTTCGAAACCCTGGCCGATCGAGCCGCCGGATACCTCTATTCGGCCCGAGAGCGGCACCTGGAAGGAACGAAGCGGGCCATACCGCAGCAGCCCGAATCCCTCCGGGAGGCGGCCCGGGCCGCCCTTCAACCAAGCCTTGAGAAGGGTTTTTCACCTTTGATGATCCGGATCAATACGACAACCCTTATAGAGTCTGTGCAGAAACGAAACCCCTCTATCGATTTGTTTCGTCTGAACCGGGACATCTCCAGAGTTGTCCTGTCCCTGTTCCAGTCCCTGGGATCCGTTTTTCAGGTAGACCGTGAGCGTATTCTCATCTTGGTCACCAACAACGCGAACCCGCTGCAGGAAGGGGACAGTGAACTGCTGCTCTATCACCTCAAAGCGACTCTGGGCCGACTGCTTCCGGAACTCGCCGATCAGGAGCAGATCGACCTTGATGAACAGGTACGCATCCCAAGCCCCGACATCGAAGAGGCCCTCACCTATCTAGCCGAGATCGTCTGATGCTTGAAGTAGTAAGCTCGAGGAGCGGTCAGCCGACCGCGCGGATCAAGGGTACCCATCTGCACTCACCCTACGACCCTGAAAAGGAGGCCCGGCGCTTCGTCGTGGAATCCATCAAGCAGCCCAATCCGTCGACGGTCCTGCTGCTCGGCGCGGGCCTTGGATACCTTTACCGGGAGATGAGGCGGAGCTTTCCAAACGCCGCGGTGATTTTGGTGTTCTATCACGAAGCGGTGTGGGAATCTTTTGCTGCCGCTGCTGTTGCCGTACCGCCGGGAACGTTCTGGCATCCCGGGCAAAAGGACAGCCTGCTGCAATTCCTGCGTTCCCGTATCCACGAGCTGGAAGCCGAGGGTCTGACGGTCGTGGAATGGCCCGCGAGCGCCAGAGTTTTCCCAGAGGCATCTCTGCGCGCCAATCAGGCGCTGCACCAGTTATACAGGGAGATCAGGGGAACACTGGTAACCACCGCAGCGCTGGGCAGGCGCTGGCTGAAAAATAGTTTGGCGAATTTCCTCGGTATCGAAAAGGTTTTTCCCCCGCCCCGCAGGGCCCCCGGCACCGATCCGATCGTGATTGCCGCCTCCGGACCCTCTCTCCAGGAAGGGATCGGTTTCCTCAGCGCGTACCGGGGGTCGATAGAACTGTGGGCTCTGCCCTCCTCCCTGAACTTCCTGCTGAGCCAGGGCCTGCTGCCGGACTGCGTTGTTATAACGGATCCCGGCTACTACGCCTTTGATCATCTGCACTGCGCCAGGGATCATGGGATCCATTTGACGATGCCCCTGTCGGCGGCCAGGGGTTCCTGGAGGATTTCCGCCCGGGTATCTCTCGTGAACCAGGAGACCCCGGTTGAACGGACGCTGCTGGGCAGAGCCGGCGTGGCTGCCCCCGTTGTACCCGCTCAGGGAACCGTCGCGGCCACGGCGCTGCTCCTGGCTCTGGCGCGCGAGCAGGCTCCGGTGATCTTCATGGGTCTGGATTTCTGCTACCGGGACATCATCTCCCACGTCCGCCCGAACAACTTCGAAAACTGGCTTGCGCCGAAATCGAATCGCCTGAGCCCCCTGCACCACCTGATATTCTCCCTTGCAGCGCAGCAGGCACCGATCGGACCGGCAGGCAGCAGAGGGACTTTGGCTTTGGATACCTATGCCGGCTGGTTCCGGGAAGCTGGAACTACAGTGGGAAAACGGATCTACAGGCTGCATCCATCCGAGGTCGAGCTGCCGGGTATCGACGCCATAGATGAAGACCGGCTGGAACGCCTGATCCACCGTGACAGGGCAGCGCCCGGCAGGGGTGGGGCGCGCCGGGATGAAGCGCCGCCTGCGCTGGAAGGCTATCCAACGCGGAAAAGACGGACCGAGATCGTATCCGAGGTCCTGGCCGGCTGGATCGAACGGACCGAACAGCTGACGGCGGCTGTAGGCGGGACAGCCGGCCTGGAGCCTCTGTTGAGGGACTCCGACACCCTGTCTCTGCTTTACCTCTGCAACGCCGCGGAACTGACGGAAACCCGGAGGATCCTGCGCCTCCGGGGACGGGAGGCTGGGTTGGCTAAAACCAGAGCGCTGCTGGAGAAGCACAGACTTTTTCTCCAGGATCTCAGCCGGGACATCAGAGCAGGTCGATGAGCGCGCCCTCTATAATCGAGCGAAACCTCCTGGCCCTGTCGGCAAACCACCCCGAGCTCGGACGCCTGATAACCCGGACCGATCCCAGTCCGGCCGTAGGCATAATGGAAAGCCGCAGCGGGTTGCCGGTGCCCGTCTACCGGGGTTCGGGAAGACCCGTGCAGACGCATTCCACGGTGGATCCGCAAACCGAGGGCCTGCGGTTCTTCCGCAACTACGGGGGGGCGGGTTACCTGGTGTTTTTAGGTCTCGGCGGGGGGTATCAGGTTCGCCCGTTCATCGACAACTCCGACAGCTCAAGAATCATCGTGGTGGAAAAAGAGCCCGCCTTTGTTCGCGCTGTTTTGGAGAGAATCGACATGAGGCCGATCCTTCTCGATCCGCGTGTCCGGCTCCTGGCCGGAGAATCGGCGCAGCAGATCAAGAGCTTTCTTCTCTCCGACTATCTGCCGGCAATCTACGGAAATCTGAAAACCGTGCCGCTGCGTCCGAGCGTCGAGGCCGGGGGACGATACTACACCGAGCTGATTCAGTCGATCCGGGAACTGATCGGTATGGTGGCGGATGACTACACGGTTCAGGCCCAGTTCGGAAAGAAATGGTACGTGAACACCCTTGCCAACCTGCCTGCTGTGCAAAGATCCACCGTCACTGTGAAGCCGGTACAGAGAGCCTTCATTACCGGCGCCGGCCCTTCCCTGGAGTCCCAAATTCCCGAACTCCGGACGATCCGGGACACTGGATTTCTCATCGCCTCGGACACCTCCCTGACCGCACTGCTTGGCTACGGAATAAAACCGGATCTGGTGATCTCAATAGACTGCCAGCTTGTAGGCTACCATCATTTCCTACGGGGGATGCCCGAGCGCGTCCCCCTGCTGCTCGACCTGGCATCCCCGCCGGTTCTGACCCGGCTGAGTCAGAACAGCGCTTTCTTTGCCAGCAGCCACCCCCTCTCCCTGTATCTCAGCTCCCACTGGAGGCGGCTTCCCTACATAGACACCTCGGGGGGCAATGTCTCCCACGCCGCGGTGTCCGTTGCCGATTTTCTGGGGGCCAAACAGATCTACCTCCTGGGCATCGACTTCTCCTATCCCGAAGGCAAGGCCTACTGCCGGAATACCTACCTCTATCCCCTGTTTCGATCCCAGGAATCTCGGCTCAATCCTTTGGAAAACCTGTTTCTCTCCTTCATCCTTAAAAATACGACGATTATGAAAGACAGAGTCCAGGGAGCCTTGCGCTACACGACCAGGCCGCTGATCGGCTACAAGGAGCGGCTCGAGCGATCCCTGCATTCCTGGGACGCTCAGGTGATCCAGCTGCCGGGAAAGGGAGTGCCTCTGGAGTTCAAGCCCAAGGATCCTCAGGAGCGGCGGCACCAGGGACGTATCCTGGCTGCCGGCGCCCCGAACACGGACTGGCGGACATTCCTGAACGGTTATCTGCAGGAACTCGAGGCTCTGCCCCGCCCATCCTCTCCCATCAGCCGTTATCTATACGATCTCGACAAGGACCAACACGCCCTCTGGTTTACCCTCTTCCCCGCCGCCGCGGCGTTCCGGGAGCACGATCCGCAGGATGAAACACGGGAACATCGTCTTCTGAGCCGGGTCAGGGATTGGTCGATAGCGGTGGCTAAGCGCTTCTTGGATAGATAATTCCCCCGTAGCCTACGAAGAAGGAGCCCGGAGACAGGTCGTAGCTCGTCCTGTACTCCAGAAGCTCTCCGCGGGCAGCGCCGTTTTGTTCGGCAAAACGGGCCGCAGCCACCGCTGCGCCCACCGAACAGGCCGAGTGCTCCTGGTTGGCAAGATCCACAGCGTCCTCCAGCTTCATGGCCAGCAGGGCTTCGATGAGGCGCCGATCGTTGACCTCTTTCACCCACTTCACCGCCCGGGCTCCGGTTCCCTGGGGAGTGAAACCGTAGTTGTCCCCATAGTGGGTCAGATCCGTCGAACCTACGACCGCGACGTTCCTGTTGAGGCGTTCAGCCGCAGAGGCCAGCTCCTCTCCCAGCTGCAGGGCCTCGGCGGAAGGGGAAGCCCGCAGATGCAGCGCCCTTGCTTCGGGATGCAGGTATTTCAGCAGGGGTAGCTGAATCTCCACGGTGTTGTCGGCGTAACGATCCTCCCGAAGAGAACAGCTGTCGCGGAGTACCTCGAGCAGCTCCATATCCGCGTCCAGAACGCCCAGGGGGGTATCATAGCCCTGCTCGAAGGCTGCCAGCAAACCGGAATGGGGCGGCAGATGCCCGCCCACCACCACGATCGTCTGCACGTCTGTCGAGATGTTTTGGAATACATGGCAGGCGATCGAACCGGAAAAGCTCCAGCCCGCGTGGGGTGCGACCCCGGCCAGCGCCGGTCCTGCTGGTTTTTCCATGGAACTACGAAATTCCTCGATATTCCGAATCGTCTGCTGCCTTCCCCCGGGGTACCAGCCCGGTGGAAGGCTGCGCGGGCGGACTTTCATGCCAGTCCCTCCTTCCCCCAAAAAGAGTATACTTCTAACATCGATTTGCCTATAATAATAGTAAGATGAATCGGCGGATCCTTGCTTTTTATTATATCATAAGCATGCTGTTTCTGCTATTTATCCTCTTTTTTGCGGCCTATCGCCTCAAGATCAGGATCGACGAGAACAGGGCGGAATCGGAGAATGCGCTGGAGGCCCTGCGTGTCTCGGCGCTCTCGATCTATCTCGCCGAAGGGGATTTCAACAGCGAGTATTTCAGAACCACCATGCGGAGCAGGTTTTCGGAAAACGACCGCCTGCTGCTTCTGGCCATCTACTCTTCCCGCAATGGGTTCCACTATCTTATTGCCAGGGATGAAAGCTATCTCAGCACGGCTCCCGGGCAATACGAGCGGGCGTCCTGGTCGGGGGAGCCGGAATACACGATCCGTCCCGTGTACGAGAACCGGATTACCCGCCGTTTCAATCCCGGTATGGGACAGGATCTGTTTATCGACGGGATCTTCCGGGATCTGGAGAAGGAGCAGGTTTATCCGATCCTGCGGGAGTTGTTCTACATCCTGATCGTCTACCTCCTGATCTCCAGCGTTTTTCTCGTGTCAGCCGCCGCCGTCAAAACTCCGGAACCATACCCCGAATCCGCCGCAAAATCCGGAAAACGCCGGGTCCGTCCCCTCACCTCGCCGATTGCTCCGGCCCCGGAGCTTTCCCGGCTTCGGGGGCAGCCGTCGGCGGCAGGTCTGTTTTCTCCGGCTACGGGCTTGGGTTGGAGTCAGCACCTGTCTACGCGCCTCGACTCGGAGCTGGAAAGAGCCGCCGGCTCGGATCAGGATCTTTCCCTGATGCTCATCAGCCGTGAGCGCTGTGACATCAAGGAACTGGCCCTGTCTGTTCTAGAGTACTTCCCCCTCAGGGATCTTGCATTCGAGGTTGACTCATCCACTGTCGCGGTGATACTTCCGGATAAGGATCTGGACCATTCCCTGCAGGAAGCCAAGGATTTCCAGAAGAGATCGGCTGCCCTGCGCCGAAGCGCTCCGAGGCAGATTTCCGTGGGACTCAGCGCCAGGAACGGAAGGCTGGTCGGTTCGAATCGGCTGCTCAGCGAAGCCGGGCGGGCTCTGAAACAGGGCGAATCTTCAGCAGGCGGAGGCATCGTGGCCTTCCGCGCGGATCCGGAAAAGTACAGGGCCGCTATCGCCGCCCGATCCGCCGGCCGGAGCGGATAGCTCAGATCCCCCGGCTCACGCTCAATCTGCGGGTTCGAGCTCGCCGATACCTTTGAGGATACCCTCGACCCGCCATTCAGACACTTTGTATGTGAAGGCCCCGTTTTCCAAAGAAACGTAGTACTGGTTATCCCCTGCCTCCGTCCCCACGAGGAGACGGAAATCCCGGTCGTCCACCGTACTGACCAGGATCCGGGCGGCCGGGTCGGCAAGCCCGGACTCCTCCGCGCTCACACCGTGGGCGAACTCGGAGCCTTCCAGATCGGCCAGATTGCCGGCCAGTAGATCGACCTTGCTGTCGTCAAGATCAACCTCTGGGCGCTCCACGAGCCTCCAGACAGCCGGCTGCTCCGAGCTGAGCACCAGAGTGTACTGCAGCGGGCCGCTGTCCTGGCCATCGAAGCGCAGGCTGCTGTCAATGGTGATCCGCATGATACTCTGTCCTTCCAGATCTTCGGGAAAGATGCGCAGATATGCCCAGAATCGCTCCTCCACGTTCAGATAGTAGGCAAAGCTGCGGGCGGTCAGGAAGATTTCATTGCTTCCTCCCAGGCGGACGTAGTTGTCTTCACTCCCGACGGCGGATTTCCCTATGATGATCTCGGTCAACTGGCCTCCGGCGGCGTCGAACAGCTGGATGCGCCTGGGTGCATCGTTGTCGACTTCGAATTCCTCCCATACATCGGGATTGCTGGTGACGATTCGGGTGCGTGTCAGATCCGCAAGAAAATCCAGAAAAGCATCGATTCGAGTCGCTGAGGCCGGATACTCCCGCTGCGCCCCGGGCAGGATCCAGGAATCCCCCTGTTTCGCGAGCTTCAGGTTTCCCCGGTCGCTGCTGATGCGGATCTCCGCCACCTGATCGCGCTGCTGCCGATTGAAGCCGGCGATGAGGGGAGATTCCGCCTGCCGGCGTCCGACTCTTGCCGGAGAGAACAGCAGTCCCGCGGTATAGGTCCCGGCCAGGACGGCTATCAGGACACCGAGAATTATGACCTTGCGTCGAAAAGATAGGTCCGCCATTGTCTAACCCTCCTGTTCCCGCCCGGCAACTCTGCGCCGCCGCATGATGAGGCGAACAACACCGAATATGATCACCCCCAGAGGAACGATGACCAGGTTGAAAATCTGGGTAAACATAGCAGCCCGCAGGCGAGCCTCCGGATCCTGGATCTTGTCCAGCCGCATGTCCCGGGCCACCCGGGTCTTGATCTCCAGGAGATCCTCCGAATTGCTGAGCCACTGCGCAGCGTTCGCGAGAAACTCCGGATTGTAGCTGCCTCCGCTGTACTGATACAATTCACTGGCAAAATCCGAATCCCCGATTACGATCAACCGCGTTTCCTCGCTGCGTTCGACAACCTGGCTCCAATCCCGCTCCTCGCCGGCTCTCTGGGGAATCTCCCGATCGGCGAAGTAGCTGGAGAAGCTCCCCGCCAGAGAAACGCCCAGGGGGAACTGTCCCTTCTGATCGTGGGGCATGTATTCGAGCATGGCCGCACGCTGGGGATTGGTTTCGAAGGGCTCTTGATCCTGGATCCAGGCCTCCGGCGTGCTCTGGAGAAGCACCTCCGCCTCCACGCCGGGCCGTTCGACGATCCGAAGCGGGCTGGCCCAGAGGAGATCCAAACCCTGGAAGCGGGCGGTGATCGGATTCTCCTTGGAGACGAACTGGTCGGCTACGGTTATCCAAAAAGGATACTTCTCCATTACCTCCCACATGATCTGACCGAATATCTGCCTGGGGATGCGGAAGTTCTTAGCGTAGGTGTCCAGAACGTACGCCTGCTGTACGATCACTCCGTAGTGTTCCAGCATGGAAAGAGCCTCGGTATTCTCGAGCTTACGCGGCACGATTCCCCTCATCAAATCCAAATCCAGACCTTCCACGGCGAACAGCACCCTGCCGCCCCCCATGATGTACTGGTCGATGGGAAACAGATCGAAGGACTGCAGATCCCGAGCTCCCAGGACGAACAGCACATCCAGATCCTGGGGTATTTCCTCCCCCCTGCCGACCGGGCGAACTGAAAAATCCGCCGAAAGGGTTCCCAGGAGGGAGGCAAAATCCGTTTGGATATCCCGGGCGGCATCCCCGATCAGTATGCCTACGGAGCGCTCCTGCTGCGTAACGATTTTCCGCACTCTGGAGGTCAGGTCGTACTCGAGTGACTCGATCTGAGAAATGACCGGAATGGTTTCATAGCGGTCGAGATATTGGATTACGATTCCGGTGTACACCTGGGCGAAGCTGCGTTCATCCCGCTCGATCACCTCGATCTGCTGGGGGTATACACCAAGACTCTCCGCCTGGCTCGCGCTGCCCGATTTCACCGGATCCACGACCTCCACCTTGATCGTGCCCTGGGAGTAGGCGGCATATTCGTACAGGAGATCCTCGATCTGGAAGGGAAAGGGATACAGAGACTTCAATTTGTCCGACACGTAGTAGGTTATATACACCCGATCCGGAATATCCCTGAACAGTTCCCGGGAGACCCTCGAAATCGTGAAAGCCTTGTTCTCCGTAAGATCGATCCTGAGGAAATAGCGGCTGGCGTTCAGACCAATCAGGAGGATGAGCACCAATCCCAAAATGAACAGTACGATTTCGGTACGTTTTTTCATCTCGCCACCCCCTACCATTTCCTGAACACGAGGGTTTTCGTGTTGAGATACAGGAACAGGGCGCTGACTATACCGTAGTACAGCAGATCCCTGGTATCGATCAGACCTCTCTGGAAATTCGAGAAGTGGTGTCCCAGGGAAACGAAGTTGACGGCTTCCGCCGCCCAGGGAGGAATGGCCAAGACGAGATTAACCTGGGAGATGAGGGTGAGCACGAGCAGCACGAACAGGCTGATCAGAAAAGAGCTGATCTGATTGGCCACCAGGGAGGAGACGAACAGCCCGACTGAAATGCCCGCAGCACCCAGGAGCACCACCCCGATGTACTGCCCGAAGATTTCCCCCCAATCGAAATCGCCGAATCTGCTGAGCAGAAGGGGAAGAGGAAGAGTCAGGGCGATCATGATCACCAGCAGGGTCAGGGCTGCCAGAAATTTGCCGATCACCAGGCTGCTTTCCCGAAACGGCAGGGTCATCAGCACCTCCATGGTTCCCAATTTTTTTTCTTCCGCCCAGCTCCTCATGGTGAGAGCCGGCATTACGATGATAAACACGATCGGAATGACGGAGAAAAAATTTCTCAGAGAGGCGATATTGCCGGCAAAAAAGGTTTGCAGGTAGAAAATCCAGATGCTCGAAAAAACCAGGAAGGTCACGACCAGGATGTATGCGATCGGGGAGTTGAAGTAGGACTTCAGCTCCTTTTTCAAAATGGGCAGGATGTTTTTCATAGCTTCTCACCTCCCTCCCGGGTCAGCTTGATAAACAGCTCTTCCAGGCTGAGCCGCTTGGGCACCATCGCCAGGATCTTGTAACCCCGGTCAACGGCCCAGTCGAACACCGCTTCTTCGGCTCCCGAATCGGGCAGCAGCGCCACCTGAAGCTTATGCAGATCTTTACCGGGGCTCGAGCTCTGCAGAAGCTCCCGGACCCCGGGCACCCCCTTCAACCCTCCGGGCTTGCCTGCTCCCTTGAGCAGCACCTCCAGCAGCACTTCCCCCTTCATCTCCCGATTGATCTCCTCCGGGGTACCCTTGGCCACGATCTTTCCTTCGTTGAGGATCAACACCCGGCCGCAGGTCGCCTCGACCTCCTGCAGAATGTGGGTCGAAAGGATGACTGTTTTTTCCCTGCCCAGACGCTTGATCAGTTCACGGATCTCGATGATCTGGTTAGGATCCAAGCCCGTGGTCGGCTCGTCGAAGATGAGAATCTCGGGATCGTGAAGGATCGCCTGAGCCAGACCGGTTCGCTGCCGGAAGCCTTTCGATATCGTATCGATGCTCCGGTAGACGACCGCCTTCAACCCGCATTCTTCGATGGCCCACTCGATGCGCTCGTTTTTCTGCTTCCCCTTCAGGGACCGGGATTCGGCCATGAAGCTCAGGTACTCCATGACATTCAGGTCGGTGTACAGCGGGGCATTCTCCGGGAGATATCCGACCAGCCGTTTGATCTCCAGGGGTTTGTCGAAGATATCCAAATCGTTGATTGTAGCCGTACCGAAACTGGGAAACATGTAGCAGGTAAGGATTTTCATGATCGTGGTCTTGCCCGCGCCGTTGGGACCGAGCAGTCCCACAACCTCTCCGGGATTGATAGAAAAATTAACTCCCCGCACGGCTTCAAGAGATCCGTAACGCTTGCCGAGGTTACTCACCTCAATCATGATCTCACCTCTTTAAAAGGATTTCTGCCTAAAATAATGGCAACTCCAGGAATCGTCAAGTTTTTCCTGCCTTGAAGCTCACTCTTTGAAGGGCAGATCGATGGCCTGAAGGTCCCTGGTGAGGAACGTTTCGGGGAAGATCCGCCTGGCCTGATGAAGCAGCCGTTTCAGCTCTCTCTCGGTGTAGCGGGGGCTGTAGTGGATGAGCCCCAGCCGGCCGACCCCTCCCTGAAGGGCAATCCGGGCGGCCTGGGTAGAGGTCAGATGCTTCTTTTCCTCCGCGTCTTCCTCCAGATCTTCGCCGAACATACCCTCGCATATCAACAGATCCGAATCCGCAATGAAATCCGGCAGCCCCGGAACCCAGGTCGTATCCGTGACAAAGCTGAACTTCCGTCCCCGCCGCTGCGGACCCATCACCTGCCCGGGCTGAACCTCCGCACCCGAATCCAGCCGCACAGAGGTTCCGGACTGGAGGGTCGACCACATAGGACCCCGGGGAACACCCAGAGCCGCGGCCGCCTGCGGATCGAACACTCCGGGGCGGGGTTGCTCTTCCAGACAGTAAGCCAGACAGGGTTTGGTGTGGTGCACTGCTCGGCAGCGGATCCGATACCCCTCCCCCTCAAATACAGTTTCAGCTCCGGAAACCTCTTTCACCACGATCTCGTAATTGATGTACATGTCGAGGATTCTGCGGCTTTCTTCCACGTACTCCCGAATCCTGGGCGGGCCGATGATGTAAAGCGGCTCGTTTCTCTCTACCTGAGAGGAAAGCATCAGGATTCCGGGGATGCCGGTTACGTGGTCGGCGTGGGTGTGGGACACGAGTATGACCGAGATCTTTTTCCAGCGCAGGGCCAGGCGGCGCAGTGACACCTGGGTGCCCTCGCCGCAGTCGAAGAGAAAGAGCTCCCCCTCGCGGCGCAGAAGCACGGAGGTGAGGCCCCTGGAGGGCAGAGGCATCATGCCGCCGGTTCCCAGTACGAACAGTTCCATATTCATAGACGTCCAGCTGAAGTCATTGTT
Organism: uncultured Spirochaetaceae bacterium; assembly: GCA_964588355.1. GTDB lineage: Bacteria > Spirochaetota > Spirochaetia > SZUA-6 > DRHE01 > JAFGQJ01. The sequence continues at coordinate 81,998 of CAZPPB010000001.1, read as the reverse complement.
AGCACAGAACAGCGAGTTGTGGAACAGTGCTATTCGCACAACCCGGCATCCCCGCTGCACCGCGCCGTTCGAACGACACATTGACCGCTCTTTGCCCTTGAGGCTATAGTATGAACAGACCCTTGTAGGCTTACGATCCCCTGAGCTTGAGCAACAGCAGTGCAGAGTCAACCGGGAGTCGGAGGGAGGTGTGATGGCGGGCAGAGAGATTCCCGAGTTCCCGGTTCTGCTGGTCGACGACGAACCGGCCGTGCTGTCCAGCATGGCCAAGATTCTGAAATCCGCCGGAATCGACAACCTCCATACCTGCGCCGATCCCCGGGAGGTTCTTCCCTTCCTGCAAAAACAGGAGGCTGAGGTCATCGTTCTGGACATTGCGATGCCTCACCTTACCGGGGACGCTCTCCTTAAAACCATTCACGAGCACTACCCCCATATCCCGGTCATCATCGTTACAGCATCGGAGGACATCGATATGGCCGTAGGCTGTATGAAACAGGGGGCCTTCGACTACATGGTGAAGGCTGTGGAACCGAACCGGCTGAGCAGCGGCATCCGGCGGGCGATGGAGATGAGGCGTCTGGCCCGACGGTACGACAGCTTGAGGGATCGCCTGCTGGCGGAAAATCTCGAGCATCCCGAACACTTCAGCCGAATCATCACCCGCAATCCCAGGGTTCAGGCTATCTTCCGCTTCATCGAATCGATCGCTCCGAGCTCGGAAACGGTCCTGATCACCGGTGAAACCGGAACGGGCAAGGAGCTGTTGGCAGAGGCGATCCACGCCGCCAGCGGTGTAACCGGGCCTATGGTCAAGGTGAACTCCGCGGGCCTGGATGACAATGTGTTTGCAGACACCCTCTTCGGACACAGCAGGGGCGCCTACACCGGTGCCGACAGCGACCGCAAAGGGCTGATCCACCAGGCAAACACCGGCACCCTGTTCCTCGATGAGATCGGAGACCTCTCTGCGGCCAGTCAGATCAAGCTGCTGCGGCTTCTCGAATCCCGGGAGTACTACCCGCTCGGTTCCGACCTTCCCCGCTCCACCAGCGCCCGCTTCATCATCGCCACCCACCAGTCTCTGTCCGAACTCGTTGCCGGCGGGCAGTTCAGGCGGGATCTGTATTTCCGCCTGCAGACCTATGAGATCCGCATACCCCCGCTTCGGGACCGCAAAGAGGACCTTCCCCTGCTGCTCGATCACTTCCACAGCCTGGCAGCCGAAAAGCTGGGTAAACAGCAGCTGTCCGTCCCCCCCGAGCTGCTCACTCTGCTGGAGACCTACGACTTTCCCGGAAACGTAAGGGAGCTGCGCTCCATCATCTTCAACGCGGTCAGCCGTCAGAAGGAGAAGATGCTGTCCCTGCAGCCGGTTCGCGAGTCCATGGGTTACACGGGAGAGAATGCACGGCCCGCAGCGGCCCAGCAGGGCGTGGTCTTCCCGAAGAAACTTCCCACGCTGAAAGCGGTGACCGAGGGGTTGATCGAAGAAGCCCTGTCCCGGGCAAAGGGCAATCAGGCAATCGCCGCCGGACTGCTCGGCATCACCCCGCAGGCGCTAAGCAAGCGCTTGAAGAGGCGTAGAGGCCTCCGGGGGGAAACCGAAGAGTAATGAGCCTTGTGGGCGACCTCACCTGGCTGCGATTCAATACCCTGTCGGTAGGTTCCCTCACCACGACCCTGCTCCTGCTCCTGATCACCGGTTATCTGCTGTCCCTCAAGAACAAGCGTCCGGACACCTGGTATCTGGCCGGTTATCTCGCCGTATTGCTGATCCTGCTGCTTTCCTACACGATTCGCTATTCCCTGTTTGCCAGCATCTCGAGGCATACCAGACAGTTCTCGAATATGGTAATCTTCGGTGTCGTCTGCCTGATCCAATTCGCCTATTGGTACGGAACGAACCACCACCGGCTGGAGTCCCGCATCGTACTGATCGTGACCCTGGGAGCCGCTTTGATCGTATGGGGCTCCCTGTTTGCCAGACGCGGCGCCTCGGTCAGCTACGACTTCAAAGCCGAATATTTTTCCTTCGTCCACGGCTCCAGAATCAGTTACCTCATCCTGATCGGCTATCTCTGGTCCATCCTGGTCCTGCTCCGTAAAGTAGTGCGCTCCTCCAGGCTCGAGAGCGCCGGCGGTTCCTCCTCTGTCCACTATCTGCTGCGCCCGGTGGGACGGGTGGCGCATTCGACCCGGAGTTTCGCCCTGCTCACCCTGGCAACCACGATGATCGCCCTCACCTACCTGCTGTACCAGATCGGTACGATATCCAGCAACACCTACGCCCTGCTGTTCAACAACGGTTCCCTGCTGACCTGCCTGCTCGTCTTCATCGTGTACGTCAACAACGCCCCCCAGCCGACAAGTTACGTTTTCAAGCTTACCGGCATTTCCGTGGCGGTGATCATGGTCGTTTTCGGGATTACATCCAGCGCCCTGATGCCGGTGGTCCACAGCGGTCTGGCGGATCTGTACTACAGGGAAATCGAGCAGGCCGAGGCAGCGATCCGGAACCGGGACTGGTCGGGTCTGTCTCCAAGGGTGGCCTATATCCTGTCCACCGGCACGGCCCGGACGCAGCTCATGCATGCCCGAAAGCCGATCTCCCCCGAGGAGGCCGGCAGGTTGGCCAGGTATCGAGGCGCCGAAGGGCTGATACCCGCACGGGAGGGATTGGCTCCTCGGTTCCTTTATCTCGATGCGGCGGATACGAGCAGCTTCTACCTGTTCTACGAACTCGAGTCGGGAGGCCGGTCCTATCGGATCGGATTGCCCTACAGCGATTATCGCCTCTGGATCCACCGTTTCTCCTCGAAACTGGTGCTCGTCGCCCTGGCCACCTACGTGCTCGTGGTATTCGGTTTTCCCGTCACCTTCCGCAGAGGTCTGGTGAAACCCCTGGTCACCCTCAACGAGTCGGTGAGACAGGTCTCCTCGGGGAACTACCGCATGTACGTGCCGGTCCCCTCCGAGGATGAGATCGGACAGCTGGCCCGGGGCTACAATCAGATGGTTTCCTATCTGAGAGCGGCGGAGGGACACTTCAAGGCCCTGGCCGAAAACTCCGCCGACGCCATCCTGATTATTTCCGGCGGGGGACGGATCCTCTACGCCAATCAGCAGTGCGGTGAGATTTCCGGATACGACGCCGCGAAGCTCAGAAACATGCACTTCCGCGATCTGGTTCATCCGGATGAACGGACCGCAGTATCCAGCCGCTTCAGCGAGAGAAAAGCCGGAGGGGTTGCTCCGCAGCGCTACGAAACCCGCATCGTAAGCAAGGAGCAGAGGGTGATACCGGTGGAGATCACCGGGGCCCGGACGACCTGGCAGAAGAAAGCCGCGGAGGTGGTGATCATCAGGGACATCTCTCAGCGCAAGGAGGCGGAGCAGCAGCTGCAAGCCCAGCAGCAGCAACTGATGCGTGCCGACAAGCTGGCCTCTTTGGGAGCGCTGGTAGCCGGGGTGGCCCATGAGGTGAACAACCCGAATCAGGTGATCGGTATGAACGCCCGCTTTCTCCGGGAGGGATTGCCCCGACTGTTCACTCTGACAGAGTCCGGCGAGCCGGCGGATGATACGATTCGTCTATCCGGGATGGGGTACCGGGAGTTCAAGGAGGCCGCCGCCTCGGCGTTTTCCGAGATCGAATCCAGTACGTCCCGAATCGAGCATATCGTCTCCGAGATGAAGAGATTCGTACGCGGAGGCGCCGCGGGTGCGCGGGAGCCGACGAACGTGAATCAGGTAATCCGCACGATCGTCGACCTGTCCCGGTATATAATCGTCAAAACCACCGACTTCTTCGTTCTCGATCTGCAGGAGGACCTCCCGCGGATCCCGGCAGACCGGATCGGGCTGGAGCAGGTGGTTCTGAATCTGCTGCACAACGCCTGCCTTGCCCTTCCGGACAAAAACCGGCGGGTGCGTATATCGACCCGCTTCGAGCCAAAGCTGCGGGTCCTGAAAATAGAGGTGGAGGATCAGGGCACGGGCATCCAGCCGGAAGATCTGGAAAAGCTCACCGACCCCTTCTTCACGACCCGCAGCGAACAGGGCGGGACCGGATTGGGCCTGTCCATCTCCCAGCGCATCCTTCGCGAGCACGGCGGAACCATGAATTTCAGTTCGACCCCCGGCCGCGGCACAACTGTTACGGTCAGTCTGCCCATTGCCGCTGACGGGCCTGAACTTTCCTAATCCGGAAGCTCGAGGAATGCGGCTCGCATGGCCTCCAGGCTCCCTCTGTCTCTCTGCAGGGCTTCTGGATGGGTGAAAATCACGGTTGCACCCCGGTCGAAACGAGCCAGCAGGCTTTTAGCCGCCTGCCGCATCTGGTCGGGGGTGCAGTCGATCAGGGCATCCCGTCGGGCCTGACGCTGTTCGTCGGTTATCCCGAGCATCTTCCTTCTGAAGGCCACGAAGCTCTTCTCTCCGGGAGCCATGGGCCTGTCTTCCTTTCCCGCCGCACCGATCACTATTTTTTCGAATGTATCCGCATCCAGGTCGATCCGGGAGGCGAAACTCAGAGCCTCCCGAAAAGAGGCCAGGCTGCTCAAAGTGTTGGGGTCCCGGTAGGTGGAGAAGCCGAACAGCCCTTCCAGACCGTTCGCCCCGGCTCCTGCGCCGTAGGCGCCACCCTGCATGCGGATCCGCTCCCAGAGATATCCGGTGGTGAGGAAGTGGGCCAGTACCGATTCGTGGGCGTTCTCGACGCTGCCGAAGAGGCTGGCGGGAAACTCGTGGGCCACGAAGTTGACGTTCATCGAGCCCACCAGCGCCTCCGCTTTTGCCTCGGGCAGCGGGTCTAGGGAAAACGGGCTGACCACGGCGCCGCTGAGCGCCGCCGCAGGGCTCCCGAGGGAGGCGACCAGTTCGGCCGCGGCGCTCATCGCTGCCTCAGCCGCCTGCTGTTCACAGGTCACGTTCACGGTGAGCGCCGACGGGTCGATCAGGCGGGCCCTCAGGGCTTCCAGGGCTCCGGCCAGGTCGTCGAAACCCTTCTGCCCTTTTGCCAAACCGCGGCTGAGAGAGTCCATCCAGGTGAACTGAGAGATTCCCTTCCAACTTTCCTCGATCACCGAAGCGGCAGATAATCGGGCGGCGGCGCGCAGAGCCGCATAGTGACTGCCCCCCGGTACCAGCGAAGCCTTCAGGTCGTTGCGCATTTCCCGGACGATCGTCTCCAGCCGGTCGTAGTCGCGGAAGTCCGCCTTGGCGAGCAGATCCCCGGCCAGCCTGACGGCGCTGCCCAGGTTCTGCTCGAGCATCTTTAACCGGAAAATCAGGCGTCCCCGGACGGAACCCTTCGGCTGTACCGCAGTATCGGCGCTCAGAGCGGCGCCGAACCCCCCGGTGTAGAGGGACAGCCTGCGGGCCACATCGTAGTAGGGCACACCGGGCAGCCCGCTGCCTCGAACGGCCCGGCTGAAGAGAGGCAAGAGGGGGAGGAAACGCTCATCCACCACCCCGGTGTCGAAGGCCAGATCCAGATATATCACACCGTTGGTGTACAGATCGTGGTACAGGAGAGGGAATGACAGCTGCCGGTCCGGGTATTCCGTAGGTATGACTTCCACCGGCCGGCGCAGATCGGTCAGATGCAGCGCGGGAATTCGGGCAAGGACCTCGGCACTGTCCTCCTGCTCCTGAAAGGCCTTCAGCCGCTCGAGCTCCAGCTGGAGCTCTTCTCTGCCCCCAGGCCCCCACCCTTCCCGGATAACCCGCAGCTCCCGCTGTTCCTCCTCCTGCTCCCGACGCTGTTGGTCTGGGTCGGGTCGAACCAGCACGGTGCTTCGGTGGGGATTGCTGACAAGGTACTCCTCTATGAGCCGCTCGAAATATCCGCCCCCCGCGGCTTCGGCCTTCAACAAATCCATCGGCCGGCGGAACTCCAGGGTCGCCTGGGGATCGGTTCCATGAAGCCATCCCCGCAGAGCCCTCCGCATCAGGGTCAGCGAATACGGCCGCCCCCCCCTCTGGATCTCGGAGTTGCGGAACTCCACCCGGTGCAGCGCGGCCTGCACCATTTCCTCAGGCACTCCCCGCTCGGCCAGTTCCGCCAGGGTCGAGAGAACCAGCTCCTGCACGGATCCGGCAGCCCGGGTTTCGACTCCCCGCAGTCCCACGGTGAATACCAACTCGCTCAGCTCCGTCTCCAGTCCCGTTGCCGGAGACAGATCGTCCCCCAGCTTCGACTCCAGAAGAGCCTTCTGCAGGGCGGCGCCTTCGTTTCCGATCAGAATCTCTGAGAGCACCTCGAAGGCGAGAAGCTTTACCGGATCAGTCACCGGAATCGTGAGCCAGTTCAGAGTGACCGTAGCCTTGCCCGTCTGCCCGGGAAAGGTTGTCTCCACCAGCCGGGGTTCAACCCAGCGGGGCTGGGCTGCAACCTCCGACCGAGACTCCGCAGGGCCGAAGGAGCTCAAGAATTGCTTCTCGAGAAACTCGAGGGTTACCGGAGTGGGGATGTTTCCGAAAAGGAAAATTCGGCAGTTCCCCGGGTGGTAGAAGCGCCGGTGAAAGTCCTGCAGCTGACGGTGCGTCAGGGTGGCGATCGCTTTTGGATGCCCCCCCGACTCGAATCCGTAGGGAGAATCCGGAAAGAGACTGCGCAGGGAAGCGTTGGCCACGACCGCTTCGGCGCTGGAGAATACCCCTTTCATCTCGTTGAACACGACCCCGGAACGGATAAGGCCGTTCGCCCGATCCCGGTCCTCCGGTTCCAGATGATGCGCCTCCTGCAGGAAGACCTCCTTCTGCAGCAGGGGAAAGAAGACCGCATCTGCGGCTACCAGCATGAGATTGAAGAAATCCCTCTGCACCATGCTGCTGGCCGGATACACGGTCTTGTCGGGAAAGGTGAAGGCGTTGAGAAAGGTCTGCAGGCTGCTGGCCAGCAGCACGACAAAGGGATCCTTCAGCGGGAAACGCCGGGAGCCGCAGAGCACGGAGTGCTCGAGGATATGGGCCGCACCGGTGTCGTCCTGGGGCGGGGTGCGGAAGGTGAAAGCGAACAGATTCTCCGGATCCTCATTCCAGAGGTGAAACACCTGGCAGCCGGTGTTCAGGTGCCGGTAATGCAGAGCCCGGGAGCTGTACTCCCGCATCTGCCTGTTTGAGATCAGCCGAAAACCCGCGCTTTCCTCGCCGGGTGTCAAATCATCGGGATTCACATATTCTCCTTGCCGCGAAGCGCTCCGCTCGGTATTATGATGACGACGAAAAAATTTCGTCATTCCAACATGATTGCGATGACTCGATGCGAAACGTTTTTCAGAATATAGTCACACCCGCACCCCGTTGTCCAATGGCTGCGTATAGAGGATTTCTGCACTGTGGATAGCTGCGATTTTCAACTGCTGCGAAACAGAGCTCGGCTCATCCAGCTGACCAGGGATTTTTTCCGCGATCGGGGTTATCTGGAAGTGGATACGGCACTGCTCTGCCCCTCCCTGATACCGGAAGGCTCTCTGGAGGTGTTCAGCACCCGCTACCTGCCGCGCCACGGCGCCGAACGGGATTGCTACCTCATCCCATCCCCGGAACTGTGGATGAAGCGGCTGATTGCTGCGGGATCCGGCAGTATCTTTCAGATCTGCAAATCCTTCCGTAACAGCGAACCGACAACGGACATCCACAATCCGGAATTCACGATGCTGGAATGGTACACCCTGGGCTCCGATTACCTGCAGTCCATCGACATCACCGAACAGCTTTTCGGCCATCTGCTGGCCGGGCTGTCTCTGCAGCCTGTCCTCACCTGGGGAGATCAGCAGGTGGACTGCTGCGCTCCATTCCTTCGCCTGTCCATGGCCGAGGCTTTCCGCAGCTGTCTGCAGCCGGACCTGCATCAGCTGCTCGAGGGAGGCGCCGATGCGCTGGCCGCGGCAGCCCGGCGGATCGGCCTTTCGGTCACGAGGGAGGACGGTCCGGAGGATCTGTTCCACAAGATCTTCCTGAGCGCCGTGGAACCCAAACTGCCCGCCGATCGGGCCGTGGTCCTCTACGACTACCCCGCCCTGATCCCCACCCTGGCACGCGGAAAACCTGGGACCCCCTGGGCCGAGCGGTGGGAGCTGTATCTGGGCGGCGTGGAGATCGCCAACTGCTACTCCGAGGAAACAGATCCCGGCGCCTACGAGGATTTCTACGACAGCCAGGACAGGGCGAAGCAGCGGGGCCTGGTGCCCCATCCCGGCGACCGGGAGCTGCTGCGCATTCTCCGGGAAAGGGGATTCCCCGATTGCTCCGGCGTCGCCCTGGGGCTGGAGCGCCTGCTCATGTTTTTGCTCGGCCAGAGTTCGATCCGCCGGCTGCTGCCCTTCGGCGCCTTCGACCCTTCAGGGCAAGAGCCCGCATCAGAACAAACTTGAACTGCCCCTCACCCTTGAAACAGGAGGGGGAAGTCATTAGGATAGGAAAAATCTATGATACGCGCAGGTGCTATTTCCAAAGGTGTATTTCTGCTCATCAAAGATGAACCCCATGTGGTCGTAGAGCGGGAGTTCGTCAATCCGGGAAAAGGCTCGGCCTTCGTTCGTCTGAAACTCAAAAGCCTGGTCACCGGCCAGGTGCTTAAACAGGTCAACAAGAGCCAGGAGAATCTCGAGGACATCAACGTGGAGTCGAGGGATGTTCAGTTCCTCTATGCCGACGCGGAACTGTTCCACTTCATGGATCTGGAGACCTACGAGCAATTCACGATGCCCATTGAGGGCCATGAGGACAAGCGGCTGTTCATCCTCGAGGGGGAAACCGTGCAACTGTCCTTCTGGGATGAAAAACCCATCGATATCCTGCTGCCATATAAGGTCGCGCTGACCGTGACCGAAGCCGGAGAGGGTTTGAAGGGGGACACGGTATCCGGAGCCACGAAGCCGGTTTCGCTGGAAACGGGGCTGGTGGTAAAGGTGCCGCTGTTCATCAAGGCGGGAGACAAGATACTGGTCAACTCCGAGAGCCGTGAGTACGTCGAGCGGGTCAACGAATGAGCGGCTGCATCCCTGACTACTCCCACCAGAGCTCTTCGCCGTTGATGTAGAACTGTTCCTCCGGATAGGCTCGCCGGTGGGCTTCGATGCTGTTCACAGCATCCAGATAGGCCCGCAGGCTGGCTTCCACCACATCCGTCGAACCGGAGTGTCCGTGAAACCGTCTTCCCATGTAGGCTAAACTGACCGTTATTTCAGCCCGGGCGTCTTTGCCTTCGGTGAGCATATCCACGGAGTACAGAATCAACCGCGGGTCCAGTCCGACCGCCCTGTCCACGGCCCGGCACAGTGCATCCACCGGTCCGGTACCCGTCGCAGTCTGCACCAGCTGGGAGTCTCCCGTCTTCAGCTCCACGCTTCCCACGGGCAGGCAGTGAGAACCAGTCATCACGCTGAAGGAGCCGAGCGAAAAGACCGCCTGGGTCTGCCGCAGACGGGCCTGCTCCACGATCGACTGCACCTCACTCAGGGTAACCGTTTTTTTCCTGCGAACCTGGGACTGATAAAGGCCGTAGGCTTTGTCCAGATCCACCTCCTCGATATCGATCCGGTAACTCTGCAGCTGCTGCTGGAATCCAGCCCGGCTCATCTCCTGATCTCCGAACAGGGAATCCTCTGATCTGCCGATGGTGGCTCCCCGCAGCAGCTGCCCGAGGTGTCCCGGAAGCGTTTTTCCCGCATCACCTCCGTCTCCGGGCATCGATTCCGGCAGCGCACATTTTCCGATCACCGCCTTGTTCGGATGGGGAAAAATCCCCGTCAGGCGTGACAGCAGCGTAGAGGTGCGCCACAGCTGATCCAACCGTATATTATGGGATAAGCCCAACCGCTGCCCGAATGCCTCCAGGGCGAAAACAATCTCCTCCAGGGCCGCATTGCCTCCCCTCTCACCCAGCCCGCCGACAGTACACTCGACATGGCGCGCCCCCGCTTCCAGGCAGGCCAGGGAATTGGCGGTGGCCAGCCCCAGGTCATTGTGGAAATGCACCCCGATCCTGAGTGCCGGTTTAGGGCCGAGGGCGGCTGCAATCCTCCCGATCAACTCGGCGGCCTGCTGCGGGTGCATCCCGCCGTTGGTGTCGGCCAGGTTGAGCACCGCAGCTCCACTGTCGGCCACCACCGCCGCAGCTTCGATTAGAAACTCCGGCTCCGCCTCCCCGATTTGGCCGAAAGAGAACTGTACCGGCAGTTTTCCGGCCGTCTCCAGGCAGCGGCGAATCCGGGCCAGGATCTCTTTTTTCGAAAGCTGAAGCTTGTTCTCGAGGAAATTGGGCGAAAGGGGAAGGAAGATGTGCACGTGGGGTTTGCGGCTTTTTGACAGCAGCTCGCAAACCTCCGCCACGTCTTCCACCACCGCCCGGGACAGGGCGGAAATACGGGGGCCCCGCACCTGTTCAGCGATTATCCCGACGATGTCCCGCTCCTCCTCTGAGGCGGCCGGATAGCCGGCGTCGATGATATCCACCCCCAGCGCAGCCAGCTGCCTGGCTATCACCAGGCGGTCATGCCGGTCCAGGACGACAAAGGGAAGTTTGTTTCCGTCCCTAAGCGTTGTATCCATAAACTCTACGGTTTCTGTCATAGCTGCCTCGCCTCGCCGATAGTCAGGGCACCTGCTCCAGCCAGGGGCTGTCCGGATGCTCCCTCGCCAGCCTGTCGAACAGCTCCGCCGCCCTGTCCCGGTATCCCTCATTCCAGTACATTAGCCCGGCCATGTAAAGGCCCTCAGCCGCCAGATCTGCATGATCCGGGTACAGGAAATGCACTTTCAGGTACTCTTCCGCCGCTTCCTGGTTGCGGCCCTGGGCCTCCAATATCCGGCCGATCGCCAGCTGTGATTCCGCTCCCGGCCTCTCGGAATTGGCGCCGATTATTCCGCTGAAAATGTCGTAGGCCCGTTCCAGCTCACCCTCGGTCCGGTAGTACTCTCCGATCATGAAGTTCACCTCGCCGGCCAGGGGTTCCGCCGGATCCTCGCCCCTCACGGTCTGCAGTATTGCCATCGCTGCCTCGGGTTTTTCTGTAAAAATAAAACGGGCATATTCCAGGCGCACCCGATTCTTGAGCTCCGGCTCGAGGGAGGGACTGCGATCGACCCGCCTGTAGAACTCTTCGAATATCCGCCCCTCCCTCCCCTGCCGGGGACCTCCGATCTCGGAGAGGATACCCCGGATCTCCTGCATCGCCAAATCTACCAAACCACCGGTGGGAGCCCCGGTACCGTCGGGATTGTCCTCCAGGTAGCCGATCAGGTACTCCAGGGCGGCGGCCTGGTCTCCGGCCCGGGCTGCGCTCAGTCCCGCCCAGTACAGAGCGGTTGCCGCTGCCGGGGTGGAGGGAAAGCGATCCTTGACCCGGAGGAAGCCGGCGGTGGCGGCTCTGTAATCGCCTAATCGGAAATCCTCCTCGGCGATCTTGAAAAAGGCCTCTGAAGCCAGGGCGCTTTGCGGGTACTCCCGACTGAGCGTCTCATATGTCTGAACGGCCCGATCTCTCTGTCCGGCGGACAGTTGGCTCAGTCCCTTCTGATAAAGAATCTCCTGATGGAGGTTTTCCCTGTACTCCCTGCTTTGGGTGTTCGCCGCCGCGGCGGTTACCGCCTGCAGCGCCCTGTCGTAGTACTCGATGCTCTGTGCGTAGCCCTCTACCTGAGCGGTACAGATACCGGCTCTGTAGTAACTCTCCGCGGCCCTCTGTCCCTCCGGATAGCGGGTGGTCAGGGTCAGAAATGTTTCTTTGGCCGACGCGAATCGGTCGAGCCTGAACTCCGACAGTCCCTGCCAAAACAGCGCCTCCTCACCCTGGAGGCCGCCGGTGCCGGCATCCTTTCGCCCGGCCGTCCCCCGGGGCGATCCGCCCAACAGCTGTGCCGCTTTTGCGAAGCTCTCGGCGGCGGCCTCCAGCCGCTCGCTGTTGTAGTAGGTTCTGCCCAGGTAGAACCAGCTCTCTGCCACCCACGCCGCCCCGGCGGCTCCGGCAGTGCCCGGCTGAGGGGTCCGGCCGGTATTCCTCTGAAACCACCGAGCCGCCGCCTCGTAGTCCCCCGCATTGAAGGCCGACACCCCTGCGGCCAGGATGGCCCGGCCGGCCAGCTCCGCCGAAGGATCGGCTTTCAGAACGTCTTCGAAATAGGGAATTGCCCTTTGATATTCCCCCCGCTGCGAGTAGATGTAGCCGATGTTGTACGTGCTTTCCCCGCGATAGGCGGAGTCTGGGCGGCGCTCGTTGAGGGAGTGGAAGTCTTTGAGTGCGGCGGTGATCGAGCCGCCCTGCAGATAGGAACTGCCGCGCTTGAACAGGTACTCGTCCTGATAGGAGGAACCCGGGTAGCGGGTGATCAGCTCGGTATACAGCGCTTCGGCTTCGCTGCGCCGTCCTCCCTCGTCGTACAGGGCGGACAGGATCCTGGTGGCCTCCTCGCGCTTCGCAGACGAGGGGAAGCGGCGCCTGAACTCTTCGAAACGACTGGAAGCCTCCTGCACGGAACCCAGCTCGGCCTGCGCGGCGGCCAGGCGAAAGAGGCTGCGCTCGGCGATCCCGCAGCGGCCCTGGAGCGCTTGTTCCAGAGGCTCGACGGACCGGCGCAGATCCCCGTCCAGGTAGGCCGAAAGCCCCATGTTGTAGTAGATGACCTGCCGCTCCTGCGCTTCGCCGGCCGTTGCCAGGGCCTGCCGATAGGCGTCGTAGGCCTCTGCGTAGCGGCTCAGATCGAACAGCAGGTCCGCCTCCAGCCGGGCCAGGGGTTCGGCAAAGCGGCTGCGGGGAAAAAGCCGCTGCAGCTCAGTACAGAACTCCAGGGCCTCTGGCTTGCGGCCGAGCTCGGATGTTATCAAGGCCAGTCGATACAGGCCGGTCTCCAACTGTTCCGGCGGAGGATCGGTCTCCAGAACGGATCTGAAGCTTCGCTCAGCCTCGGCGTAACGGCCGACGAAGAACTGACACTCCCCCAGGAAGAAAACCGCCTCATCCGCATAAGCCGAGTCCGGGAACTCTACCAGGATCCGGGTGAAAGCGGTCAACGCATCGGCGTAATCTGCCCTGCGCAGGTCGATGCCCCCGCAGCGGTACAGACTCTCGGGCCACAGCTCCCGGGCGGACTCTCTGCTCAACACCTCCCGGTAGCTGCGCCGCGCCGCCGCCCAATCGGAGAGATTCTCCTCCACCATCGCCTTCAGCAGCAGAGCGTGATCGTAGTACGGCTGTTCTTCGGGATACCGCTCGACCTGATCCTCGAGGTGGGAATGGCTCTGCGCATAGTCGAGCAGCTGGAAGTAGGCGCTGCCGAGCCAGTAGGATACCCTGCTGTTGTTCGGCGAGCGGGGATACTTGCGGGCGTAGTTCTTCAAGGTGGAAACGCAGGCTCGAAACTCCCCGAGATAGAAATCCGCAACTGCGCTGAGATACTCGGCATCGTCGGCGAAGGGGCTTTCCGGGTACTGATCGGTCAGCTCCCGGAAGTTCCTTCCCGCCATGTCATAAATGCCGTCCTGGAAGGCTTTTCTTCCGGCTTCGAAGAGATTTTCAGCACTCTGGGCACCTGCCGGAGGGCTCAGGAGAACAATCGAGAGAAAAGTCAATAGGGAGGCTCTGATGCGCAAAAACTCTCCTCGGACCGAGGTCCGCCTCAGCGTACTGCGAGCTCCCGGGGAAGCTTGGAGGAATCGGAGCTGTCGCCGGGATCTCCTCCCTGGGCCTGGGTCCCCTTGTCGGAGCTCTTCCGCGTTCTCTTCGATCTGAAGGCGATCTTGTGATCCTTGAAGTCCACCACGATGGTGCTGCCCTGTTTGAAGCGCCCTTTTAGAATATCTATCGATAGGGGGTCCTCTACCAGGCGCTGAAGGGTTCTGCGCAGCGGCCGAGCTCCGTACTTCTCGTCGTAACCTTCCTCGATCAGGAAGGTACGCGCCGCGGATGTCATCTGCAGGGTGATGTTCTTATCGTTCAGCTGTACCTGAATCTCCTTGACCATCAGCTCCAGGATTTCCCGCAGGTGGTCCCGGTCCAGACTGTGGAACACCACGGTCTCATCGACGCGATTGAGGAACTCCGGATTGAACAGCCTCTTCATCTCACTCAGGGCGCTGGTGCGGATCTCTTCGTAGTGCATCGTGCCCTCTTCCACATGAAAACCCAGTGAGGCATCCTTGCTGATCTCCCGGGCTCCGGCATTGGAGGTCATAATGAGTACGGTATTGCGGAAACTCACAGTGTGGCCGAGGTTGTCCTGCAGCTGCCCCTCCTCGAGTACCTGCAGCAGCAGGTTGAACACATCAGGGTGGGCCTTTTCGATTTCATCGAGCAGGATGACGCTGTAGGGACGTCGGCGGATCTTTTCTGTCAGCATCCCCCCTTCCTCGTAGCCGATATACCCCGGAGGGGCGCCGACCAGGCGGGACACATTGTGTTTCTCCATGAAATCGGACATATCTATACGCACCAGGGAGTCCTCGTTGCCGAACAGGAAGGCTGCCAGCGTCTTGGCCAGCAACGTCTTGCCGACCCCGGTGGGACCGAGGAAGATGAATGATCCCAGAGGTCTCTTGGGCGAGCTCAAGCCGGTTCGGGAACGCCGGATAGCGGCGGCAATCGAATTGATGGCGGCATCCTGTCCGATCACCCGCTTGTGCAGCTCCTCTTCGATCTTCAGCAGCTTTTCCGATTCACTCTGAGCGATGCGGTTGAGGGGAATGCCGGTAATCTCGGAGACCACCGTCTGGATCTCCTCAACATCGACCAGATTTTCCTCCACCCGGAGGTTTGCTTCCCAGTCCTGCTTGACCACCTCCATCCGGCTGCGGAGGGTTTTGACCTGGTCCCGTATCGCAGCCGCCTTCTCGTAGTTCTGCTGGGCCACGAGGTTGCCCTTCTCCGCGCTGAGTTTTTCGATCTCACTTTCGATCTTGGCCAGTTCCTTCGGCCTCACGCTGTTGTCGATCTTCTTGCGACTGCCCGCTTCATCGATCAGGTCGATCGCCTTGTCGGGAAGAAACCTGTCCGAAACATAGCGGTGGGACAGAGCCGCCGAGGCTGCCAGGGCTTCGTAGGTATAGGTGACGTGGTGGAATTTGCCGTAATGCTCCTTCAATCCCTTGAGAATCTCGATGGTCTCATCCACCGTCGGCTCTTCCACGTAGATGGGCTGGAACCTGCGTTCCAGCGCAGCGTCCTTCTCTACGTATTTGCGGTACTCGTTGAGTGTGGTCGCTCCTATGCACTGAAGCTCCCCTCTGGACAGAGCCGGCTTGAGCATATTCGAGGCATCGATTGCTCCTTCCGCCCCGCCGGCACCGATGAGGGTATGCAGCTCGTCGATGAAGAGGATCACGTTGCTCGCCGTTACGATCTCTTTCATCACCCTCTTGAGGCGTTCTTCGAACTCGCCGCGATACTTGGTTCCCGCAACCAGAGAGGCCAGATCCAGGGTCAGCACGCGGCGCCCGCTCAGCGCATCAGGCACATTGCCGGTCACGATCCTCTGGGCCAGCCCTTCGACGATGGCCGTCTTGCCCACGCCGGGTTCTCCGATCAGGACCGGATTGTTCTTTGTACGGCGAGCCAGTATTTGAACGACCCTCTGGATCTCCCGGCTCCTGCCGATCACCGGATCCAGTTTCTCCTCCCGCGCCAGTTTGGTCAGATCCCTGCTGAACTCATCCAGCGTGGGGGTGGCCTTCCTGGCCAGAGGCTGGCTCTTTCTCTTCTGCTGCATCTGCGGGTTCAGGTCACCCAGCCCGTTGATCTGGATGATCAGCTCCCGCAGCTTGCCGGCATCCACCTTCTGGCGATTCAGATAGCGGGCCGTGGCGCTGTCCTGCTCCTGGCTGGAGGCCAGAAGAAGATGTTCGGTTCCGATGTACTCATGACCCATGTTGCGGGCTTCCGCAGCCGAATCCTCCAGAATCTTTTTGCCTCTCTTCGACGGAGGAACATCCCCCAGGATAAGCCCTCCCTTGCCCATCGGCAGAGAACGCTCGATTTCCAGCTGCATCTCCCCGAGGTCGACCTTGGCTTTCTGCAATGCTTTGACCGCGACCCCCTCTCCGTCTTTGAGCAGGGCTATTATTATATGTTCAGGAAGAAGCTGGTCGGAATGAAATCTCTTCGCCTCTTCCTGGGCCAGTACCGTCAGTATCTTCTGAGCGCGCTGAGTCAAACCCTTAAACATTGTTGTCCTCCCGGACATGCCCCTCGAGGGCATGCCGTATCAGTTTTGCTCGGGTATAATCTACTAATTTATTATCTGCATCGTCATCCGTTTGGTCCAGACTTTTTTGCACGTGCGCCTTTTGGGCCTGGATCATCAGGGAGGTGATCACCTCTCTTCGGGGTTGGGTAATGATCCCCAGACTTATCCCCAGGCGTACGGCGGACAGCAGGGTTATCGCCTCTTTGGAAGAGATCAGCCGGCAGGAGCCCAATACACCGAATGCCCTGTGCACCCGATCCTCCAGCTCGATCCGGCGGCTGGCCAACATCTCCTCCCGGGCCTTGCGCTCGTACTCCACCATCTCCCGGGCCGCCTCTTCGATTGAAGACAGGATCTCCTTCTCCCGAAGACCGATCGACAGGGGATTGGAGATCTGGTACATGTCACCGAGGGAGTTGTCCCCCTCCCCCCAATATCCCTTGATCTGAAGACCCATCTGGTTGATCCGCTTCAAAACCCAGCCGATCGTGCCGTCGTTCACCAGGGCGCTCATATGCAGCATCACCGAAGCCCTCAGGCCCGTTCCGGCGTTTTCCAGGCGTGAGGCCAGGTAGCCCCATTCGATGGAGGCGGCAAAATGCAGCCTGTCCTCCAGGCGGCTGTCCAGAGCGTCCGCCGCTTCATAGACCTCCTTCAGGCACAGCCCGGTGTCCAGACAGGCTAGGCGCAGGTGATCTTCCTCGTTGACCATGGCACTCATCCTGCCGTCCCGGTTCAGGAGTACCAACTTGTTGGGGGACACGCAGAAATCCTGAGAGATGATGTTCTGTTCCAGCAGGATCTTCCGGTCCAAAGGCGCCAGTCTGTCCAGATAGATCGTTTCGAAGGGATCGGAAAGTTCGCTAAAGGCGTCGATCACCTGGAGCTGAACCTGCTGCTCCTCCTCCTTGCTCAGCGTCGGCGGGAAAGGAATATCCATCAGATTTCGGGCCAGCCGGACACGGCTGGAAACCGCTACATCATCGTCGGATCCGGGAGAACTGTACCAACCCCTGTCTACAGGCATCAGGCCTCCTCCGGAGAGTTTTCCAGTTCCCGTATGCGATCACGGATCCGCACCGCCTTTTCATAATCTTCCCGCTTCAGTGCTTCCCGAAGCCCCTCTTTGAGTTTCACCACATCCACGAGAACCCTCTTGTAGGTGATCAAACCCTTCGGCAGCTTTCCCTTATGGGTGGACCGGGCACCCATTTTCTCGAGGAGGATATGGATCTCCCGGCTGAAGGTGCTGTAGCATTCCGCACAGCCGAACTTCTCGCGTTTTTGTATCGATGCCCAGGTCGATCCGCACTGCGGGCAGACGGCGTTTTGCCTCTCTTTCAGTTCACCGATATCGAGAAGACCGTTCAGCATTTTGGAGATGGACAGCTCCACGTGCTCCCCCTCCCCGGTAATACCCCTCTCCAGGGCGCACTCTTCGCAAAGATGCAGATCCACCCGCTCCTTGCCGATGACCTGCTGTATGTGGATCACCGCCTTGCGGGCACCGCAGATTTCACATTTCATAACTAGTATTAATTATACACACAAAATCAAATTTTCCGTAGCACTTCAAGAGGTTTGATTCGCCCCGCCGCTCTTGCCGGAAAAAAAGCCGCCAGGGCCGAGAGCAGAAGGGAAGCGGCGGCCACGGAGAACAACTCGGCAACCTTGATGCGGATCGGTATCTCCTCCAGATAGAACTCGGCGTTGAAGAGGCGAACCGGGGCTGAGCTGTGCACCTGGATGATCGGAGAGATCAGCTGACGGAAGGTAAAAACCAGCCGATTCACCAACAGCTCGGCACCGGTCAAAATGGAGTTGATGTTCACCGCCACCGTCAGACCCAGGCTCAAGCCCAGAATCACGCCGAGGAAGCCGACGCACAGGCCGGCAAAAACAAAGATTCGGGTGATCGACCGGGGATCGGCTCCCATCGCCTTGAGGATGCCGATCTCCTCGGTCTTTTCGATGACCACCATGATCAGACTGGAAGAAATGTTGACACTGGCCACGGCCACGATCAGGGCCATGACAAAGATCAACAGCGCTCTGGTGGTCTGGAACGACTTGTAGTTCGCTCTTTCCAGTTCATACCAGCTCACCGCCCGAGCTTCTGCGGGCAGATCCGCTTCCAGGGCGCGCAGCTGGGCATCTATCCGTTCAAACGGATCGGCGACCTTCAACCCCAGAAATGTGGATGAGCCGCCGCGGGGCAGCACCCGCTCGGCGGCAGCAAGGGGGATATAGGTCCAGAGTTTGTCCAGTTCCTGGTACCCGGTCGTGAAAACACCGGTGACGGTGAAGGAGCCTACCCGCGGCAGGCTTCGTCCCACCGATGTAGATATCATGGTCAGCAGTTTGACCTGGTCCCCGACGCCCACTCCGAGCTTCCGGGCGATCTCCCTGCCCACCAGAATGGCCTGCGGCCTGTCCAGGTCAAAAGATCCGTCGAGGATCTGGAAGTACCTGCGAAAATCTCCATCCTCCCGGTAAAGGGAGGGAGGCACCGCCCGGATGGTCACCGCCCCCCGCCGGGAACCGGTATACAGAAGGCCCATGCCCCGCCGCTCGATGATTACCCGGGTGATCCCCGAATGCCTTCGCAGCTGCCCGGCCAGGGTTTCGTAACTCTCCAGATTGGCCTCTCCGGCCAGGCTCACCTGAAGGTGGTACGTTCCAACTTCCAGGTAGCGGCGGGTGATTCCTTCGATCATCCCGTCGGCGACCTCCAGCACCACCACCAGCGGGATCAGGCTCAAGCCGATGCCGATAATGCTGCCGAACAACAGACTCGAGATCTTTCCCCGTCTGGAGACGAAGGTCCGCAGGCCCAGGGTTGTCCAGAGGGCACGTCCGGCGGCCATCACAACTTCCTCAGCCGGCGGTGCTCCAGCAGGAAGTGCTCATTGCCCATCTGACTGAGATCGGAGGCATGGGTCACAAGGATCATCGATTTTCCGTAGGATCTAACCAGTGCGAAGAGCAGCTCCCGAATCGCCTTGGAGTTGCGCTCGTCGAGGTTTCCCGTAGGCTCGTCAGCCAGGATCAGGCTGGGATCGTTCATCAGGGCCCGGGCCACGGCTACCCTCTGCCGTTCTCCGCCGGACAGCTGTACGGGGTAGTGACCCATCCGATCGGACAATCCAACCTGTTCCAGCAGCTCCTGTGCACGCCGGCCGGAGCGGGCGCGGGGGGCGCGGACTATAAGGGCTGGGATCAGAACGTTTTCCAAAGCGGTGAGATCCTTCAGCAGATAGTGGAACTGGAAGATAAAACCCAGCTGTCTCGACCGAAACTCGATGAGGTCCTCCTCCCTCTGCTCGGTGATATCGAAGCCATTGAACAGGATCCGCCCCGCCGTACACGAGTCCAGGGCACCGATCAGATTCAGCAGCGTCGTTTTCCCGCAACCGCTCTCCCCCAGGATAACAGCCGTACTGCCCTGGGGTACCGTTAAACTCACCTCCTCGAAAACGACGAGGTCCTCGCTGCCGCTGCGGAAGACTTTTTTCACTCCTCGAACATCCAGAGCTGCGTTCACAGACTCACTCATAGCGCAGTACCTCCGCAGGACGAACCTCCTTCACCCGGGAGGCCGCCGCGGCCGCCGCCAGGGTGGGAGCAAATACGGCAAAAATCGCGATCAGCACGGCTTCCCTCAACAGGACGGTGCTTGGGACTTCGGTGATGTAGAAATAGGCAGGCGAAAACAGGGAAAACCTGCCTCTGGAGGAGCGCAGCAGCGGGAAGAGCAGCAGGTCCACGAAGGCAATCGCGGCGTTGACGACCGTTTCGGCAAAGTTGAAAACCGCATTGATGTTGGCGGATATCAGCAGCCCCAGCAGCAGCCCGACAAAGGCGCCGATCCCGCCGATCAGCAACCCTTCGAGAATGAAGATCCTCCTCACCGCCAGGTCTGAAGCCCCCAGTGCCTTGAGCACGCCGATCTCTTCATACCGCTCCCGCACCGCTCGACGCAGGCTGTGGTGGATGTTGAAGCCCACGACAACGAAAATCAACCCGATCAGCACGGTCATCATGATTTTCTCCATGCGCAGGGCACCGAAAAAGGCCCGGTTGAATTCCCTCCAGCTGACGATTTGAAACGGCTGCTGCGGGCGGATCTGCCGAATCGCCTCGATCGCCTGCTGATCCCGGAAGCGATTTTGGATTTTGACCCCGATAGTCTCCGCTGCGCTGCCGTTTCCCTCCAGGGCGAGACCCTCTTCGATTGAGAAGAATGCCCAGCCGAGATCGAACTCGTAGTATCCGCTGCGGAACAATCCGACGACCTGATAGAAGCGGTTTGCAGGCTCGAGCTCCCCCAGGGAGGCTCCCTGCAGGGACAGGATCGATACACCGTCCCCGACCCCGACACCCAGATGCCGGGAAAGCTCCACCCCCAAAACGATCGCTCCCGGCTGTTCCAACGTGAAATCTCCGGACACGATCTCCAGAGTCTGGAAGAAAGAAGGATCGAGACGTTGCACGTCGGTGGGCAATCCCCGGATCAGACAGCCCCGGGGATCGCTGAACCGCCCTTCGATGATCACCTGATGCTCGGTGAAAGGCACCGCCGATCGTACGGCGGGAAGCCGGCGGAGGGATTCGAGGACTTGCGAAGCGGCCGGAGCGTTCAGGCCCCGGATCTGAATGTGATAAGAGCTGATCTCCAGGATGCTCTCTATGAATCCCAGCTGGAATCCGTTCATCACCCCCATGACCGCGGTCAGGGCCATCACCCCGACGGCCACGCCCAGGATCGCCAGCACGGTCGAAGTACCACCGACCCCCCGTCTTCTGGAACGAAAATAACGCAGACCCATGAACGAGATGAATCGAGACTTCATCAGTACTCCCGCACCCGCACGACCTCTCCGTTCCTCAAGACCTCTTCCTTCACCTTCTGCCCGGATCGATAGTGTACTCTCATGAACAGCCGGCCCTCCCGGTACAGCTCCTCCACCCGAAATCGTTCCTCCCCCTCGGCGGAGTACAGGGTAATACGCTCCAGGGAACCCCGGACCCGGTACTCTTCCCTCACCGGATCCTCCCCCGGGCCGTATTCGAACAGCCAGTTTTCGATCCCCCTGGGCCCCCTTCTGGTTGTTTCGACGATCCTGCCCTGCCCGTCCCTCACGTGTACGGTCCGCTCGATCCGCCCGTCCCCGTCGGTTACCTCGATTCGCACAACCCTGCCCTCATCGTCGTAGCTGCGCCTGGTCGTGCGCTCCAGGGAAAACTCCTCCAGCCGGGAGCTCTCGAGGATATCCTCTCCCCCCCGGTATTCGAAGTGCTCCCGCTCCATCAACTGCCCCCCGTACCAGTGCTCCCGTTCCACCAGCCTGCCCTGCCGATCGTAGCGGTTTATCCGCTGTTCCCGGCTGTCCCCGTAGCGCTCCTCCCCAGCTCCCCTGGCTCCATCTCCAAGGGCCAGCCGCTGAGCCTGCTGCTGTTGAGGGTCGTCCCGGGTCACCCGGCGCAGTTGGCCGTCCGGAGACAGCTTGTAGAAATCACGATACAGCAGCAGCCCGTCTGGATCGAAGGTCTCGGTTCGCTCCAGGACATCCCGGTTATAGAAGTAAACGGTTCGCCTGCTCAAGAGGCCGCCGATATACGACTGATCCTCCATCAGGCGATTCTGACTGTCGTACCTCAGCCGCTGCTCGAGCTCCGAGCCCCGGTAGATCCGCTGTTCGTCAGCTTCGTACTCCCAGCGCCGCAGCTCCTGTCCTTCGTAGAGCAGGGTGCGGGTTTCCCGGCTCGCCTCTTTGCGGACAACCAAAATGTAGGGGAACTCCTCCCTGCGGTACCAGCCGATTTCCTCCAGAGCCATACCGAGTTCGTTGGAAATGTAGTACCGGATCGCCGGGGTATCCTGAGCGCAGAGGAGGGCCGGAGCCGACAGGATCACAGCCAGGAGCAAAACGGGGGCTCGGGGAAACCGCAGTGCGCTCATTGCACCTCGAGCAGCCGGTTCAGATACGATTCGGTATCGAAGGGTTCCAGGTCCTCCAGTTTTTCCCCGACTCCAATGAATGAAAAGGGGATGCCCAGCTCCCTGGCTATGGCCACCACGATTCCTCCCTTCGCCGTGGAGTCGTATTTTGCCACAACGATGCTGTCGACCCCGACCGCTTCATGAAAAACCTCCGCCTGGCGAAGGGCATTCTGGCCGGTCGTCGCGTCGATGACCAGCACCTTCTTGTAAGCCGGAGCCGGGAGACGGCTGGCAGCGATCTTGTCGATCTTTCCCAGCTCCTTGACCAGATGCGCCTTGTTGTGCATCCGCCCAGCGGTATCCGCAATGATGAGGTCGATCCGGTTGGCCAGGGCACTGGATATCGCGTCGAATACCACCGCCCCGGGATCGGAACCCCGCTCCTGCCGCACCACGGGCAAGGCCAGCCGTTGTCCCCAGACCGCGAGCTGATCGATGGCCGCCGCCCGGAAGGTGTCCGCCGCTGCCAGTAGAACCCGCCGCTGCCTCTGCTTTGTGAAGAAATGGGCAAGTTTGGCGATCGTCGTGGTTTTACCCACTCCGTTGACGCCCAGAACGAGGATCAAGTTGAGGGTGTCTTCCAACAATTCCAGGGATTCCCGGCGCAGCTGCTCGCCAAGCTGGGACCTGAGGAGGCTGAAAAATCGCTCCCTGTCTTTCCCGTCCCTGCCCCTGATCTCTGCCCTGGCTGAGTCTATTACCCTGGCGGCGGTGGCTGGGCCGAGATCGCCTTCGATCAGTATATCTTCCAGCTCCTCGTAAAAATCCCGCCCCGGCGACCCGAACAGATCTCGCAGCCTGGCGCCCAGGGATCTTCTGCTCATAGTACCTTTGTCCTCACCTCAGGCTTTGCGATCCGCCGCCCGGAGGTAGCGAATCAGCCGTACCAGGAGGTTCACAAACAGCCCCCCGCTAACCGCCATGGTTCCAAGGGAAACCCCTGTATAGATGTTGGCGGTAGCCAGGGCTTCCTGTGACTGCGCGGTTTTACCCTGGTGTTCAAGAGACGTTGCCGTCGCGATGTAGTCGTTGCGATAGCCCCACGAGAACATCGGGATCGGAAGGGAAAGCGCAAAAACCCCCAAAGCCGTGTACAGCTCATCCCGCCTGGAGTCCTGAATCTTTGAAAGATCGACGCTGTCGGGCAGGAGCTCAGCGGTTATCGACGGCTCGACCGGCGGCCGGGTATACAGCGGGAAATCCAGATATCCCTCCCGCCGCAGGAGCAAACGGCTGAGCTCCTCCGGTTTCTCGACACTCAGGGGCGTCGAGCCGAGCCACTCCGATCCATTGTAGACCGTCGCGCCCGCAGGATCGCTGTCCAGGGTCAGGACTTCCCGGGCGCGCGGGACAAGGGTAATGCGCTTCACCTGTTCAGCGTACGGGGAAAGCTCGATTGTCCGGGTGACCGATTGGAAGTCCGGGTCCTGAACGAGCAGCTCTCTGTCCCCGGGCAGCAGATAGGGAATGCTCAAAGGGGTGCGTCCCTGAAACTGCCCGTCGATCCACACCGAAGCACCGGGCGGCACGGTCTGCACGGTAAGGGAACTCCAATCGCGGCCCCAGAGGACGGTGGCCAGCTCCGTGATCAGCTGGTCGAACAGGTCGTACATCTCGATGGGAGCGGCGGCATCGCTGTAGGTGTAAACAGGTTCTCCGAGAACGGCATTGAAAAGGGTGATCTCGAAGTAGAGGAAGCCCTGCACCTCTTCGAAACCTCCCCACAGCAGGACATCCAGATCCTGCTGTTTTGCCAGCTGAAACGGGCTGAGCACCGTCTTGTCGAATACCAGCTGTCCATCCGCACCTGATACGAAACGCAGAGGCTTGCTCTGCGGAAAGGCGATCTGTTCGGGATCCAGATCCCCCAGATCCCGGACGGCCGTCAGATTGGCCGCAATCCTCTGTTCATAGACAGCCGCTTTTGCCTGCACCGAATCGGAGGTGAAGAACAGCTCGTCCCGGGCGCGACGATCGGCGCTCACCGCTTCGACAAGGCGCTGCCTTTCTTCTTGAATTATCCGCCGCCGGTAAGCCTGCACCTCGGCGGCGCTGAAATAGTGATCCGGGATCGCCTCGAGACGTTCCCGGATCAGCATGGGAACACTGCGGGTCAAATAGACATTCTCGGGACTCAGGTTCCTGCCTTCGAAGGCGGCCACCCCGATTGACCACACCGGCCGCTGGTCGGCCAGGGTGAGTTCCTGGGCGGTGATGGGAAACGAGGAAAGGGCGAGCAGGAGAAAAAAGACGATTTTCATTCGATATCGAGGACCTTCTTGATCGCCGCCACCACGCGTTCGTCACGGAACGGTTTGACGATGAAATCCTTGGCCCCGAGCTGAAGCGCTTGGACGATCAGGTTCTGCTGTCCAAGGGCGGAACACATGATTAACTTTGCCTGGGGATCTAATTTCAAGATCTGTTTCAACGCAGCCAGACCGTCCATTTTGGGCATGGTGATATCCATGAGCACCACATCCGGACGTTTCTCCTGATACAGTTCAACGGCCTCCTCCCCGTTGGAGGCCTCCCCCACGACACGGAAACCCGCCTTCTCGAGCAATTCCCGCAGGACGAGTTTGATGAACTTCAGATCGTCGACGATCAGGACGTTTATGCCCACCTCTGTCCGACCCCCGAACCCGAGATGAGATATCCTTCTATGAATTGATCGATATCCCCGTCCATAACGGCCTGGACGTTCCCCGCCTCCACCTTGGTTCTGTGATCCTTCACCATCGAATACGGATGAAACACGTACGATCGGATCTGGTTGCCCCAGGCGATATCTTTCTTCTCACTCTCCTGTTTTTCCTTCTCCGCTTCCTGCTGCTCTCTGTAATGCTCGTACAGCCGCGAACGCAGCACCTTCATCGCCATGGCTTTGTTCTTGTGCTGACTGCGCTCGTTCTGACATTGGACCACGATTCCCGTCGGCAGATGGGTTATACGGACCGCGGAATCCGTCTTGTTCACGTGCTGACCCCCGGCCCCGCCTGCCCGGTAGGTGTCTACCCGCAGATCCTCCGTTTTGACCTCTACCTCTATGGTATCGTCGATCACCGGCGAGGCGAATACCGAGGCGAAGGAGGTGTGCCTTCGGCTCGATGCATCGAAGGGGGATATCCTCACCAGTCTGTGGATTCCCGTCTCACACTTCAAAAAACCGTAGGCATATTCGCCGGTGATCTCCATTGTAACGCTCTTGATTCCCCCCTCCGCTTCCAACATATCGAGGATCTCCGTTGTGTAGCCGTGATTCTCAGCCCAACGCGTGTACATGCGCAGCAGCATGCTCACCCAATCACAGGCTTCCGTACCGCCGGCGCCGGAGTGTATCGTGAGGAAGGCGGACAGCGGATCGTTCTCTTCACCCAGCAGCTGCAGCACTTTCAGCTGTTCATAGGTGGCCCTCAGATTCCCGAGGCTGGCGTTGATCTCCTCCGCGAGGGATTCATCGGCCTCCTCGACCGCCAGATTGTGAAGCTCCTTAACATCCCGGAAGCGCTCTCTCAGCTCCTTCCACGGATCGAAGGTATCTCGCAGTCGCTTGAGGCTGCTCATCGTATTTTCCGCGTGTTCTCGATTTTGCCAGAAATCCGCCGCCCCCGACTGCTTTTCCAGGGTCTGGATCTTTTTCATTAACCCCTCGGAGTCAAAGGTGCCTCCAGGATTCTTCTATATTTTCCTCTAAACGGGTGATCTCCGCTTGAAATTCCTCCAGCATTGCCGCTCCTTCCATTTTTTGCAGTGGATCGATGAGAGTAGATTGTCGGTCAGGGGTGCTCTCTCTTGTTCGTACTCACAACGGTTTTACGCCACTTCTTCTCTTTCAGGACGGAAATCACCAGAGTATTGTCCATCGGATACTGGTAGAAACGCAGGGTGTCATAACTGTCCGTCAGTCGATCCAACTCCCTCTTCAGACGAAGCAGACCGGGTTCATTTATAGAGAGGGATTCGTAGAGACCCTCGTGCACCTTTTTGAATCCATACTCCACCAGGCTGGTATGCACTCTGCTCTGATGATCTTCGCTGCCCAAATCACATGCTACCGCTACGAACATCTTGATTAAGTTTAAAGATTCTCCTATTTTGTGTCAAACTATGAAAATCCCCCGCCGATGAGTAACGTGTATGAGGAAAGTACTCCTGTTTCTTCTCCTCTTGAATCTCCTTTCCCCGGCATTCACCCAGGAAGCGGGAACAGAAAGCTTCGTCCCCTTCGTATCGAAACTTAAAGCCAAAGCCGATGAGTCTCAGATCCTCATCACCTGGCGCAATCCCAGCAACCTCGAGGGCGTATTACTTCTGTATCGGCATTCAACCGAGATCGGTCAGAACAACCTGAGCGAAGCGGTACCCGTGGCCAGTCTGGGGGCGGATCAGGAGAGCTACCGGGACACTCCTCCGGACGACAAATTGTACTACTACGCGGTGCTCATAGAAGACCCAAGCGCTGTGATCCAGGAACTGTTTATTCCGTTTCGGAACAAGACCTCCGAGGGGGTCCGGATAACCGCCCCGCCCCCCATGGAAAGCGAGGCCGCCCGGATTACCGGTATCAAGGCCGAAGTTGTGTACGACTCGGTTCAGGTCGTTTTCGAAAATTCCAATCCGGACCGAAACCTTCTCCTGTTCCGCGGCGCCTCCCCCATGACTACTTCCGAGGACCTGCTGAATGCCTCTGCTCCCCTGCAGCTGAAACCGGGCACCACCCGCTACGTCGACTACCCGATTCCCGGTGTGGAGAGCTACTACGCGGTGCTCGATACCGAAATGTTCAAATTGGGCAGACAGATTCTGTCAGCCCGGGAAAACACGACCCTCCAGGGGGTTGTGGTACCTCTGGAGGTTCCCCGGGTCGCCCTGCCTCCCGTTTCCGGTGTGACGGCGGCTGCCGGCGCAGATGCGGGCCGTGACACCCAGGGGTCAGCCGGTCCGGAAGCTGCGGCTCAAGCGTCCACGACGGCCATTGCACTGCCGTATCTGCAGCTTGCCGAGGATTCGGAGAGCGTTTTTACCATTCCCCCGCGACGGGAGGAGCTGGACCCCCTGACGGAGGCAGCCGTTTCCCGCGTTCTAGCCTCCGCTGCACCGTTGGCCGCCGGCCAAAAGACCGTGGTCATCCTCCCGGAGGACAAGAACGAGCCGGGGGGCGGGGAATCGACGGGTCTGTATAATATCCTGCAGGAGCACCTGCTGGCCGGTGACTATGCGGGGGCGGAATCGAAATTGCAGGGTTTTCTCAACCTCCGACGTTCCCCCTATACCGAAGCCCGGGTGCGCTTCTATCTGGCTCAGGCATATTACTTCCAGGGATTGTACGAAGAAGCGCTGCTCGAGTTCGTCCTGTCACAGGGGCAGCTCTACGCCCCGGTCCAGCCCTGGCTGGAGTCGTGTTTTCGCCATCTCTGGGAATGACCGCGGGGGGCCATCTCCGGCCGCACCGCCTGGACCGCCGTGTCCCGGCGCCCGCAGATAGACTCTACCGTTTTCGCAGATCGATGCTCACCTTGAGCTCCTGCTTCTGATCCGGCTCGAGCTCTAGCTGCCACTGCGGCAGGAAGCACGAACACTGATAGATCTTCCGCAATGTATCTCCGAAGTCGCTCATCGTGTATATCGGCAGGCTCCACAGGGAGAACTCCCTGTCCGCCCCGAAGGCAATCTGAACACGGTTGACATTATCATAGATCTTCAATGCCTGAACCGCTCCCAGGTCGACGGCTTCTCTGCCGAGGGGGATTTCTTTTCCCTCGCTGTGCAGCACCAGCGTCGCCTGCTGGCAGCCGGCCAGGGACAGATTGCACTCCGACCCGTACCACAGCTCGACAGGCTGAGTTCCGCGGTTGTGGATACTGATGCCCACCTCAATGCCATTTTCCTTGAAACTGTAGCTTTTCGAGAGGGTTACGGGGTTGTTCTTGCGTTTGATCCGAACCTGTCCGTGCCTGGTGAGTACTACTTTCCTCTGTTCCCGTTTGAACTCCTCGATTTGAAAGGGTCGCTCGATGAAATCCCCCGTCTCCTGATAGGTCATTCTGTCGAATTTCTCCAGGGTCGTAGAGGGTGAGAAAAAGTGATCGATAAAGCCTTTTCGCATGTACCAGTCGCAGCCCTCGTATTTGTAACGGTGATATCGTTCCGGCCAACGAGCGATCGTGTCCAGGTAGTTCCAGCTCTTGGGAAGGTAATCCAGCTCCAGGAGTTCGGCTCCATTGCTGTGAACAAAAGCGTTGAGCACTCTGCCCTGATACAGGCACTCCTCCTGACCGTCCATGTCGTAATCCGAGGAGATGATCGATGAAATGAACATACCGGCGTTGCGGGTGATCTTCTCCGCTTCATTGAAGGCTCGGTAGGCAGCTTTGCGCAGGTCGTTCGAGTATGCTCCCGCGTTCCGACCGTGCCAGTACACCGCTCCGGTTTGTCCCTTCCACAGCTCGTTGAGGGCGGCCTTCTTCTTGTATTTGTCCCCCCGGATTTGATTGACCAGGACATGGGTATACATCAGCCGGGAGTACAAGAGGCCGACTTCCGGATATCGGGTCAGGAACTGGCGGAAAAAACCCCTCTGCAGGTAGATCCCGTTATCGGGTCTGCGGACCCTCTTGCTGATTTCCTGACAGACCTTCTGCCGGGATAGCGACAAAGCGCTGTTCATGGTTTCCATGGAGGAGAGGCAGGGAAAGTACAGGCGTCCCCGGGGGCGCAGGACTTCGGGACGGTAGCGGGGATTGACGCAGTGGAGCCAGTCCCGGTTGCCCTCCAACAGATCTAAGAAGCGGGAAAGCCATCCCCCCTCCCCGTAGATCCCGGGCGTCCCGTCAGGGGCGGTGAGTTTCTCACCGGGCACCAGGATAACGGCGATCTGCTCGGGAGCTCGGGAAGCTATCCCCCGCAGCTCCGAGATGATGCCCTCCGTACCGCCGGCAGGTACCATTGCCTGCAGACCCATGTGCACGGGAAACACCGTGACGGCCTTCCCCTGATCTTCGGTACGATAAGGCCGGTAGCATTCCGATTCCGGCACACCTGCTGTATGGAAGTGACGATCATCGAGAAACGTGTATTCGATTCCGCTGTTGCTCAAGATGCGGGCCAGGGTCGGTTCCCATACGCTCTCGGTGAGCCAGCTTCCCCGCGGCCGGGTGCCGAAGGTGGTTCGAATGTAGGTGCTCATTTTCTCGATCTGCCCCAGCTTGTCGCCGTCGGGTATGATCGGCAGTATCGGCGCGTGATATCCCCCGCCCAGCAGCTCCACCTGTTTGCGCCGGATCATCTCCTTCAGAAGCATGATGAACTCCGGGTGCTGATCCTCCATCCATTCGAACAGGGATCCGCAGTAGTGGAGCACCGTGTGCAGCCGGGGAAACTTGTACAGAAGGCTCAGAAAGGGTTTGTACGACCGCTGATAGACGGCTTCGAATTCCTCAGGGGCGGTTCCATCGGGTTGATGATTGTAAGTGCCGAATACCAGGCTGATCGAACTCATCGTTTTGGACGAACATCATTCCTTATTATGCACTTGGTCGGGCAGGCCTCCGCCGCCTCACTCCGGTCACCTGAAACCTCGTAGTCGATCCGCGAGAGATTGTCCTCGACCTTGTATCCTCCTTCGGGGGATTTCTTCTCGCAGATTTTACAGGCTATGCAGCCGACCTTGCAGTACTTGCGGACCCGTCCGCCTTTGTCTTTCGAGCTGCAGGCAACCAGGTAGTCCGCATCGTAGGGCAGCCATTGCATCACCCCGGTCGGGCAGACCTTCACGCACTGGCCGCAGGAAATGCAGATCTCCTTGTTGACCCAAACCAGTCCGTCAGCATCGTAGTAGATCGCATCGACCGGACAAACCTCCATGCAGCTGCCCAGGCCCAGACAACCGTACTTGCAGACTCTGTCGCCGCCGAACAGCGCGTACAGGGCGACACAGTCGCTCACCCCCGTGTACTCGAAAGCGCGCTCGGCCGCCGCACCGCCGCCGCGGCAGTGAACCTGGGGAACCCTCTTCACCGCCTCCGTAGCCTCATACTGGGACCCCATTATTTCGGCGATCTTCGTGGCTACATCCGCCCCCCCGACGGTGCACATGTCCAGGGCGACCTCTCCGCCCACGATCTGCGCTGCGTAGGCCGCGCAGCCGGCGAAACCGCAGGCCCCGCAATTCGATCCGGGAAGCGCCTTTTCGATGGCTTCCACCCTCTCGTCCCGGCGTACCGCCAGCAGGCGGGAGGCGACGGCCAGTCCCAGACCAAGGAGTATCCCCAAACCGGCAACCGATGCCACAGCAAAAGCTAATCGTACAACTACCACCTGGGATCCTCCTATCCGAGCAGGTTCTTCAACAGTGCCTTGTCAAAAGCCATGAAAGCCAGAGCCATGAGGCCGGCTGTGATAAAAGCGATGGGAACGCCCCTGAAGGGTTTGGGAATCCATTCCCGGTCCAACCGTTCCCGGATCGTGGACATCACTACGATCGCCAGCAGGAAACCCAATCCAGCGGCGATCCCTGCGACGAAGCTCTCCGGGGCGTTGTAGTCGCTGCGCACGCCGATCAGGGCGATACCCAAAACCGCGCAGTTCGTGGTGATCAGGGGCAGGTAGATGCCCAGCGCCTTGTACAGGGGCGGAGAGATCTTCATGATCACCATCTCCACCAGCTGGACCAGGGCGGCGATTATCAGGATGAAGCTGATGGTCTGGAGATACTCGATATTCAGAGGAACCAGGATCAGCCTGTAGACCGCCCAGGTGGCCAGGGAGGCTATGGACATCACGAAGATGACGGCAAATCCCATACCCACCGCCGAATCTGTTCTCCGGGACACGCCGATGAACGGACAAAGCCCGAGGAACTGGGTCAGGATGAAGTTGTTGATGAAAACGAAGGTGATGATGATGCCGATGTAGCTCATGAGGTCCTCCCTTCATCGGACGGCCCCTGCAGCGCGGGCGCACCCTCTGCGGCTGCAGCTGCGGCCGGCGCCGGGGTCGGTACGATCCAGGCCGCGCGGGCCTGCCTTCGCATCTCCATCCAATTGAACAGGGCTTTCAAAAAGCCGATCACCAGCAGCGCCCCGGGTGCCAGGGCCAATACCCGGGCCGGCTGAGAGGAAAGCCCGGGGATGCGGATGACCCCGTCGAAGGAGCCGACTGCAAAAAGGGTGATTGTCCCGGCCCCAAGGATCTCCCGGATTGCCGAGATCAACAGCAGTCCCAGGGTGAAACCCACGCCCATACCCAGGGCATCGAGCAGGGACTCTCCCAACCTCCGTTTGCTGGCGAACGCCTCGGCCCTGCCCAGTATGATGCAGTTGACAACGATCAGCTGGACGAACACCCCCAGGCTGCGGGACAGTGAAGGGGCGTAGGCCTGCATCACCAGGTCCACGATGGTGACGAAGGAGGCGATGATCACGATAAACGAGGGAATGCGGATCCGCGCGGGGATGAAATCTTTCAGCAGGGACACGAAGATTTCCGAGCCGATCAGAACGAAGATGACCCCGGCTCCCATGCCCAGGGCGTTCACCACCTGGGTTGATACCGCCAGGGTCGGACAAAGCCCCAGAAGGATGATGAAAATAGGATTCTCCTTGAAGATCCCCTTACTGAATTCGCTGTACATCGTCAATCTCCTCCCGCGGCTGCGTAGCGGGCTCCTTCGGCCAGAGCCTTGGAGACACCCAGAAAGGTAATGGTAGCACCGGTGATTGAATCGGCCTCCGCTGTAGCCAGCATATCCTTACGAATCGGAACCGGGTTTTCGGCAGTGCCGGTGTTCAAGAATTTCTCCATGTAGGCTGGATTCTCCGCCTTCTTGCCCAGCCCGGGAGTTTCACTGTTTTCCATCATCTTCACAGCCAGTATCCTTCCGTCCTTATCGTAGCGGGCCAGGATCTTCATCTCCCCCCCATAGCCTGAACCCTGCAACTCCAGCAGCATCCCGGCGTTCTGACCCTCTATGCGGACGGGATATCGTTTGACAATCACAGGATTGTCGGTTACCGCGACTGCCTCCCCGGTTTCGGCGTCCGGGGTCAGCTGGCCCAAGGCCTGCTCGAGCTCCATGATCTTCCGCTGGATGATTACAGGTTCGGTGATGGCGTTGATTCCTCCCAGGGTAAGGGCGGCTACCGCGCAGATGGCGAACAGCTTCAACCCTATGGTTACTACGCTTTTCATTCCTTACCTTCCTTCACGTACCCGAAAACCACGGGGCGGGTCATGCGGTTTATCAGCGGAACAAACATATTCATGATAATGATGGCCAGGGACACCCCTTCGGGAAACGACCCGTAGATACGGATCAGAAAGGTCAGAAATCCCGCACCCACTCCGTAGATGATCATTCCGCTGCGGGTCAGGGGAGAGCTCACCATGTCGGTGGCCATGTACAGCGCGCCCAGCACCAGTCCTCCGGCCAGGAGATGGAACAGCACATCCCCGGTGAACAGGCCTGCGCCGAAGGGCCTGCCGCCGAGAAACCAGATCAGCAGGGCGAAGGAACCGATGTAGGATACCGGGATTTCCCAGGAGATGATTTTTTTTACGAGCAGATAGATGCTGCCCAGCAGGAGCAGCACAGCCGAAACCTCGCCGATGCATCCCGGGATATTCCCCAAAAAAAGCGCTCCGTAACGTCCTGGGAACAACCTTCCCAGAGGGGCGAGGAAGCCCGGCAGATCGGGCAGCGGATAGCCCTTCGAGGCTAAGAACTCCACGGGTCCCAGGGCGGTACCCTGGAAATCTACAAGGCCCGACTTCACATATCCCAACACCGTAGCGCTGGTTACCGCATCGCTTCGCCAGGTCAGCGGAGTCTTCCAGGTCGTCATGAATCCGGTCCAGGAGAAGGTGAGGAAAACGCGCCCGGCAAGAGCGGGATTCATCCAGTTGCGCCCCAGTCCGCCGAAGGCCATCTTTACTACCCCTATGGCGAAAACCGAAGCGATGACCGGCAGATAGATGGGCACCGAAGGGGGCATGTTGTAGCCAATGAGAAGCCCGGTTAGAACTGCGCTCCAGTCATTCAGAGTGAAGCGGCCCAGCAGACGGGCAAGGATGAACTCGGTGAGCACGCAGGCGGCGATTGAGACCAGAATCACGTACAGCGAGTACAGCCCGAACAGAAAAACGCCCCACACGCCGGCGGGCAGCAGGCACGCGATCACGCTGATCATGATCTTTGCCGTGCTGCTTCCTTCGTGGAGGTGGGGGGATACGGTGACCCGTGCATTCCAGGTTGTCTTGACATCTGCCATGATCTTCAGCCCTTCCTCCGCGCCATTTGTTTTCCGAGCTTCATTCCCTGGATGAGGGGAATATGCGCCGGGCATACGTACCCGCAGCAGCCGCACTCTTTGCAGTCCATCAGTCCGGCTGTCATAGCCTCCTGGTACTCTCGATGTTCGATCCACTTGTACAACGTAGTCGGACTCAACCCGAAGGGACAGGCGGAAACACAGCGTCCGCAGCCGATGCAGGGGGTCTGCAGTACCGGCTTGGACTGTTTTTCCGAGAGCACCAGGATTCCGGAAGTCCCCTTCACCACCGGAACGCCGGGATCGGCCACAGCGAAGCCCATCATCGGTCCGCCGGCCACGATCTTTCCGGGACTGGCGGAAAAACCCCCGCACTCCTCGAGGAGGTTCCCCACCGGCGTTCCGATTCGGACCTTGAAGTTCGCCGGGTTTTTAAGCGCCGGACCCGTGACCGTAACGATCCGTTCGATCAGGGGTTTTCCCAGGGCCACGGCCTCGTAGATGGCATAGACGGTGCCGACGTTGGAGACCACCGCCCCGATGTCTAGGGGCAGCCCCCCCGAGGGCACCTCCCTGCCGGTGAGGGCTTTGAGCAGCTGCTTTTCGTCGCCCTGAGGATAGCGGGTCTTCAGCACCACGACCTCTATATCGGCGCTCCTGCGGGCGATCTCTCGGCCGAGCGCCTCTATCGCGTCCGGTTTGTTCTCCTCCACACCGAACAGCACGGAGCGCGGGGAGAGGACGCGGCGCACGATCTCGATCCCCTCGAGGATGCCTGCCGTCTTCTCCAACATCAGCCGGTGGTCGGCTGTCAGGAATGGCTCGCACTCCACTCCGTTGATCACGAAGGTTTCCACGGGACTGGCTTCGCGGGTTGTGAACTTGATGGGGGTTGGGAAGGTCGCACCTCCCATGCCCACGATACCCTGCTCCCGAATCAGATCCAGGAGCTCCCGGGGGTCTTTGTCCTGCCACTGCAACGGGCCGTTGTCCCCGCGTTCGAACTCCCCCTCGAACTCCACAACCACGGCTTTGCAGGGCATTCCCGTGGCCAGATAGATATCCCTGATTTCCTTGACCTTGCCGGGGATCGAGG
This sequence comes from uncultured Spirochaetaceae bacterium, assembly GCA_964588355.1. GTDB lineage: Bacteria > Spirochaetota > Spirochaetia > SZUA-6 > DRHE01 > JAFGQJ01. The sequence goes on along the minus strand of CAZPPB010000001.1, from coordinate 47,443 downwards.
AGTGCACGTTTGCCGAAAAGACACCGGAAGCTTTTCCAATGAGCATCCCTTCGCGCACCGTGTCCCCCGCCTCGACCAGACATTCCGCCGGTGCACCCATGTGCTGCTGAAGAGGAATCACCGCTTCGGGGGGTATCGGGGCGTTGCGGATGGAACTTTCGTTCGTAAAGAATTTGAATTCGTGGGGATGGACACCGCCCTCCCCGAAGGTACGCAATTTATGAGCCATATCGCCGGTCAGTGCCTCCTGAGTGTCAGATTCCTAGTAGCATACAATGCGGATGCTGTCAAATTAAAATAGCGGGGAACGAGGAAGTGCAACAAGAACAGAATGATGATCACGGCTGAAATGACGTATCGCATTACCGGTTCGGCGGCGTAGCTCATCACCGGAGTACCGGCAAATCCCTGGTCAGCGAGCAGCCGGGCCACGCTTCCCGGGGCAGCGGACTCCAGTGTCTCGGGAAGCCAGGATTCTTTGAACTGTTTCACCACCCGGAAGGTCTTCTGGACGCGTGCCCTCTGCGGATCAACCCGGTATTCGGAAATCAGGATGCGCTGCCCCGGGGTCGGGAATTTATACGGGCGGCCGAATATCAGAGATTCCTGGTAGGCGTGATGGGTCAGATAGTCAGCCAGGTTGGGGATTGCCCCGGGAACCGAATACTCGGACAGGGCGGTCAGAGAGCTCCAGGACAGTCCGGTTTTCCTCCCATATCCAATAGAGTGCATCCGGATCGTATCCGGACTGGGTCCCGAGAAAGCCGCACCCAGGCGCAGCAGCGGATAGGAGAGCAGCACGACGAAGGCCAGCAGGAGGTGCAGCGTTATCTCAGGGGACAGCCGGGTCCTGCGGGGGCGCAGCCTCCTGAGGATAGGCAGGGCACGGAACGGCTCATGGCTATGCAGTGAATCCCGTACTATGAAAAAACAGTACAGAAAAACAGCTGCCGGCGCCCCACCGGCCATTGCCATCAGCAAAGCAGCGAACGGTCCGGGAACGGTGAGAAGAACGGCCAATCCCGCCGACATGGCCAGCACCGCCGCCGGACGGGCGAAATCCCCGACCAGCCCGGATATCCCGGGGCGGGCGCGGACATAGCGGTGAGAGTACAGATGCTCGAACAGATGCACCCACGCGGGCATCACCGTAAAAAAGGCGAGCAGCATCGGGAAATCCGAAACCGCAACCAGCGGCAGCCACGGGACAGAAGCCAGCAGGAGCGCCGCCCGGATCGATCCGCTTGAAGCCACCCGGGAAAGCACGGTCAGGTAGAGGATCAACAGGAGGACCTGCATCACCGCACCAACGGGATCGAACTCGATCAACCTCCACCGCAGATCCCGCGCTCCCAGAAGCCTCCGGAGTTCCAGATACACGGAGAGGATGTTTCTGTCGCTGCGCAGGTATGCCGCCTCCCAGCTCGTCGCGCTCGTTACGGAGAAAAGCTTTCCAACCCCCTTCATGTAGGGGTCAAAACGGGGATCGAGCGGGTCGAGTCGATCGCCAAGGCGATGGATCGGGACAGAGACAAAACCGGCAAAAGTATTGAAACTGATCTCAGAGGTAAATCTGGAAACGACCGCCTGGAATCGCCCGCTCTCGTCGATGCGGGCAATCAGCTGTTCTGCAGCTTCGCTGTCCCGGATATGCAGGGTGTAGTAACGGTTCCAGGTGCGCCGGTCGATGCGCTGCGGAGAGATCAGCAGGATGGACACGGCCAGGGCAAGCACGCCGGCGCCCAGGAAGGCACAGACAATCAACAGGATCCGCAAACGAGAAAGAAACATAAGCAGTGTGTCCGATGCCGTAGTTTCTCTGCCCCTGCCCGGCTTTGTCAAGATAGACGAAAAAAACAAAACAGGTGTATGCTGGATCTACTATGTACGAAGAAAAAAAGATAATGACTCTGGCCGAAATGGCGGATTATCTCAAGGTAGCCAAGAGATCTTTGCTGAAGATGGCTCAAAACGGCGATATACCTGCAACCAAAGTCGCCAGTCAGTGGCGGTTCATGCGCTCGGTTGTCGATGACTGGCTGATCACCAGGATGAAAATCCTCCCGGACCGGGAACTGGAGAATTTGATAGATTCGGAGAAACTCCCGGTGCCCCTCTCTGCTCTGCTTCGACCTGAGCTTGTTCGTCTGGACATCGAGGACGTGGGGGTGGAGCGGATTCTGCAGCTGCTGACGGAGCCGCTGGTCCGGCAGCAGCTGTTGGAGAACCAGGCGGATTTCGTGGAAAAGCTGGCCGAACGGGAGGAAATGGTTTCCACCGCCATCTTCCCGGGCATTGCCGTCCCCCACGCGAGAAAGCCGGAGGAGTGCCCGGTCAGCGAACCGCGGATCGTCGTTGGTGTATCCCGGGGCGGAGTGGATTTCAACTCACTGGACGGTCGATCGACGCATCTGTTCTGCCTGATCTGCGCCAATCAGGTGCTTCTGCATCTCAAGATCATCGCCGAGCTTGCTCTTGTTTTCCGGCAGCCCAATCTGATCGGTAGACTAAAAACAGCCGCGGATGCGCAGGAGGTTCTTCGGATCCTGCTCGGCCGATAGAGACTCTCCGGCACCCTCAATTGACATCCCGGTTTGTTCGCAGGTACACTCACGATTGGAATAACGCTCTGGAAGATGTCTATCTTTAAGAATTTCTACTACCATCTGGTATACGCTCTGCGCGGGGTTCGGGTATTCGCGCTGGTGGGGGGAAGCGGCACGGGAAAAAGCTTCCGGGCCAAATTGGTGGCGGAGAAGTACGGGATCGACATAATCGTAGACGACGGACTGCTGATCCGGGATCAGAAGATTCTGGCCGGACGATCGGCAAAAAAGGAGAAAGGCATCCTGTCGGCCATCGGCACCGCCCTGTTTGCCGACGACAAAGATGCCGAGAGCGTACGCCAGATCCTCAGCAAACAGAACTTCAAACGAATCCTCCTCATCGGCACTTCCGAAAAGATGGTCAGAAAAATCGGGAAGAGGCTGAAGCTGCCCCATCCTATGAAGATACTGCAGATAGAGGATATCGCCTCCAGGGAGGAAATAACCACTGCCATCCGGTCGCGCAACTCCGAGGGGAAGCATATCATTCCCGTACCCGCCCTGGAGGTCAAGCGCGACTACCCGCATATCTTTCTCGACTCCATGAAGATCTTCTTCAAACGCCGTTTCCAGCCGCTGAAATCGGGAAATATAATCGAAAAAACGGTGGTGCGGCCGGAATTCAGCAGTCGGGGCAGTGTCAGCATCTCGGAAGCGGCCCTGACCCAGATGGTAATCCACTGCGTCCAGGAGTTCGACAGCTCGATGACCGTTGAGAAGGTGATCGTCGACAGGGAGCGGGGAGACTACGGATTGGAGATCGTTCTCAGCCTCCCCTTCCTGGGCCAGGCCGCTGCCCCCCTGTACGAGCTGCAGGAATACATAGCGAAAAATATCGAAAGCTTTACGGGACTAATACTCAAAGAGGTGAATGTAACCATTGGCAGAGTATCAAAAAGGATCAGACAGACGGGTAACAAGTAATATCCTCCTCACCCTCATCACCATACTGATCGCCGGAGTCATCCTGCGGTTAGCCCGTTCAGTTTTCATCCCGGTGCTGATCGCCGCCTTCCTGGCCTACTTCATGGATCCGCTGGTCGCCCTTCTTCGCCGACTGAAGTTCCCGACCGTCCTGGGTGTGATCATCGTCGGGGTCCTCTTCCTGGGCGCCTCTACCGTGTTCAGCTACATCCTCTACGACAACACGTTGGAGTTCGCCAGGAGGTTGCCGAGCTATCAGGTGGCATTCGTGAACATGCTGGCCGAGGCGGTGGAGCGTTTTCAGGTCCTCACCGGTGATTTCTTCGAACTGCGGTTGCTCGATGAGCTGAAGAAGATCCAAATCGGCTCTCTGGTGTTCTCTACCGTCAGCTCCATAGCCAACCTGGTTGCGGATTTCCTCCTGGTTTTCCTCTTCTCCATGCTGATTCTGGCCAGCAAGTACACCCTGACTCGCAAGCTGCTGCGCAGTTTCCCGCGCAAAGAAGCCAAGAGGCTGGTCTTGGTGCTCGTGCACATCGACAAGGACCTGCGCAAGTACGTTGGCATCAAGAGCTTCGTGAGCATGATCATCGGCGCATCAACCGGCGTCGCCCTGGCCCTTTTCCAGGTAGAGTTCGCTATCGTTCTCGGTTTTCTCACCTTCGTCCTCAATTTCATCCCCTACCTTGGATCATTGGTCGCCGTTATACTGCCGGTGCTGATCGCACTGGTGCAGTTTGCCTCTATCGGCACAGCGCTGTGGCTCCTGCTGGTCCTGGTGATCCTGCAGAATCTGGTAGCCCAGGTTTTAGAGCCCACCATGGTGGGATCGGGTTTGAAAATCCCGATCCCCGTCGTGTTCTTCTCTCTGTTTTTCTGGGGATGGTTCTGGGGCGCCCCCGGCGTGCTGCTGGCCATTCCCCTGATGACCGCCCTCAAGATCGTTATGGAGGATGTCCCGTCTCTGCGCCCCATCGCCCTGATGCTGGTTAAAGGACCCCGCAGACGGAGCACGCGGCGAAAGAAACAACGGAAATAATGATTTGACATACCCTCACTTCAGGACTTAAAATCACGTTGACGTGGGAACGCTATGAAACTATCGCGCTGTATAGCCGGCTTGAGCGGACTCTTTCTGCTCCTGTGCGCAGGTCAGGGCAGCGGCCAGGAGCAGCCGCTGAACACCTGGTCGAGCAAGCACTACCGGGTCCTGTCCGACTCAGGCGTCACGGCGGCCATGGAGATTTCCCGCAAGCTCGAAGCGGCTCTCTCGCTGTACAACGAGTACCTGCACTTCGATCTCGACCTGCTCGAATCTCCACTGCGCGTACGCATATTCAGCGACAAGGATGATTACGACAGCTATCTGAACCGATTGATTTCCGAAACTCGTTCTGATTTCGTGTACATCTCGTACAGCGATCCGAACCGCAGCGAACTCGTCGGTTTCCGGAGAGATGAAGAGGATTTCGATCCCTCCCTGCTTCACTACGGGTTTATACAGTTTTTATCCGCCTTTATGCCCGCCGCCCCCCTATGGATCGAAGAGGGAACGGCTACCTATCTGGAGTACTCCCAGTACGATCCGATGACGGAGAGTTTCAGCTGGAGGGCCAATTTTGCCTGGCTGGAATCGCTCAAGAAGCTCCTCTCCAGCGAAGAGATCACAGACAAATTTACCCTCAGGGATCTCCTGCTGATCAACAAGGCGCAGGCCCAGGCCCGTATAGAGATTTTCTACCCCAGCGCCTGGGGACTGGTCCACTTTCTGCTCCAGAGCCCGGAGAGAATCCACAACAGAATACTGTGGGAGTCCCTGGCAACCCTGGACAGCGCCGCCGGCCTGGGGGCCAACTCCCGCCTGGTGCTGGAAAAGGCCTTCCGCTGGGTTGACCTGAGGGAACTGCAGAGTTCCTTCGAGTCCTACATCTCCTCTTTAATGACCTTCAACGATCTGGTGCGCCTGGGGGTCGAGCAGTACGGAACCGAGGAGCTGTCCTCGGCCCGCTCGAGCTTTGAACAGGCTCTCACGCTTCGCAGTGACAACTATATACCCTACTACTACCTGGGCTTGATCGCCTATCAGGAGAAAGATTTCGAACTTGCCCGTACATACTACGCAAGGGCGAGGGAGATGGGAATCGACACGGCTCTGATCAACTATGCACTGGGGGTGAACGCCTTCGCGGATCAGCGCTACGATCAGGCCGCGAACTATCTGCTCGAGGCCAAGAAACTGGACGCCGAATCCTACACGGAAAAATGCGATTCTCTTCTGCAGCGCATAGAGGTTATCCGGTGATCCAGCGCAGGAGCAAACCCGCCGCCCTCTGACATTCCTTGCGGGAGGGCAGAAGGGGTTTGCAGGTCGCCTGGACCCACGCCATCACCGTTTCCGGTTCCGCAGCACGGCTCCATCGTTTATCGAAGCTGCGTATTACGTATCCCAGCATCGATCCCCTGCTCAGGGTGTCTTTCCGGGTGCGTTGATCCAGAACGTCCAAATTCAAGCGCAGATTGTCGAGCAGCTGCTTTTTGCTCAAAGACCGCCAGCCTTCATGCAGCGCCGGGAAAAATACCTCCAGCAGCTTGAGCCGGTAGATGCGCAGGAATATACCGGCAGCATAGCCGCTGGCGAGAATCTTGTAGAACTCTTCGGTGAGCCTTGCCGGGGAGCAGGTAGCCAGCTTGTGGCGATGCCGCTTTATCGAGCTGGTGATCGCGGCGTTCAGGGGGAATCCGGTCATCTCGGCGTACTTGATCCCCCGAATCATCCGCACCGGGTCCTCACAGAAGGAGGTGTCCGCCGGAACCAGGGTGCAGATCCTTTTTTGCTGGATGTCCTTGAAACCCCCGACGAAGTCGATGATGATCCGCCGCTGAGGACAGTAGTACAGAGCATTCACCGTGAAATCCCGGCGCCACACATCCTCCTCTATGGAGCCGTAGATCTCGGGGCCTTTGGGTTGTTCTGAAGCCCTGCCGGAGCGGAAGGTGCTAACTTCGAATATCTTCCCCTTGCCCCGGCTCGGCTGGGCGTAGATGTGGACGAGGCGGAAACGGCGTCCTATTATTCGGGAGTTGGGGAAGATCTTCCGGATCCTGCGCGGAAAGGCATCCGTGGCGATATCGAAATCCTTGGGTTCCCGGCCGGTCAGCAGATCCCGCACGGCCCCGCCCACGACATACGCCTTGAATCCCGCTCGGCGCAGGCGCCGTATGATGCGCCGGGCATCGGCGTCGACCGATCCGGGATCGATGCGATGATCTTCCGCGGTGTATACATCCGCTTTTTTTACAGGTTTTCCGTCAGCATCGGTGCCGTAGCGTACTAGCAAGTTGTGATCGTCCAGCTTTCAAGATTTGAAGTACCCCTATTGTAGTGATCGATCGGTTTCGCATCAAGCTGCACCTTGACACACCGCAAACCCATCGGGATACTCTTTGAACTGGCAATCATGATCATCGAACCCAGAAATCTGCGGGGTTTCCGGGACTCCCTGCCCGAAACGGAGTCGCAGAAGCTCGCGATACAGGAAAAACTCACCCGGGTATTCCGCTCATTCGGCTTCGTGCCCATCGATACACCGGCCATGGAATACGCGGAAATACTGCTGGGCAAGGGCGGCGGGGAGACGGACAAACAGGTCTACCGCTTCCTCGATCACGGGCAGCGGGATGTGGCTCTGCGCTTCGACCTGACCGTCCCCTTCGCCCGCTTCATGGCCGCTCACTATCACGAGCTTGCCCTTCCGTTCAAACGCTACCACATGGCCAAGGTCTGGAGGGGCGAGAACACTCAGCGGGGCCGCTACAGGGAGTTCATCCAGATCGACTTCGACATCGTAGCGGTAGATTCGACCTCGGCGGACTTCGAGATCATGACCGTTATGGCCGAGAGCATGGAGGCTGTGGGGGTCGAGGCCTTCCGGGTGTACTTTTCCCACCGTCAGCTGTTCAACGAGCTGCTGGAGAGAATGGGACTGGCCGGAGAGTATCTGCCGATCCTTCGTATAATCGACAAACTGAAGAAGATCGGAGCGGCGGAGGTGAACGCGCAGCTGGTCGAGCTCTCGGGACGGGAGCAGGCCCGGGAAATTCTCGATTTCATCATCCCCGGTGAGTCCAATCGGGAAACCCTGAACAAGCTGGCCTCGGCGCTGCCGAAAGACAGTGCGGCGATTTCCCGGCTTCAGGAACTTACCGGGTGCATCGAGGAGTGCGGATTAGAGCAACGCCTGCTCCTGGACCCCTCCATCACCCGCGGCCTGGACTACTACACGGGTGTGGTTTTCGAAACCTATCTCGATAAGATCCCGGATATCGGATCGGTCTGTTCAGGAGGCCGCTACAACAATTTGGCCTCCTTGTACACCAAGGAGCAGTTACCCGGCGTCGGGGCTTCCATCGGACTGGACCGGCTGCTGTCCGCTCTGGAAGAGCTGGGCGTGTCCGGCACGAACCGTTGCGCCCCCGATGTATTGATCCTCCTGCTCGATGAACCTCTGCTGGGCGCATATCACAGACTCAGCAAAACCCTCCGGGAAACGGGTCTGTCCGCGGAAATCTACCCCACGGCGAAACGAGTCGCGGTCCAGCTGAAGTACGCCGAGAAAAAAGGGATTCCTCTGGCGATTTTCTACGGCCGGAATGAAATGGAAAAAGATGTGTATAACCTGAGAGATCTGGGACGCCGTCACAACTACGAGGCGCTGGGCTTCCCACAGCTGCTTGAGCGTATCTCGGAACTTCTGCACCCGGATCGGTAGAGCGGACCTCATCAGCGTGGATCCCCTGCAGCTTCCCGTCCATCAGCAGAAAGACCGAATCCTCGATGCCCTGAGCACCAGTCAGGTTATCGTCGTGGAAAGCCCGACGGGCAGCGGCAAGACCACGCAGATTCCCCAGATCCTCCTGGAGGCGGGGTTCGCCGACAAAGGGGTGATCGGGGTCACCCAGCCCAGACGCATAGCCGCGGTATCCGTGGCAGAGTTCATCGCCCGCCAGCAGGGAACGAGTATCCCCGAAATCATCGGATTCAAAATGCGCTTCGAGGACCGCACCGACGTGGGAACGCGGATCAAGATCATGACCGACGGCATCCTGCTGCAGGAGATCAAGGCGGATCGATCCCTATCCCGATACAGCCTGATCATGGTGGATGAGGCCCACGAACGGAGCCTGAACATCGATTTCATTCTCGGCCTGCTCAAACGGGTCTTGGAAGAACGCCCGGAGTTCAAGATCGTGATCTCCTCCGCCACGATCAACGCAGAAACCTTCAGTGAATACTTCGACGCCTGTCCCATCGTGAACATCGAAACCCCGATGTATCCGGTCGACACCCGCTACGACCCACCCAAGCCGGGAAGCGGACCCGAGGCTCTGGTGGAAAAAATCGCTCAGCTCGTGCTGAAGGTCAGCTCTTCCGGCGCCGCTGAAGGAGACCTCCTGATCTTTCTTCCCGGGGAAGGGGCCATCAAGAACTGCATTGCCCGGATCCAGAGTCTGCCGATCCGCAAGCGTCTGGAGATCCTGCCGCTGTACGCCCGGCTGTCAGCGGAAGAGCAGGAACGGGTGTTCGACGAGTACCCGGGCAGGCGGAAGGTCATAGTAGCCACGAATATCGCCGAGACCAGCGTTACCATCGATGGAATTACTACGGTGATCGACAGCGGCCGGGCCAAGATCAACTACTACAACCAGCGCAACTACACCTCCTCCCTGATCGAGGTCCCGATCTCCAAGGCCTCGGCCAATCAGCGCAAAGGAAGGGCCGGAAGAACCCGGCCGGGAGTCTGCCACCGCCTGTACTCTCGAAGGGACTACGATCTGCGTCCCCTGTACACCACGGAGGAGATCCTGCGCACCGACCTTTCCGAAGTAGTCCTGCGCATGGCCGAGCTGGGCATCCGGAACTTCGAGGGATTCGACTTTATTTCCACGCCCGGCCGGGAGGGTATCCTGAGCGCTATCGAAACACTGGGCCTCCTTGACGCCCTGGACGAGTACCGGGAGGTGACGGCTGTCGGACAGCGCATGCTGGCCTATCCCATCCTCCCGCGGCTTGCCCGGGCGATCGTGGAGGCCATCAACAGCTATCCGAACGTGCTGGAGGAAGTGCTGATCGGGGTAGCCTTTCTCTCAACCCGCAATCCCTTCTTCCTGCCTCCAGGCGAAGAGCTGGAAGCCAGAAAGGCTCACCATTCCTTCCGCGAACCCATGGGGGATTTTGTCTCCTATTTGAAGCTGTTCAAAGCTTTTCGCAAAAGCCGGAACCCCGAGGATTTCTGCAGGCGCTTCTACCTCGATCTGCGGACGATGAACGAGATCGTCAGCATCAAAGTGCAGCTGGAGGAGATTACCTCGGAGCTGGGAGTCCCGATAGGTTCGGGGGGAGAGATCGCCGACTACCTGTGCTGCATAGCCCGTGGGCTGATCCAGTTCGTCTGCGTACGCTCCGGCAGAGGAGTGTACAAAACCGCGACCGCCGGGCGCATCCAGATCCATCCGGGATCCGGCCTGTTTCGGGAAAATCCCACCTACATCGTGGCCGGGGAGATCGTGCGCACCTCCCGCACCTGGGCCCACTCGGTGTCCCCGCTTCGCCGTGCTTGGCTGCAGCGTATATCCCCCGAGCTCGAGCGGCAGCTCGTCCCCATGGGAGCCGGCCCGGGCAAAGGGGAAAAGGGGGGAGAACGGAAAAAACGGGATTTCACGAATCATGTGAAAATAGGCCGGGAGTTGTTCGAGGTCCGGGTGGAAAAGGGCAAGAAAAAGACGGTGCTCCTTCCCTGGGAAACGATTCGACGGGTTGTCGCAGCGGGGGGCGCGCAGCCGCTCCCTCACTACCACAAGCTTCGCGGCAGGCTGCTACTCGGCGAATACACGGCCTGCAGGGGCATGCGCCTGTCCACGATTTTGAAGCTGGTTCCCCGCATACAGCCGGAGCAGATGCTGCAGCAGGTTCCGGAGGGAACCTTTTCACTCCCGGATGGTTTTCAAGACCTCGAGGGCTCGCTGTCCGATCTGCTCAAGCTCTGCGGATTAACGAAAAAGCGGCTCGGATTTCTGGCCCTCCACACCGACGGTCAGGGCAACTACTGGTTTCGGGGCACCCGCAACTACCTCACCGCTTTGAAAGAGAGTCTGTACAGCCTGGAGACTCTGGCGGACGAACAGAATGGACGCAGTGAGGTGATCAACCAGGTGTACAGGGAGCTTGCGCTGCAGCTGGAGGACCTGTAGAGGCAGGCGGGTGCGCGTCAGTACAGCTGACGGTTCAGATTGACTATGATTTCTTCCGAGCCCACGGCTGAAGGGGCCACGATCTTGTGCTTGAGCAGATCCACGATGGTTCCTTTGAGCTCCTTTTCGCCGATGCCCAGACGGTTGCTGGCCCACTCGGTAAACTCGTTCAGCTTGACCCGGTGGCCTTTGAAGGTGGAAATACCCTTTTTCTCGGCGAAGGTCTTGAGCCCGTTGAAGATCTGATTCTGACGGTTGGTGCTGCTGATGTTCTGAATCATGAGGTTGGCCTTGCGGATCCGCTCGGAGAGGATGCGGATCATCTTTTTGGCGAAATCCGGGTTGTTCTCGATCATACTGTCCAGAAGGGCTTCGTTCACAACCAGGGTACGACAGGGACTTACCGCTATCGCCGTGGCCGAACGGGGCTTCTTCTCGATCAACGACATCTCCCCGAAGATATCCCCTTCGTGAAACGTGATCAGTGTTCTGGCGGCCTTCGCCGAAGTACGCTTGCGGATCTCCACCTCTCCCTGGATGATGATAAACATCACCTCCCCATGCTCACCCTCTTCGAACAACACCTCCCCGGGTTCAAAGGTCTTCACGTACTTCTGATATATGTTTTTAGTAATCTTCATGGGAATACCCTTGCAGACTGTTGCAGCGTCTGGACAATCAGATGAGGATCGACCTCTCTGACAACAGTATCGCCGATTCCCCGCTGAAGCACAAGCCGAAGTTTCCCCCGCCTCTTCTTTTTGTCTGCCTGCATGGCTTTCACGATCGACTCCGGCTTCCGAGTGAAACTCATTTCAAAACCGTAATTTTCCAGCAGCCCGCGAACGGTAGCGGTGTAGCCGGGATCCGCCAGGCCGAGGGTCTGGGAAAGCCGAGCCGCCTGCATCAGGCCCCAGGCCACGGCCTCGCCGTGGCTGCAGAGTTTGTACCCGGTTTCCGCCTCCAGCGCATGGCCGAAGGTATGGCCCAGGTTCAGGACGGCCCGGTTGCCCGCCTCCCGGGGATCCCCCTCCACGATCCCTGCTTTCACAGCGACGCAGCGCCGCACGATCTCCTCCATTACCTCCGGATCACGCCCAAACACCTTTGTCTGTTTCTTCAGGAGGATGTCGAGCAGTTCCCGGTCCCCCAGCAGGGCCGTCTTGATCACCTCCCCAAGGCCTGAGAGAAACTCCCGAACCGGGAGGTGCCTCAGCACCGAAACGGTGATCCATATCTGCTGCGCCGGATAGAAGGTTCCGGCCATGTTCTTGAAGCCCCCGAGATTGATGGCGGTCTTTCCCCCGATGGCGGCATCTACCATGGCCAGCAGACTGGTCGGCACCAGCATCAGCCGACACCCCCGCATGAACAGTGAAGCGCTGAAGGCGGCCAGGTCACAGATAACCCCGCCTCCCACACCTACGATCAATCCGTCCCGTCCGAGTCCTCCGTCCAGCGCCCTCTGGAGAATGCGCCTGGCCCCCGACCAGCTCTTGCTGTCCTCTCCTGGAGCAAGAACCAGCCGCGGCTCCATGTACTCGAATATTGGCACCTCCGCTGTATTTTTATCGAACACCACGAGCGCTCCGGAATCGCTCGAAAAAACGGCAGGATCGACCGTGCCGCAGATCAGTACTTCCGAGGTATAGTCCCCGAACCGGTATCTCAGATCGGCGCTCACGACACCTCACCCCCCAGCGCCCGGAACGCGCCCACAAAATCCGGGAATGATACTTCCGCCGCCTCGAAACCGTGGACCGTCACCCCCTCCCGGATACCCGCGCTCAGTACTGCGGCAGCCATGGCTATGCGGTGATCCCCTCGAGGATCGACCCGGCCGCTTTCGAGGCTCTGGGGCCCCTCCAATATGAAGCCGTCCTCCGTCAGCTCGACGCGGCCTCCGACCGCCGAGAGCAGACGGGCCACCGCCTCCAGACGGTCGCTCTCCTTGTGACGCAGCTCCCCGGCTCCCCGGATGCGGGTTACACCCTTGGCGAACGCTCCCAGGACGGCCAGCAGCGGCACTTCGTCGATGCAGGAGGGGATCGACTCGGGCCCGACCTCCGCACCGTGAAGCGCCCCCGGCAGCACGCGGAGGCTGCCCACCGGTTCTCCCCCGCTGGAATCCTGCTCCTCTATCTCCAGGCGTGCGCCCATGCGCTTCAGCACGTGGAGGAATCCGAGCCGGCTGGGATTCAAGCCGCAATTCTCGACCAGCAGCTCCTTTCGGCAAATCAGCGCCCCGGCGATGAAAAAAGCCGCCGAAGAGATGTCCCCGGGCACGGTCAGCTCGAAGCACGGCAGCGATTCCACAGGCTCCAGGACCAGGCGGGAGCCGTCTCGCCGCAGCGGCAGCCCGAGATAGTCGAACAGTCTTTCGGTGTGATCTCTCGAATCGATGCTCCCCGCCAGGCGCACCGTTCCCTGTGCCCGCAGAGCGGCGATCATCAATGCACTCTTCACCTGGGCGCTGGGCACCTCCAGTCGATAGTCGATCGGCAGCAGTTCAGAGGGGGCGGGGGCAAACGCCAGAGGCAGATTCCGGCCTTGGTTTCTGCCGTGGATCGTTGCTCCCATCCTGCGCAGAGGATCGACCACCCGGAGCATCGGCCGGGATCGCAGAGAATCGTCGCCGTTGAGCACCGTCAGCATCCTCTGCCCCGCCAGCAGTCCGGCAAACAACCGGGCCGTGGTCCCGGAATTGCCCGCCTCCAGCACGTTTTCCGGCTCCCGGAAACCCCGCAAACCCCGGCCCTCTATCTCGAGCGTCGTTTCCCGCCCCCTGCCCCGGGTCTCGGTGATGTCCACGCCCAGGGCCTCCAGGCAACGGCGGGTGGAGTTGCAGTCTCCCGTACCCAGCGGATTGTGCACGCGGCTGAGTCCCCGGGCCGAACCGGCGAAGATGAGTGCCCGGTGAGTGATCGATTTATCCGGCGGAGGCACGACCCGGCCGGTCAGTCCCCGAGGTGCGTGGAAAACTACAGTCATCAAACCTACCGGCTGTCCCAGAGCTCCAGGATCTGCCGGGAATCTTTCAGCTTCATGATAGCCTTCTCCTGGATTTGGCGCACCCGCTCCCGGGTGATGCCCAGCAGTTTGCCCGTCTCTTCCAGCGAGTGGGGGCCGTCGCAGCCCAGGCCGAATCGCAGAGTTATGATCCGCATTTCTCTGGCACTGAGCTTATGCAGAACCCGTTGGATCGTATCCTGGAGTGTGAGGTAGAAGACGGATTCGAAGGGCCCATCGTAGCGCCGATCCCCGATCAGGTCAACGAGCCTGGTACTCTGGTCCGCATCAACCGGCAGGTCCAGAGAGGCAGTCTCCTGACTGAGCTTGTGAACCAGGTCGATCTTCTTCACGTCCGTATGCATGTAGCGGGCCAGCTCCCCCACCGAAGGGTTTCGGCCCAGCTCCTGGGTGAGGTGCTTGGCGATCATATAGCATTTTTTGATCGTGTTGAGCATGTGTATCGGAATGCGGATCATCCGCCCTTTGTCCGCCAGGGCTTTGATGATCGCCTGTTTGATCCACCAGGTTCCGTAGGTTGTAAAGCGGCACCCCCTCTTGTAGTCGAATCGTTCGACAGCTTCCAGCAACCCGATATTCCCCTCGTCGATCAGGTCGAGGAGAGCCAATCCCCGGTACTGGAATTTCTTGGCGATGGCGACAACCAGGCGGACATTGCCATTGATCATCCTGGACTTGGCCTGCACCAGGCGGCTTTCGAGGTTTTGCCGCTTTTCCCGATATACCTTTTTGCGGATGGTACCCTTCTCGTGTCGCTTGTACAGCCGCTTCAGCGCCAACCGGCACTTCTCGATCTCCCGTCCGATTGCCAGTTCCTGTTCTGCTGTCAGGAGGGCGTAACGGGAGATCTGTTTGAGATACAGAGCCAGGGGATCCAGCTCTGGGGCGTTCCCTGTCAGCGGGAGAGGTTCCTCCCCCCCGGGATTCTGTCCCTTGTCACCTTTGAGAATGTTCCCATCCTCCACGCTTTCAACTTCGCGGAGCCAGCGCGGGGTCTACGGGTTTTCCATTCCGATACACGAGAAAGTACAGCTGAGGGACACCCTGGTGGACATTATTTCCCAATCGTCCGATTTCGGCTCCTGGCGCAACCGTATCCCCCACCGTGACCAGGGTTTCCTCGTTTCCCGCGTACACGTAAGTATAGCCGTTTTTGCCTTCTATGAGTATTACCCGGCTGAACCCTCGGTATGGACCGGCCCAGATCACCCGGCCGTGCGAAACCGAGACTACAGCGTCTCCCAGGCTGCCGTAGATCAGGGTTCCATTGATCCGGCCGCTCAAAGGCACCCTGGTTCCCGGATGAGGCCAGAGAAGGTTGGATTTTTCACTTGCAGCAACGCTTTCAAAGCTCCCGCCTTCAGCACCGTTCTCGGCCACAGCGGGAACCTTCGCCGAAGCGGGAAGATAGAGCACCGCGCCGATCTTCAAGGCCGTAGAATCGGAGATACCGTTAAAACTCATCAGGGTGTCGAGATCAACTTCGAAACGTCTCGAAATGCTGTAGAGGGTATCCCCCTTCTCGACCGTGTAGCGCGACGGGATCTGGATGTTTGTACCTTCACGAAGAGAGCTGGGATCGGCGATCCGGTTGTAACTCTGGAGTATGCCGACCGGAACATCGAATTTCCGGGAAATTCGATACAGGGTCTCTCCTTTTTTGAGGATATAGCTCTCATTCGCGGCGGAAATTAGGCAGGGAAGCAGCAGGAACAGGAGCACGAGCAGCGCCGGATGCGCTGACAGACCTCGTGAAGCTCTGGGTACAGATGGTTGTGCCGCTGCCATAGTAATAGAGGGACCCAAAGAAATCTTCGGCTCCACAGGGGAAAAACTGAATAGAGGAAACTCGGGCTGGGCGGATTCGAACCGCCGGCCTCTCGGACCCGAACCGAGCGCGCTAGCCACTGCGCCACAGCCCGAAAAAAAAACCCCGTCGGGGTTTTTACGGGAGCGACGGGGTTTGAACCCGCGATCTCCGGCTTGACAGGCCGGCGCGATAACCAAGCTTCGCTACGCCCCCATTTAGCAAAGCTAATATACTACTATCCGATGCCTCTGTGTCAATACCCGGAGCTAAAAAATACCCCGCCGCTCGTAGTCCCTGCAGCCCGGTATGAACCAACGCCGGCCCGCAGCCCGAGGGTGCAAAGATCCGCGTTGACATTCGCCGGAGTTCGGTGATATTTTCTAGCCTGCGCAACAACCTCATACAGTAAGGAAACACCATGCCGTCAAGAGAGATGCGAAGAGCGACCCGCAGACACCAGCAGAAGGACGGGAACATCACGGAAAAAAAGCGGCAGGCCCATCCGTTTCTGTACGCCTTCAGCGTCGTGCTGCTGGTCGTGATCGTGGTAACCTTTATCGGGGGTCCGGCGATATCACGAGCCGGCGGAGGCGGACGAATCATTTTCGGTTACTATAAGCACACTCCCATCGAGTATTTCCCCGACAACTATTTCTCCCAACGTAAAGACGTCATCGCCGACCAGCTGCGTCAGAACGACGATCAGGCAGACCTGGCCGTCCAGGCCTATCAAGTCTGGCGCACCGCCTTCGACCAGACGGTGCTGCATACCGCCATCCTCACCGAAGCCGAAGCGAGCGATCTGTGGATCTCCGAGGACAGGGTGAACGAAGCGTTGATCCAGCAGGGGCCCTACACGATAGGCGGGCAGTTCAGCGTAGAGCGCTACAATGCCACCTCCGCCGTCCAGAGGCTGAGCTACAAAAAGCTGTACCGGGAGCAGCTGATCCATGAGCAGTACATCAAGGACACCTTTCAGGGTCTGCGGGAAAGCCCGCAGGAGAGGCAGTTCCTGGCCCATATGGTCGATGAACAGCGACGCTTCTCTCTGGTCAGCTTTCCCTTCGTCAACTATCCGGAGGAGCAGATCGACAGCTATGCGCGGGAAAACCGGGAACGCTTTCGCCGGATCAAGCTGAGCCGCATCCTGATCAAAACCGGTGAACGTGAAGCAAGGGAGATCCGCAGCAAGCTGGTCGATCGGACAGGAAGCTTCGAGGAATTGGCTCGTGCCCACTCCGCGGATGTGTATGCCGAGAAGGGGGGCGACATGGGTTGGCGCTACTACTACGACCTGGAAGCGGATTTTGAGGACAGCGAACCGGTGGAGACGATATTCCAGCTGGAGGAGACTGAAATCTCCCCGGTGCTGGAGAGCCGTTTCGGTTGGGTGATTTTTCGCTGCGATGCCCCCGCACTGGAACCCGATTTCGATGTGGAGGAAACCCTCCAGGTCGTCCGGGATTATGTGATGAGATACGAGAAAGGACTCGTAGAGGACTACACGCTGAGCCTGGCGGAGAGCTTCCGCGAACGGATCGAGGATGTGGGATTTCTCGGCGCCACCTTGGAGGAGAACTACACGGTCGGATTGACCGACTACTTCCCCATCAACTATCAGTCCTACTACTTCCTGTCTCCGGTCCGCTCACCTATGGAACAGATCAATCTCGCCTCCGCAGCTTACAGTGAGGAGTTCTTTCTCCAGGCCTTCTCTCTGACCCTTGGGGAGGTATCAGCTCCTGTGCTCCTTGACGATCAGGTGGTCGTGCTGCGACTGGACGATATACGGGAAGCTCCCCAGCGGGAGCAGGATCTAATGGGTGATTACTACACCTACTACGCACAGCAGTCCATGGAGCAGGATCTGCAGAGCGTGCTCCTGGATCCGGATTTCATCGAGGACAGGTTCGACGAGACCTTCAACGAGTACGTGTTTCCCAGGCAATGACCGAAGCCGAGCCTCGTCTGGTCGACACCGGACGGGGCTATACAATTTTCTGCAAGGGCAAAACCCTCTATTCCCCCAGGGATCCCATTGGGGCGGCGGTCCGCAGGGTGGAGAAGATAGAACTTCAACCGGGTACTCTGATATTTATCCCCTCTCTGGGGTTGGGCTATGGATTGGCCGAACTGCTGGAAAGGCTTCCCGCTTCCTGCCACATTCTCTGCATAGAGGCGGATGAGCTCCTGTTTAGGCTGGGGATAACCCGGGAACAGCCGCTGCCCAAAAGCTCCCGCCTCACGATCGTTCGCACGGTTCGTCCGGAGCAGGCCGCCGCTATCGTGCAGCAGCTGGGTCCCTGGAGGTTTCGCCGGGTTACGGCCCTTCACCTCTGCGGAGGGTATCAGCTCCACCGTCGGACCTACCGGGTGCTTCTCGAGGCCGTGGAGGAGGAAATCCGCCTCTTCTGGCAGAACAAGCTGACCCTGGCAGCCATGACCGAGCTCTGGCTCAAAAACCTGTTCACCAATCTCCGCCGCCTTCCGGCGGCCGGAGACATCGCGGATCTGGCCATCAACAGACCGATTCTCGTCTGCGGTGCAGGCCCCTCTCTTGAGGGCAGCCTGGAGTGGATCCGCAGGATAAGGGAAGAGGTTATTCTCCTGGCCGTTGATACGGCCCTGCCGGTATTGGGCGAAGCCGCCCTGGTCCCCGATTGGGTATTAACACTGGACGCCCAGTTGTATACCCTGCAGGATTTTATCCCCGTCAGAGATTCCCGAATCATCCTGCTCTGCGATCTGACCTCGAACCCGCTGGTCCTGCGCCTGTTTCCCGAACTGTTCTTCTTCTCTACCCGCTTTCATCCCCTGTCCCTCTTCGACAGGCTGGAATCCTACTCTCTGCTTCCCTCAGCCCTGCCACCCCGCGGCTCCGTGGGCGTGTCCGCCGTGGAAGCGGCTCTGTCCCTCACCACTGCTGCGGTTCTGTTCACGGGTCTGGATTTCAGCTACCCGAGGAATCAGACCCACGCCCGCAGCGCGCCTTCTCAGTTGTCCGCACTCCGCAGATGCAATCGTCTCCAGCCGTGCGGTATGAACATTTTCAAAACGCTCCTGGCCCGCCCGCGATTGTGGCTGCAGGGCAAGGGGGGTGGCAGGGTGCTCACAGATCTGGTTCTGCAGTCCTACGCCCGCCAGCTCCGCACGGTCAATTCGGGTAGTGCGCGGAGCTTCGACCTGTCGGCGGAAGGACTGCCCGTGGGGGCTGAGCGGATCGACAAGTTTTCGCAGTTGATTGACCTGTGCACTCAGCTCCCCGCGGCTCCAGCGGGCAAAGCCGATCCGGCTTCGAGATCCGGGTCAGGGGCCCGCCCGGGACCCGTAACGGATTCGTTGCGTCGCTTCTGCGAACAGGAGGAGGGGCTTCTATCCGAGGTCGTGCGGTCGATCGCAGAAACTGGCCGGGTACTTCCCAAGGATCTGACTCCGGTGGAGTACCTGAGGCTTTCCCTCCCCGGGGCGCACCCGGAAGGGGCCCTGAATCCTTCGAACCTGTCCCGAATCGCAGCACAGGCCAGAGTGCTCTCCCGGTGCCTCCAACGGACCCGGGAGGCTCTCGGTTTTTAGATAAATATGTCGGTTTCCAAATAGGCCGCCAGCTGGACGACGCTCTCCAGGAAGCCGGATTTCCTCTTCTGCACCAGGATCCGCAGGATAGCGTAGCGGTTCTCCGTATCCAGCTCCCACCCCTGGATGCTCAGAGGATCATCCTTGGACAGACCCGTTTCGTCCGCGATGGAACCCGGCAGGACCCGGCGCACCGCGTAGTTGTTTCTCCAGAGGAAACGGCCGGTGCGTTCTATCTTCATCCCGAACAGGGGCAGGAGCACATTTTCCCGCAGATCCTTCTGCAGGCTCTCTTCGATAGGGCTGAAGGGCCGTTCGGCCAGACTGACGGCTCCCTCCATGGATACACCATCCCGCTCCCAGCGCAGCGAGACCAGTACCGGATAGTCCAGGTCCAGGAGCGCGGATTGGATGTCCCCGATTTCCGTGTAGCTGTTTCCATTCAGGGATTCGATGATATCTCCCTCCCGGATTCCCGCTCTGTGCGCCGGGGAATCGGGAACCGTGTAGATGACCTCCAACCCCTTTCCCACCTCATGGACGGCCGCCCCCAACCAGGGATGTCCCGCCTCCTCACCCGCGTACAGCCGGGGAAGCATCTTCTCCACCCAGTCGAAAGGAATGGCGAAGTTCACTCCCTCGAACTGCTCGATTCCGGCGAAGACGATCCCGACGAGTTTTCCGCTTTCATCTAGAAGAGGTCCGCCGCTGTTTCCGTAGTTGATGGGCACATCCACTTGGATGGCGTCCCCCATCTGCAGGAATCTTCGTCCGGTTGCGGATACGATCCCCGAGGTGACCGTGTTCTCCAATCCCGCCGGCGACCCGATGGCGATAATCCGGCCGCCGACTTTCAGATCCGCACTTCCGCCATATGAAAAGATGAACCGGGGATCGACCTCGGCCTTGACCAGGGCGAGATCGAAAATCCGGTCGTAGCCGACGACCTGAGCGGGGATCCTGTCCTCCACCCGTTCGGAGAGGCGGATGAAGAGGCGGGAGTATCCCTCATAATCGGGATCCACCTCGCTGGCCACGACGTGATAGTTGGTGAGCAGGTAGCCCCGCTCATCTATAAAAAAACCGCTGCCGATGACCCGATCGGGGAATCCCATCCCCCCCTCTATCTTGATCCCCCGATTCACCCAGATTGTGACGGTCCCGCTCACCATCCGCTCCACCGATGGCGCAATCACCTTGGGATCCGCACCCGTCTCGGGCAATTCGATTTCCTGCTGTTCAAACCCCCGAAGAGCCGTTTCATACACAGTCGCGTTTTCCAGCTCCCGGGAAAGCTCGAGCAGCAGTGAGAGCAGCTGTTCGCCCTCAGCCCCCGCGGCCAGAGCCCTTTGAGCGTAGTAGAAGGCCAGGGGCTTGTCTCCGGCCTCGTATTTGGACAGTGCCATCGCCTGCAGAAGCTCCGGGAAGGACCAATCAGAAACCAGCTCGGCTTTGCCTATCCCCATCAGCGACAGGTAATGCCTGAAAGCTTCGGTGTAGTCTTTCTGTTCGATCCGCTGCCCGAATTCGGCCAGGATCCGCCCACTGACCTGTTCGGACAGCTCCTCCAGCTCCGAGTTCGGGATGCTGTCCTCCCGATCCCGCATCAGAAACGAGAGATCCTGATACGCTTCGGCCAGCCGATTGTCGTCGATCTTCGTCTGGATCGAATCGAGCCGCACGCTGTCAAGCTCTTTCACCGGTTCCGGGGGTAAATTGCTCGGCGTACTCGAGCAGGCCGTTACGGCCAGGCAAGCCGCAAGGAGCAGGGCGCGGTTCATCCGGACTCCCCCCTGAGTTCGGGCAACTCGGCAAGTGATTTCTGGGCGGCGCTGCCCGATTCCAAGAGAGGTAAGATAGAGAAAAAGATCGAGGACACACTTCCGACCCACGGTGTCCTCCGGCTACGTTCCATAATTCCCCTTGTTGTATCCCGATAACCCCGCCAAAGCGGCGGTTTCTACTCTTGCATCTTCTCTCTGGCCGGCAGTCCCAGAAGTTCCCGGACTTGGGCGTCGTCCAGAGTCTCTTTCTCCATCAGCGTGGCAGCCAGGAGCTCCAGATGGTCCTTGTGCTCGGTCAGCAGATCCTTGGCCTTCTTCAGCGCGGATTCCACGATATATCGTACCTCTTTGTCGATCTTTTGCGCGGTCTCATCCGAGTAGTCTCTGTGACGGGCTATTTCCTTGCCCAGGAAAATCGGCTCCTCTTTCTGCCCGAAGGCGATCGGGCCGAGGGACTTCGACATGCCCCACTCGCATACCATGCGGCGGGCGGTCTCGGTGGCGTATTCGATGTCACCCTGCGCTCCCGTGGTGTTTTCCTGGAAGATGATCTCCTCGGCGGCGTAGCCGCCCATAGTAATGGTGATCCGATCGTGAAGCCAGCCCTCGCTGTGGGAGTATGAGTCGGTCTCCGGCAGGGAGAAGGCCACACCCAGGGCTTGCCCGTGGGGTACGATGGTAACCTTGTGCAGAGGGTCGGCGTTCTTCAGATAATAGTGCAGCAGGGCATGGCCGGTCTCGTGATAGGCGGTCATTCGTCTCTCTTTGGGAGGGACAACCTTGGATTTTCGGGCCACTCCCATCATGGTCTTGTCCCGGGCGTCCTCGAAATCCTCCATGTTGACCTTCAGCTTGTTGCGCCGAGCTCCGTACAGGGCCGCCTCATTGACCAGATTGGCCAGATCCGCCCCCGAGGATCCCGGGGTGGCCCGGGCGACCCGGTTCAGATCCACGTCCTTGTCCAGGGGAATGTTGCGGCAGTGGATCTTCAGGATCTTTTCCCGCTCCCTCGTATCGGGCATGTCGATCACCACCTGCCTGTCGAAGCGGCCGGGTCTGAGCAGCGCCGGATCCAGAACATCCGGGCGGTTGGTCGCCGCCACTATGATCACGCCGTCCTTGGTGTCGAAACCGTCCATCTCCACCAGCATCTGGTTCAGAGTCTGCTCGCGCTCGTCATGTCCGCCACCGTAGCCCGCGCCGCGGACCCGGCCCACGGCGTCCAGCTCGTCGATGAACAGGATGCACGGAGCATTCTTTCTGCCCTGCTCGAACAGATCCCGAACACGGCTGGCCCCCACGCCGACGAACATTTCCACGAAATCGGAACCTGACATGTGGAAGAAGGATACATCCGCCTCTCCGGCGATGGCCTTGGCCATCAGGGTCTTGCCGGTTCCGGGCAGTCCGATCAGGAGCACCCCTTTGGGGATCTTGGCGCCGAGCTTGGCGAATTTCTGCGGGCTCTTCAAAAACTCCACGACTTCCTGCAGCTCGTACTTGGCCTCCTCCTGTCCGGCCACGTCGTTGAAGGTGGTCTTTTTCCCGGTATCGAGGTACTGTTTGGCCCGGCTCTTGCCGAAGTTGAAGGCCCGGTTGCCGCTGCCCTGAACCTGCCGGAATATGAACCAGATGAACACGATCATGAGAATCCAGGGCAGGAACTCGATCAACATCCTGAAAGGCGATACGGTCTTCGGTCCCCCCGTTACCCGGATGTTCTTCTCCAGCAGATCGTCCATCAGGGTGGCGTCGGGATAGGGAATCGTGGTCCGGAAGCTGTTCATCGGCCCGGATTGATTCCGCAGGGTGAATTGAACTTCACTTTCTCCGACGATGTTGACGGATTGGACCTCTCCCTGCTCTACATAACTCATAAATACCGAGTAGGGGATCTCCTGGCTGGCCCCCCGGTCATTGTAAACGAAGAACAGGATTAGTATCACAACGAGAACCAGCAGGGATATCAGGGCAATTCGGTTGTTGAATTGAAATTGGGGCGGACCTCCCTCGGGCCCTCCCTTTTTGTCCTTCTTGTCGCCGTTCACTCTACCTCCACATCGTATCTGTGAACCATACTCTTTAGCTCTTTTCCCTGCTTGTCAGGCAAGCCGGAGCGAAAAAGGTCCTTGTACCCGAAAAGACCGCCGAGAACCGCGATGACTCCGGCCGTCGTTTCCGCGATCGGAATTTTCCAGCTCTCCGATCTCGCTACCTGCCACTGGGCGAATAACTGTTTGACCGTTTTGCTCGCACCCTGGAGATTGATTCTATCCCCGGTCCTGGCGGAACGAAACAGGAAACGGTCGGTGCCCCGGACCAGGGAACCAAACTCAAAAAACAAACCGGCTTCGGGAACAAAAACCCTGCCGGTCTCACTTTCTTCTATAAAATAACCTTTTTCGGTATGTCCGACAACATCCGCAGCTAAGATCAGCTGATCCGAGCGCCAGAAAAGGCGGACTCCGTATCCGCGGAGCACGGTCCGCCGCGAACGAAGCATCCTGTCATCTTCGACCTGAGAGAGGAACCTGTAAGGAACCCGTTTGCTGTCCCCGGCCAGGGTGTTGAGCAGCCCGGTGACGGAGGCCAGCCGCAGCAGACCAGGGGCCGCCAGGAACTCCGCGCCGGAGATGCCGTAGCCCGCCTTCACCTTTTTCCAGTCAAGACGCCGTCGACTCTCGGAGCAGACGTACTCCCTCAATTCTGCGAGCTTTCCGGACAGTGAAAGCACACTGCCCCGGAATCCCGGAAAGATCCGCTCGGCGGCCGGCAGCAGCTCCCAGCGAACCGCGTTGCGCAAATATTGTCTGTCCAGATTGGAAGAGTCCGTCAGGAAGGCCAGGGCGCGGCTGGACAGGTAGTCCAGGATCTGGGCGCGGGTGCAGTCGATCAGGGGGCGGATCAGATCCTTGCGGATGGGCGGAATACCCGGCAGTCCGCCCAAGCCGGCGCCCTGGAAGAAACGCATCACCACGGTCTCGACCTGATCGTCCGCTGTGTGGCCAACGGCGATATAATCGCAGCCTGTGCGCGCCGCTGCTTTCCGCAAGAACCCGTATCGGCTCCGACGGGCCACCTCCTCCAGGCTGCCGCCCGTGGCTGAAGCCTGCTCTACCAGAACCCCCGGGCTGAGCCTCTCCCAGCTGAGGTCGATACCCATGTCGAGGCAGCTTTTACGCACGAACGCCAACTCCCCCTCCCTCTGCGCTTCGGTGCGAATGCCGTGATCCAGATAGGCGGCGCTCAAGGGCAGCGGATAGTCATTCCGCAGACGGCGAAGTACGCTTAGCAGGCAGAGGGAGTCCGGACCTCCGGAGAGGGCAACCAGGACCGCCGAACCGGGGGCAATCCCGTATCGCCGCAGATATCGTAAGACCTTCTCCTCAACCGTCCGCTGATCTTCTGTTGAAGACATTCATCACCTTCTCCAGCCCCTCCTCCAGGAACCGGCTCACCCCGTCCGCAGCATAGTGAATCGCCTCCTCCAAGGCATCGGCTTCTTTGCCCTTGGGTTCGGACAGTACGTACTCAACGACGTGGCTGCGGCGATTCGGGCGCCCGATCCCAATGTAGAGTCTGGGAAAATCCTCGCGGCCCAGCCGGCGGATGATCGAGGCCAGGCCCTTCTGCCCGGCGCCTGAGCCCTTGCGCTTGAAGCGGCACTGTCCGACCGGAAGATCCATTGTGTCGCATACCACCAGGAGCGACTGGAGGTCGGCTCCGGTACGGATGAGCACATCCGGGAAAATGGATCCCGAGTTGTTCATGTAGGTAAGGGGTTTTACCAGAAACAAGCGGCCGGCTTCCAGATCCACCCGGGCGATGCTGTAACTTTTAAGAAAAGGTTTCTTGAAAGCCCGCCGGTATCGTGCGGCCAGAAGATCCACGGCCCTGAAGCCCACGTTGTGGCGGGTGGCGCTGTACCTTTCTCCGGGATTCCCCAATCCGATAACGGTGAGATTCAGCCTTACTCCTCGTCCTGCTCCTCTGCAGCTTCTTCTTCGGCTTCTTCAGCCTCTCGAGCAGCTTCCTCCTCCGCAAGTTCTTCGGCAACCTCTTCGACCTCGGCGCGTTTGTGGGCGACCGTGCAGACGACCTGTTCCTGGGAGTTCAGGATCTCCACTCCCGAAGGAGCCTTGATGTCACGGATGTGGATCGAGTGCCCGATCTCCAGATTGGTAATGTCGACCTCGATCGACTCAGGCAGATCCTTGGGAAGGCATTCGACCTCCAGTTCGTGCACAAAACTCTCCAGGATGCCCCCCTCGCGGATCCCGACGGCCGCACCGTTGAGGTGAAGGCCGACGTTCGTCCGCAGGACTTTCCCGCGCTCGATCTCATAGAAATCCACGTGGGTTATGGCCCCGGAAATCGTGTCCTCCTGGTAGTCTCTGATCAACACATCGTGGCTGTCTCCGTCTATCTGGAGATTAATAATCGTACTCTCGGAGACAGTAATAAACTTCGTGTTGAATTCGTGGGCATCTATGAGTAATCCTTTGGGCTCCCCATGCCCGTAGACCACGGCCGGGATCTTTCCGTTTCGCCTGTGGCGGCGGGAATCGGCGCTTCCGAAAACTTTGCGCGAATCGGCTGTCAGTGTTTTCTGTTCCATATATATCTCTCTCCTTCCGACATTCTTCTTTTCTGGGACGGCAGGATTCGAACCTGCGTATGCCGGTACCAAAAACCGGTGGCTTACCGCTTGCCTACGTCCCACTGGTTGCTGAGTATTTAAGTAACTTGGAGTCCACCTGCCGTCTATTGACAGCGAACCGGATTGCCTCAACCCTGCTCTTGTTCGGCTTCTAACTCATCAGGTTCCGAATGCTCCGTCCGCTCCGCATCCTCGAACTCGTCCCGGACTTTTTCGTACTCGTCGATGATTTCACTCTGAATCCGGTGGCGAAACTCCGAATTGATGGGATGAGCGATGTCCTTGTACTCTCCCGTTTTGGTTTTGCGACTTGGCATCGCGATGAAGGTTCCCGCTTTACCAGATATTATCTTCAGGTTATGTACCACAAAGCAGTCGTCAAAGGTGACTGTAACGTACGCCTTGAGCTTACCCCCGGTGCTAACTTTCTTGATCCGAATGTCCGTAATATCCATGGTGCACCTCCCGACCTCCTTTACCCCGCGGGCACCTTCATTTTAATCCGCCGAACCCCCACTTTGCAAGGGTACGAGCAGCCACACACCGGGATAGCGTCCCCACATGCGCCGGTACCCGTTTCTTGCCGCTCGGTGATCCGTGTATACACCGATCACGGAGGAACCGCTGCCGGACAAGGTGGCCAGTTCCGCTCCAGATTCTGCCAGTTCCTTTTTGATATCTCCGATGAGGGGATAGCGGCTCGCGATCGTCGATTGAAAGGAGTTGAAAAAAGTCCAGGAATCCGGGGCTTTCTCTTCGAATTGAAACTTCAGATCTTCGCAGCTCGAGATTCGCCGATCAGACTGTTTGTCCTCATCGAACCACCGGTAGGCCTCAGCGGTAGAAATCGGGAAACCCGGGTATACGAGGACCAGGACCAGATCCCCCCTGGGCGCAAGCCTCTGAATCGTTTCACCCCGACCGGACATCAGAGCGGCAGGGCCGTTCAGGAAAAACGAAACGTCGCTTCCCAGCGCGGAGGCCAACTCGTTCAGCTGTCCCGGGTTCAGGGGGAGTGCGAAGCTCTCATTGAGTCCCGTCAGCACCGCCGCGGCGTCGCTGGACCCACCGCCCAAACCCGCACCCACGGGAATCCTCTTTTTGATCCGCACTTCCACGCCGGCATCTACTGCGCTGCGGACCCTGAACATCCTTACCGCCGAAGCTGCGATGTTCTGTCCGCCGGAAACCGGGGGATCGCAAAACACACGCAGGTCGTTCTTCTCTTTCAAAGACCGAATTTGAACTCTGTCGAACAGCGGGACAGCATGCACTACGGAGAGGATTTCATGATACCCGTCAGGCCGCAAACCCCTGATCTCCAGATGAAGGTTCACCTTGGCGGGAGCGTTCAGGATCACCTGAGTCCTCTCCTTCCGTCCGGGGAATATACACAGAAAGCGGCGTCGCTGTCAACGAACGGAGGCACAGGCTCAGGACAGGCAAAAAATCCGTTAAGTTGCTCAAAAAAGAGTTGACATATTTTAATTCTTGATCATAGATTGGGGTGAAGGCATTCCCGACGTGGGAGGTGGATATGAGTTTTTACATTTTTGAAGAATCCCGGCTGCTGCCCGTGTCTTTTCCAATTTCCTATATTGAGGCAAGTGACGAAGACTTCGACGACTACGGTGATGAGGACTTCTACGAGGACGAAGAGGAGGTGGACGATTACGAAGAAGAGTTCGAGGATGAGGAAGAGGACGAGTTCGAGGATGAGGAAGAAGACGAGTTCGAAGAGGAAATAGAGGAAGATTACGAGGAAGAAGAGTTCGAAGAGGACGATGAGGATGAGGATGAGGATGAGTTCCAGGAGGAGGAAGAGGACGAACTGATAGA
>CAZPPB010000001.1:0-19869 GCA_964588355.1 uncultured Spirochaetaceae bacterium | reverse complement strand
GACGAACTGATAGAAGACGAAGACGACGATTTCGAAGAGGACGATCTGGACTACGACAATTTCGACGAGTAAATCAACTCATTATTAAACCATAACTTTTCCAGTTCGTAAAACTCCCTGTGCTCCTGGTCCATGAGATGGATGACGAAACGCCCGCAATCGATGAGAACCCAACCGGTTTCGCGACTGCGGGTTTTTGCCGATTGGAGGGGGGTGATGGATTTTTCCAGGAAGAATTCATTCAACAGACGCAGCAGTCCTTTCAGGTGAGCGCTGCTGCGCACTGTGGTGATAATGAAATAATCAGTCCAGTCGCTCATCTGCCCTATATACAGGGCGGTGACCTGTTCGCCCCGATGCTCATCCAGGAGTTTTGCGACGTCTAATACATCATTCTTTACAGTATCTTCCATCAAAATCCGTTCCCAGTATGATCGTCACGTCTATAGACATATCGCCTGTTTCCTCCAGGCGGGAGTAGACCCGCTGACAGCGTATCAAATCGGCAACGCGTTGGCCTACCTCTAACCTCCCCTTTCGGTCCAGAACAACCGTTTTTTGATAGTCCGAGTTGTCGGCATTGGCCACCGATACCACGTCGTAGCCGAAACTCCGAAAGACGTTCGCCGCCCTGCGCGCCAGACCCCCTACACTGGTTCCGTTCAGCACCTCGATGGATACCGTCAACTCGTCCTCTGAAAACGGCTCCTGGCTGGAGATCGTCTCGACCGTCTGTTTTACAATTTCCTTGAGCAGCTGCCCGTCAAAATGGGGAAACAGCAGTTCCTTGCCGTCCACAATTCGGGAACTGCCCAGTACCCGCTGAAAAACGATTTTGTCATCATTGAGCTTCTTCATCTCGAGTACGAATGAGCTCAGGGCACGGGCACTCAGGTTGGTATCCATATGCTTGAGAAACACTGAAAAAGCGCTGTTGTCCTCCAGGAGTTCACTGTCGGCGATGCGTTTCAGCAAGGATTGAAGGAACCTCTGCTTTCTGGCCACCGAGTCGACCTCGTTTTCCATTTCATCCTGATAGGAAATGAACTCACGGATCTTATCTCCGTCCAGGACCACGCTTCCCGAGGGCAGCAATACCCGCCTTCCATCGGAGATGACATCCACCGGGTTGGGGATGAACAGCTCCAGGCCGCCGAGCAGGTCCACCTGATTTCTCAGCTCCGAATCCTGCAGATCGATGAAGAAGGGGATATCGACAGCGACCAGCTCCTCGACCTTGTCGATCAGCAGGTCAAGATTCCCCCGCTCGTAGAGCGCATCGATCCTGTCGACCTTCTTCAACGATTCAATGATCAAACCCACGTTGCCGGGAATATAGATAATCGCCCCCCTACTGGTATCCGGATGGTACAACAGAAGTTCGAAAAATCTGTAATCCTGATCCCCGCTCAGGCAGAACAGCACGGCCACAGGACTTGCGCTTTTCAGTTTTTCGGTGAACAGATCCGTCCGCAGCTGGAAGTACCCGAATATCCCGGCAGCCACGACGATCAATACGATGAGAATGAGCAGCAGGATGCTCTTGTCCCATTTATGTTTTCTTCTTGTCATGAGCTTCGCAACTCCTTGGCCAGCTCCACCGCCGGCTGGGCGATCGGCCGATGTTTCCTGCGAAGATGCTTGAAGATTTCCTCCAACACACGAATCGTCATCCCGTCTATATCCATCGTCAATATTCCCTTCCGAATCCTCTCATCCAAAAAACCCCGTCCCGGCTCGAGGAAATCCGCTGCAAACACGATCTTGGCAAGCAGCCCCATGCCGGGACATCCGGTGACATGACAGGCCACCGCTTCCAGGATCTGCGCATCCCCAATCCCGAGATCCTCCCGCAAAGCTACGGCGGCGGCCCGACCGTGCAGAAGCACGGGGTATCGCGCTTCCAGAGCCGATTCACCTCGACCGTCGCGCAGGGCAAGCTCGCGCACCCGAGCCGGGGGCCACTCCCTGGCCCAGTCGTGAGCCAGCCCCGCCAATTCCCCCTTCCGACCTTCCAAACCCCGGGCAACACACAGCTCAGCGGCCAGATCGGCAACTCGGCGGCTGTGCGCCAGCCGGTCCTGTCCCAGGGAATTGCCCAGCAGCTGCTCCAGGTTCTTAACGGTACAGATCATGGCGTTGGATATAATCGAACACCTCCGGCGGCAGCCACGTCCGCGCCGCTTCCAAATCCCTGCAGGTACCGTCGGCTTTCAGGGCTTCGCGGATCCGGGACGAGGAGATCGGATACAGCGAATTATCGACGTAGCGGCAGGGATAGTCGATCTCCACATTCTTTTCTGACCGCCTCTGGGCGATGATCAGCTCTACCAGCCCCACCAGCTGCTCGACGTTTCTCCAGGAGTCAAAATCCTCCACCAGATCGTCACCGATGATCAACCCGGGTTTTCCCTCGATCGGATAGCTCTGAGTCAACTCCCGTACAGTATCGATGGTGTAAGAGGTACCGCCCCGACGCAGCTCACAGTCGTCAACGACAAAATCGGGGTACTGGGCGAGCGCCAGCTCCAGCATCTTCAGCCGGTGGCCGGCTCCGGCATCCGCCTCGATCCTTTTGTGTGCGGGAATATTGGCAGGGACAAAAACGACCCGCCGGTAGCCGAACCGGGATTTCACCTGTCCGGCGATATTCATATGTCCAAGGTGCACGGGATTGAAAGTACCCCCCAGGATAGCGATCCTCACGGCACTATTTCCGTTGTCCCGAGCATTTTTTCCAGGGTCGCCTTCAGCTCTGGTATTCCGTAGCCGGTGACCGCAGAGATCCCGAGGCATGTTTGATCATCCACGACGTTTTTCAGCTCGATCAGCCTGTTCCCGCTGTCCGCGAGATCCATCTTCGTCCCCACAACCAATCTCTGTTTGGTCGTCAGATCCGGGCTGTAGGCGCGTAGCTCCTCCTTGAGCATCTGATAGGTATTCAGAGGATCTTCGTCATGAAGATCAATGAGGAACAACATGGTGCTCGTTCTGCTGATATGTTTAAGAAACTGCAGGCCCAGCCCGGCGCCGTGGGATGCTCCCTCTATGATACCCGGAATATCGGCGACCACGAACTCCTTCTCGTATCCACTGCATACACCGATGTTGGGAATCTTGGTCGTGAAGGGATAGGCGCCGATCCTGGGGCGGGAGTTCGTCAGGACGGACAGCAGGGTGGATTTTCCGGCATTCGGCTTACCCACCAGTCCGACATCGGCGATCAGCGCCAATTCCACCAGGAGTCGGCGGCAGATCCCCTTGCCGCCGGATTCGGCAAATCGCGGTGCCTGGCGGGTAGAGGATCTGAAATGCCAGTTTCCCCGTCCTCCGCGGCCGCCCCGGGCAAACAGCCAGGGTTCAGCCTGGGGCCCCATGTCCTGCAGGAGCGCCCCGGTGTCTGCGTCCTTGATCAATGTGCCGGGAGGAACCGGCACCTCCTCGTCGGCCCCGCGGCGTCCGCTCTTGCGCTGTCCTGCACCGGGATGCCCATTCTGAGCCCGAAATATGCGCCTCATTTTGAGATGGGAAAGAGTTTTCAGATTATTGCGCACTATAAACAGAGCGTCGCCGCCGTCGCCGCCGTCACCGCCATCCGGCCCGCCCCGGGGGATGTACCTCTCTCTTCGGAAATGCACAGCTCCGTTGCCTCCGTCTCCGGAGCAAACCTCTATGACCGTCTCGTCGACGAATCTGCTCTCCACGGCAGCTTAGGCTTCGATGCTGACGAGCTTTCTCCCCTGTTTTTTGTGGAACAACACTTTGCCTTCTGACAGGGCGAAGAGGGTGTCATCCCTTCCCCGGCCCACGTTGTTGCCGGGGTGGAACTTGGTGCCCCTCTGACGAACCAGGATTTCCCCTGCCTTTACCTGCTGACCGCCGAACCGTTTTACGCCGAGTCGTTGAGCAGCCGAATCCCTGCCGTTCCTCGAACTGCCCTGCCCTTTTTTATGTGCCATTGTTAAGCCTTCCTTTAATCACCCGCACCGCGATCGCCTTCGGGTTTTCTTCCTGCAGATCCCGGGCACCCCGAAGGAGGAAGTCGGTCAGACCGATCAACCACTGCCGCCTCCCGGCGGGCAGTTCTACGATCTCTACCTCCATCGTGCCGTTCTCCGAGGCGCTTCCCCGGACCCGAACATCGGGCTGCAGCTGCAGGACCCGCGCCGCCGTCCTGAACAGTATGCTCACCGCGGCGCACACCAGGTCTTCCCCTCTCACTTCGCTTCCGGCATGTCCGGATACGGAAAATCCTCGAAGAGCTCCCCCGTGATCCAACCGTATCTCTGCCCGGATCACCGCAGCTTAAGTATCAAACACCAGCGATTTCCTGGACACGGAGCAGGGAAAACTGCTTCCGGTGCCCCCGCGTGCGCCGGTAGTCCTTCCTCTTCTTGTATTTGAACACGATGATCTTCTTGTCCTTCCCGTGCTCCTCCACCACGGCCTTGACCTTTACGCCTTTGACGTAAGGCTGGCCGACCTGAACCTTCTTGTCATCCGAGACGAGAAGCACCGAGTCGAACTCCACCTGATTACCGGGCTCTATTTCGAACCGATCGACCTTGAGAATCGATCCTTCCGCAGCCTTGTACTGCTTTCCTTTTATCTCTACCAGGGCGTACATGCCGTTGACCTCACTGCTACTACTGTATTCGGCATGAAAATTACACAATTACACCCGCTCGGTCAAGGGGTCCCGGCACAGGGTGTTCCGGCACAGGGTTGTTTCAGCAAATCTGGATATGTCGTTTTCGGGATTTTGAGATATATTTTGGGTTGGGATAACCTCTATGCTTTATGAAATCACCAACCCCCGCCAGGTTCCCGGAGAGGGACGAAGGCGCTGGTTTACCGACGGATATTTCGATTATAGAGCTACCCACAAAGCGCACCTTGACTTTTTCTGCCGTCCTTAGTAACTTCTTCGGGCTTCTGCTCGAATCTCCTTCGAGCTGTGAAAATTGCAAAAACAACAAGAGAAATAGAAACTCCAATATGATGGCTGACGGTAACAAAAAAATGCGGAATCTGGGCATCAGCGCCCACATCGATGCGGGAAAAACGACCCTGACCGAGCGGATCCTATACTACAGCCGCAAAATCCACCGTGTACAGGAAGTGCATGGGAAGGATGGCGGCGGAGCCACGATGGATTCGATGGAGCTGGAGCGGGAACGGGGAATCACCATTGCCTCAGCGGCGACGCAGGTGGACTGGAAAGATCACAAGATCAATATCATCGACACCCCCGGACACGTGGATTTCACGATCGAAGTCGAGCGGGCCCTGCGGGTACTGGATGGGGCGGTCCTGGTGCTCTGTGCCGTCGGCGGGGTGCAGTCCCAGACGCTCACCGTGGATCGCCAGCTGAAGCGCTACGCGGTACCCCGACTGGCCTTTATCAACAAATGCGACCGGGTCGGGGCCAACCCGCTGAGGGTAAAAGAACAGCTGCGGGAACGTCTGGGGCATAATGCCGTGCTCATGCAGATGCCGATCGGACTGGAGGGGGAGTTCAAGGGGATCGTTGACCTGGTGCAGATGAAAGCCCTCTACTATGAAGGGACCATGAACGAGACCGTCATATCCGAGGATATCCCGGCGCAGCTGGTCGAACAGGCCGAAGCCCTCAGGGAACAGCTGATCGACGGAGCGAGCATGTTTTCCGATGAGCTGGCCGAAGCCTACCTGGAAGGGGAAATCACCCCTGAGATGATCTACGCGGCGGTTCGCCGGGGTACACTGGATCGGGAGCTCACCCCCGTTTTTCTCGGTTCGGCCTACCGCAACATGGGTGTGCAGGCCCTGCTGGACGGGGTGGTCCACTTCCTTCCCTCACCCGTAGAGGTGCAGAACAACGCTCTGGATCTGGACAGGGAGGAACAGCCGGTCAAACTGGAACCACAGGCGGATCTGCCCGTTGTGGCTCTGGCTTTCAAACTGGAGGACGGCCAGTACGGCCAGCTCACCTACATACGCATCTATCAGGGAACGATCAAGAAAGGTCAGGAGCTGTACAACAGCCGCAGCCGCCAGAAATTTCGTATCGGCCGGCTGGTGCGAATGCACGCCGAAAAGATGGAGGAGATAGCCGAGGCCTGCTGTGGGGACATCGTGGCCCTTTTCGGCATCGACTGTGCCTCCGGAGACACCTTTACCGACAAGAGTTTGAACTACTCGATGACGAGCATGTTTGTCCCGGAGCCGGTCATCTCCCTGGCCGTCAAGGCCAGGGAAAAGCAATCCGAGGATCTGCTGTCCAAGGCCCTGAACCGTTTTGCCAAGGAGGATCCAACCTTCAAAACCCAAATCGATCCGGAATCCAAGCAGACGATCATCAGCGGGATGGGTGAGCTGCACCTGGAGGTATACCTCGAGCGGATTCGCCGGGAGTATCGAGCGGAGGTGGACACGGGGATGCCCCAGGTTGCTTATCGGGAGACCATATCCCGCTCTGCGAGCTTCAACTACACCCACAAGAAGCAGACCGGCGGTGCAGGCCAGTTTGCCAGGATAGCGGGTCAGCTCGAGCCGAATCAGAACGGCAACTACGAGTTCATTAATGAGGTAAAGGGCGGATCGATTCCCACGGAGTACATCCCCGCCTGCGACAAGGGATTCACCAGCTGCCTGGATAAGGGCTCTTTGATCGGCTTTCCCGTTGTGGGGGTAACCGTGCGCATCAACGACGGATCGGCCCATTCGGTCGACTCCTCGGATCTGGCCTTCCAGCAGGCCGCGATCGGCGCCTTCCGCAGCGCCTACAACACTGCGGCTCCGGAAATCCTCGAGCCGATCATGAAGGTCTCCGTGGAAGGACCCACGGAGTATCAGGGCGGTGTATTCGCCAGCATAAATCAGAGAAGAGGAATGATCGTCAGCACCAGTGAAGACGAAAACCTCTCCCGGATCGATGCGGAAGTGCCGCTGGCCGATATGTTCGGCTACTCCACGGTGCTGCGCTCAATTACCCAGGGGAAGGCCCAGTTTACCATGGAATTTTCCAGGTACGCCAAAGTCCCGGGGAGCATCGCGGAAACCCTCAAATCCGAATACCAGAAAGTGAGATCGGGAGACAACTCATGATCAAACGTGAATTGAACGATCGCAGTCCGCTGCGGATTTTCGAGCGCTCGACCCGGGGCGGATTGGGCAAGGGCAACCTCGGTGTCATCGCAGCCCGGCAGGGAGTGGGCAAGACAGCCTGCCTGGTGCACATCGCCACCGACCAGCTGCTGCAGGGCAAGCAGGTCATCCACGTTTCCTTTGCCACCAATCCCCGCCATATTGTGGACTGGTACGAAGATATCTTCCGGGAAATCGCGGAGAAATTCGGCCTGGAGTCGGTGATGGCCGTGCACGATGAGATGATCCGTCGACGGATCATCATGAACTTCAACCGGGCCAGCATTCGCCTGCCCCAGGTCATCGACAGCCTGCGCTCGATGATCCGGGACGGACATTTTGCAGCCGACGTGATCGTGCTGGACGCCTACGATTTTTCCTCCCTGGCCCCGGCCGAGCTCGAGCAGGTGAGGGGATTTGCCGCGGAGCAGGGACTGGAAATCTGGTTCAGCGTCTCTCTGGGCTACAATCAACCCAGCTACAATGCGCAGGGGGTCCCCACGCTGCTCGAGGACCTGATCGACGCATTCAGCATCCTGATCTGTCTGCGACCTGAAGAAAATCACATACATCTACAGCTGGTAAAGGACCACGGTGCAGCGGTTACCGAGGGCCTGCACCTGAAACTGGACCCCAAGACACTGCTCATCGCCAGGGAGTGACTCCCGCGGACTGGCCTGAGCGCCTGCGGGGTTACCGGCACCTGCGGACTGGCCTGAGCGCCCCTAATCACGCTAAAATAGGGGCCTGTGGCCGATCAAATTCAGCTGAAAATCTTCCACTACCACTTCCTCACCGGCGGGGTCAGTACGGTGGTCCGCCAGGCCGTCGAGGCTTTCCACATCCATCTTCCCGCAATCCGCTCAGTGGAGCTGATAGCGGGTGCCATCCCCGCGGAGTTCGGCTCGCAGATGCGGATCAAAGGGGTAAAATGCACGGTGATGACCGAGATCGGCTATCGCCAGCCGGCCGAGGAGCCCTCGGATCATAATAAGAAAATCGTAGCCCGCAGGGCGGAAAAACTGGCCGACGCGCTGCTCGGCTCCTTCGGCTCCGATGATTCGGTTTGGTGGGTACATAACTACCACCTGGGCAAGAACGTCGTGTTCACCCAGGCTCTGCTGGGAATCATCCACTCCGGCCGGCCTCAGCGCATCATCCTCCAGATCCATGACTTTCCCGAATGCGGCCGCTTCACCAATCTCGGGATGCTCAAAGCAGCCCTGAGCCTGGATCCCTACCCGGTAAGCCCCTGGGTGCGCTACGCCGTTCTCAACCGCAGGGACCAGGAGATACTCATAAAGGCGGGTGTCCCGGCGCAGGAGGTGTTCCTGCTGGAAAACCCGGTTTTGCGGCAACCCGATTCCGAGCCGGATCCCCTGCCGGGCAAAACGATCCGGCCCAGGCTGGAGAGACTGTTCGGCGGTGCGTTCCCCCGCTTCGATCCCAAGGCGCCGCTTCTGCTCTACCCGATCCGTACGATCCGCCGGAAGAACGCGCTGGAGGCGATGCTGCTGTGCCTGCTCCTGGATCGAGGAGCGAACATCCTCATTACTCTGCCCGGGGTCTCGGTCTCCGAGCGGCCCTACTCCGATCTGGTGGAACTTATGTTCGCCGACCGGCTCTGCCCCGGGTTGTGGGGCATCGGTTCGCAGCTGCAGAGCTATGGTATACGCTTCGAAGATCTGGTAGCCGCGAGTGACCTGGTCCTTTCCACATCGGTTCAGGAGGGCTTCGGCTATCTGTTTATCAATTCCCTTCTTTGGTCTCTGCCCCTGGCTGCCAGAGATCTGGATTCGTTGTCTGGATTCAAAGATGACCTGTTCGAGGAATACCCGGCCTACTTCTACGATGCGATCCGCGTGCCCGTGCACGATGCACCGTCTGTGGCCGAAGCCTATCGAAGCAAGATCAAAGGCCTGTCGCAGCTGATCCCCCCTTCAGAGCAGGAGCGACTGCTGGGGGAGGTCGAACAACTTTTCCGGGATGAGCGGGTCGACTTCTCCTACCTCCCCGTGGAGGCCCAGGAAAAACTGCTGCGGGAGATCGCGGCCGGAAACGGTCCGGATCTCCGCATCTGCCGGACAGATAATCGGATCACCCTATCCCGGATCGAACAGATGCTGGCCTCGCAGCCGGAAAGCGCAAACGATGCCGGGACTTCAAAGCTGGCCGAGTTGGACAGACGGTTCGGCGCCGCTGCTTACAGTGCCGGATTCCAGCGGATCGTCGAAAGTTTCGCTGCGCCCAGAGTCAAGGACGATGCGGGTTTGGAGCCCGGCGCGGGCAGTATCTGGGAGCAGGTCCAGAAAGCCTTCCTCAACCTGGCGAACCTGAGGCTGCTGTATGACTACCGAGGCGAAGCGCGGAAACACTCTTGAACCTGAGGCAGATTCGGAAATAGAATATCAGTAACCATGGCCGATGTGACGAGGGAACAGGAAAGCGCGATCGCGGACAGCTTCGAGGATATCCTCTCCATGCTTCCCGTTATCCGGGACGCCAGCCAATCTGCCCGGGAGATCCTCCTGGCAAATCTGGTGATGATCGGAGAGATCCCCTCCCCCACTTTTGATGAGTTCCGTCGGGTGGAATTCATCCAGAACCGCTTCGTGGAAGCCGGCCTACACAACTCATCCGCCGACGAGATGGGCAACGCCCTGGGTATCCTTCCGGGAAAGAGCGGAGGACAGAACATCCTGGTTGTGGCGCACGTGGATACGGTGCACGCGGCCACGGTGGATCACACGATCACGCTGCAGCCGCAGTCGGTCATCGGCCCCGGGGTGGGAGACAACGCCCTGGGGATGGCTTTAGTGGTTACCCTTCCGATGCTGCTCGAGCTGCTGAATATAGAGCTGCAGTCAAACCTCGTGCTCATGGGGGCATCCCGAAGCCTCGGGAGGGGCGACCTGGAGGGTCTTCGGTTTTTTCTCTCCAACTCGGAGATACCCATTTCCACTGGGATCGGGATCGAGGGTTTCCCTCTGGGGCGACTCAGTTACAATTCGATCGGTATGTATCGCGGTGAGATCATCTGTTCGGTACCGGAGGAGTACGATTGGACCCGTTTCGGAGCCACCGGAGCGATCCTGACGATGAATGAGGTTATCAATCACATCCAGGAGATTCGCCTGCCCCGCCGTCCTCGCAGCTCGATCGTGCTGGGTTCTATAATGGGCGGACAGGCCTACAATACCATAGCCACTAATACGGTCCTCCGATTCGAGATCCGCACCGAAAGCGAACAGGTAGGCGAGGAGATCTACCATGAGATGGAGGCGATCATTTCCGAGGTCTCATCCCAAACCGGCGCCGACATCAAACTGGACGTGTTCGCCCGCCGGTGGCCCGGCGGTATCACCTATCAGCATCCCCTGGCCCGGGCGGCCCGCCGCATCATGGGCGCCCTGGATATTCAACCCCGTAAGTCTCCCAGCACCTCTGAGCTGTCGGCCTTCATCAGCCACGACATACCCGCGATCACCATCGGAATCACCTACGGAGAACATATGAGCTCACCGGAGGAGGAGGTGCTCATCGAACCGATATTTACCGGGCTGGCCCAGCTGATCGGGATCCTGCTGGCCATAGACAGAGGATTTTGCAGTGCAGATTGATTCCTGGCTCGCCACCAATACCTTTCATCATTCGAACTTCTGGGATCTCAACACCTTGGTACAGGAGAAACAGAAACAGAATCTGAAGATCTCCCTCTGCATCCCCACCCTGAACGAGGAAAAAACGATCGGCAAGGAGGTCGTGATCTTCACAAGCGAACTGGTACAGCGCTATCCTCTGCTCGATGAGATCGCCGTGATCGATTCTGCATCCACCGATCAGACCAGGGAGGTGGCTGCGGCTTTCGGAGCCCAGGTGTACCTTTCCCGGGACATCCTGCCCGGCTATGGAGAGCAACGGGGAAAGGGAGAGAATCTCTGGAAGGCGATCTATCAGCTGGAGGGGGATATCATCGTCTACATCGACGCGGATATCAAGAACATCCATCCCCGTTTCGTCTACGGCCTGGTTGCGCCTTTGATCTTCCGGTCGGAGATTCAGTACGTGAAGGCCTTCTACGACAGACCCCTGGCCTCCTCTCAAGGGACCCGGCCCTCCGGCGGGGGCAGGGTCACCGAGATCCTGATCCGCCCCCTGTTCAGCCTCTTCTTCCCGGAGCTCACCGCCCTGATCCAGCCGCTGTCCGGGGAATACGCGGTACGGCGGCAGGTGCTGGACAAGATCCCCTTCCCCATCGGCTACGGGGTGGAAACCTCCCATCTGATCGATGTGTACCATCGCTGGGGACTGGGGGCGATCGCCCAGACCGACCTGGACAGGAGGGTGCACCGCAACCAGCCCACCCGGGATCTGGGGAAGATGGCCTTCGGCATCCTGCAGACCTTTCTCAAGAGGGTCGAAGCCCTGGGCGTGCTCGGGGATTTGCCTGAGCTGAGCACAACTCTGCGGCAGTTTCAGGTGAACAAAAACGTATTCGAAGAGATCGCTTTAAACATCCTCGAGGAGGAACGCCCCCCGATGATCGACATCCCCGAGTACAGAGAGAAGTTCGGGATATCCTGATGCAGAGTATGGACATTCTCGGCACGGTCACCACATTCGTCGCGGAAAAAAGCATCTACCTGCTGCTGGCCGTCCTGGTGCTGAACATGTCGCAGCGGCGTTATCACAAGCATGCGCCGAACAAGCGCCTGGCCACCTTGTACATCTCGATTCTGATTCTGGTTCTCATGGTGGGAACCACGCTCATCGTTTACTTCGACCTTCCGGATATCATCTTCCTGCCCCTGCTGGCGGCGCTGATTCTGGTCGGATACAGGTTCAGAAAGCAGGTCTTTCCCTTCCGCCTGAACTGCCGGGTCTGCGGTCAGAGACTCCCGGGCAAACGAATACTTTTCTACGACTCCAATACATGCGAGAAGTGCGAACAGGTCGAGTAGGGCGCAGAGAGGCGGTCCGCTGGGGTTTGAGCAATGGAGCGCCCATCGCGCTGGGGTACCTCCCCGTGGCCGTCACCTTCGGGATACTGGGCAGGCAGGCGGGCCTGTCCGTCGCGGAGGTGACCGGGATGTCCGCCTGGGTATACGCCGGGGCCAGTCAGTTTCTGGCCGTCAAGATGATCGCCTCCGGAGTGGGTTTCTTCGAGATCGTTCTGGCCACCTTCATCCTGAACTTCCGGCATTTCCTCATGAGCACCGTGCTGGCCAGGAAAATCGAAGGTTCCAAGCCCGGAGTCGCGGCTCTGAGCTACTGGGTTACGGATGAAACATTCGTCGTTGCCAGCCTACACGCCCGCCCCGAGGGCTTAAGCGCCCTGGGCTTTCTCACAATGGCCCTGACGGCCTATCTGTCCTGGCTGACCGGCACCTTCCTGGGGGGGATGTTCGCGGGTCTGATACCTGTAAGAATCGTCGACGGAATGGGCATCGGTCTGTACGCCCTGTTCATCGCCCTGCTCATCCCCTCGGCCCGCAAGCACTGGCAGTTTGCCCTGGTCGCCGCAGCCAGCGCCCTGACCGCCTGGGGCCTGTCCAGTCTGCTTCCCGGGCTTTCCGAGGGTTGGACTTTGATCGCCGCAACCCTGGGCGTTTCCGCCCTGGGCACGCTGCTGCCGGATGGGGAAATTGAAAAATGATCTGGCTGCTGCTGGCCGGGATGTTCCTGGTCACCTATATACCCCGCCTGGTTCCCTTCCTCTTCGCCAGGCAGCTGGATCTTCCTCCCTGGGTTCAGAAATGGCTGAAGTTCTTCCCCTATGCCGCTCTGGGGGCTCTGATCTTTCCCGGGATCCTCACCGCCGTGCCGGGTAGACCCGTCCTGGCGGCGGGGGCGGGAATCCTGGCGACGGTCGGTGCTCTGTTCATCCGCAATATCACGGTGATCGTAGTCCTGGCCATCGCCGCGGTGCTGCTGCTCCAGGGCCTGGGAATGCCCTGAACGGCTATTGTATCATACCGTGATTCTCGCTATACTTTCTTTTTCGTATAAATATACAGTCGGATCTTTTTTTTATACATTCATTCCGTACTTTAAGGATCAGCCATGAACCACGATGAGAAACTCGATCTGAAGATCGATACAGCCCTGCTGGATGAGCTCACCAAAAACGCCGAAAAGATGAACCGCATACCCCTGGAGCTGTACCAGAAATACTCGGTGAAACGGGGGTTGCGCAACGACGACGGCACGGGTGTGCTGGTGGGCCTCACGGAAATCGGGGATGTGCATGGATACATCATCGATGAGGGTCAGATCGTCCCGGTTGACGGCCGACTCGAATACCGGGGAATCAAAATCAGCGACATCACCCGGGGATTCCAGGCGGAGAAACGCTACGGCTTCGAGGAGGTCTGCTACCTGCTGCTTTTCGGCACCCTTCCTTCCGAACAGCAGCTGAAGCAGTTCAGGACCCTTCTGGGGGAAAACAGGGCGCTTCCCGATGGATTCACCGAGAACATGATCCTCAAGGCCCCGAGCCGGGAGATCGTGAACAAGCTGGCCCGCAGCGTGCTGGTATGCTATTCCTACGATCTAAACCCCGATGACCTCGACCTGAAGAATGTCCTGCGCCAGAGCATCGAGCTGATCGCCCGCTTTCCCACTATGGTCGCATACGGATTCCAGGCCAAAAGCCACTACTTCGACGGCAGGAGCCTGTTCATCCATAGACCCCAAAAGGATCTGTGCACTGCCGAGAACCTGCTCCACCTGATCCGGCCGGACAGCAAGTTCATCCAGTTGGAGGCGGAAACCCTGGATCTGGCCCTGGTCCTGCACGCCGAGCACGGAGGAGGCAACAACTCATCCTTCACCACCCACGTTGTCACCTCCACCGGCACCGATACCTATTCGGCGATCGCCGCGGCCGTCGGATCCTTGAAAGGACCGCTGCACGGCGGAGCAAACATCAAGGTGCTGGAGATGATGGAGGACATCAAAGCTGCTGTCAAGGACTGGCACGACGACGAGGAGGTGGCCGCCTACCTGGCGAAGATCCTGCGCAAGGAGGTCTTCGACGGTCAGGGTCTGATCTACGGGATCGGCCATGCCGTGTACACGTTGTCCGATCCCCGGGCGGTGCTGCTCAAGGCCAAGGCAAAAGAGCTGGCCGCCGCCAAGGAAAGGAACGAGGAGTTCGACCTGTACGAACGCGTGGCCCGTCTGTCCCCGGAGGTTTTCAAGCAGGTGAAACATTCCGCGAAGGTCGTGTCCGCCAACGTCGACTTCTACTCGGGCTTCGTTTACGATATGCTCGATATCCCCAGGGAGCTGTACACGCCGATCTTCTGCATAGCCCGCATCGCCGGCTGGTGCGCCCACAGGATCGAGGAGCTGATCTC
Organism: uncultured Spirochaetaceae bacterium; assembly: GCA_964588355.1. GTDB lineage: Bacteria > Spirochaetota > Spirochaetia > SZUA-6 > DRHE01 > JAFGQJ01. The sequence goes on along the minus strand of CAZPPB010000001.1, from coordinate 5,380 downwards.
CGGCGGCCGCATAATCCGTCCCGCTTACCGCAACGTGCTGCACAACAAGGAATACGTGCCCATAGGGAAGCGGTAGCTGGGACGAAGCTACTGCGTGTTGTTTCTCAAAATTTGTTACTGAATTGATAATAAACACCTTGCCTTCTTGTCTTCTGTTGAATATTTTCTCTAGACTAATTCAACACTTTGATCGTGGCACGGGAACATAATTCCCGGCCAAGGGAGGTCCAAATGAAAAAGATCATTATTGTAGTACTGGTGCTGGCCTTCGTTCCTCTGCTGTCTTTTGCCGAGCTGGGAGTGGGCGGTTCCGCCTTCTTCAACTCTCCGGTTCTCATCGGACAGGACGTGGACACCAACGACCTTTGGGACGGGGGCTTCACCTTCGGCGCCGATGTCCGCTGGAAGCTTCTCAAGATCCTCCAGCTCGACGCCATGGCCCTGGTTACCCTGGACGAGACAAATGCGATTGGTTTGTATCCGAACGCCGGTCTGGTATTCGACCTGTCCATCCTGCGCCTGTCCGCCGGCATCGGCCCGACGTTGGTGTTCCTGCTGGATGACGTGGCGGATCCGACTATGCTCGGATTCAACGCCAAAGCCAACGCGGACATCAAGCTGGGACCTGTATCGTTCGGCTTGAGCTACCTGATGGGTTTGAATTTCGACAACGGGATCGATCTGGAGAAGAGCACGGGCATGCTGGGAGCCAACGTGCTGTTCTGGTTCTAGTTTTTGAGAAGAGCACGACTCATACGGGATTCATTTTCGCGCAGGAGCAGATCAATGCGGAGGAACATGGCGGAGATGCTCGGGATAATCGGGTAACCGATCACAGCAGCCGGGAAAGACGCTCGCTGATAAACTCGGATTTCTCCTTCAGACCGACCTGACCCGTCTTGATGATCAGGCAGTTAGGCTGCTTGGGATCCAGGGACACGCTTCCGCCGCTCTCTCTGATCAGGGTCATGACCCGGTCGACGGAGATCTGAGATAATTTGGAAAACTCCACCGTGGCCCGCCCGTCCCTCTCCTTGAGGGAGGAGATGAACAGCCGGCGGCAGAGGATGCGGATCTCCGCGATCGCGAACAGGCTCCGCACATCCTCCGTTGGGGGACCGAAGCGGTCGGCCACCTCCCGCTCCAGCGCCTCCAGCTCTTCATAGCCCGTGACCGAAGCTATCCTCTTGTACAGCTCCATCTTCTCCATGGCCTCCGGTACGTAGCTGTCGGGTATGTAGCCGGAATACTGCAGCTCCAGGTACACCTCCGGAGGCTGCACCTTTTCGGCTTGCTCCTCCACCTTCAGCTCGTCGATGGCTTCATCCAGGAGGCGCAGGTACATATCCAGCCCCACGGCCAGGATGTCTCCGTGCTGTTCCCGGCCAAGCAGATTTCCCGCACCCCGTATCTCCAGGTCCTTCAGGGCGATCTTGAATCCCGAGCCCAGCTCCGTGAAATCGCTGATGATCCTGAGGCGCTTCATGGCCAGCTCACTCACCACGCGCCCCTTCGGGTAGAACAGGTAGGCGTAGGCCGGCATGTCGGAGCGACCCACCCGGCCCCTCAACTGATACAGCTGGGAGATGCCGAACATGTCCGCCCGGTCTATGATGATCGTGTTGACGTTCGGGATATCCAGACCGTTTTCGATGATGGTGGTGGATAGCAGCAGCTGGACATCCCCGTGGATGAAGCTGTGCATCACCTCCTCCAGCTCCTCCTCCCGCATCTGCCCGTGGGCGGTTGCAATGCGAACCTCCGGCAGAAGCCTTGAGAGGAAGCTTTCCACCCGGGGGATGGTCTGGACCCGGTTGTGCAGGTAGTACACCTGACCGCCCCTGTCGATCTCCTGGCGAACAGCCCGGCAGATTACCTCCTCATCGAATTCCTGGATGAACGTTTCAATAGGATAGCGGTTCTGGGGCGGCGTGTTGATGATCGACATATCCCGGATCTTCATCAGCGCCATATGCAGCGTTCTGGGGATGGGGGTGGCGGTCAGGGTCAGGCAGTCGACGGCGGTCTTCAGCTCCTTGAGACGCTCCTTGTCCTTCACTCCGAAGCGCTGTTCCTCATCCACGATCATCAGCCCCAGGTTCTTCGGCTTCACGTCCCGCTGCAGCAGGCGGTGCGTGCCGATCACGACATCCGTGCCGCCGTCAGCCACGGAGGTGAGCACCCGCTTCTGCTGTTTCGGTTTTACGAAGCGGGAAAGCATCTGTATGGACACGGGGTAGCCGTGGAAGCGCTCCTGGAAGGTTTCGTAGTGCTGCTCGGCCAGGATCGTTGTGGGCGCCAGGAAGGCGACCTGCTTGCCCCCCATCACCGCCTTGAAGGCCGAGCGCAGGGCCACTTCGGTCTTGCCGTAGCCCACATCCCCGCAGATCAACCGGTCCATCGGCCGGGAGCTCTCCATGTCCGCCTTGACCTCCTCAATGGCCCGCAGCTGATCCTCCGTCTCCTGGTAGGGGAAGCGGGCTTCGAACTCGCTCTGCCAATCGGTATCCGGCGGGAAGACGAACCCTTTGACCGTGCCGCGGGCCGAGTACAAAGATACCAGGCGCCTGGCCATCTGCTCCACAGAACGCCTCACCCGCTCCTTCTTGCTCTGCCAGCTCTTGCCGCCCAGCTTGTCCAACTTGGGACGTTTTCCTTCATGCCCGATATAGGCCTGGATCAGGTTGACCTGCTCGATCGGCAGGAACACCTTCTCTGCCCCGTCGTACTCCAGGCAGATGTAGTCCCGCTCATGTCCGGCCGCCTTGATCCGCTCTATCCCGTTGAACAGCCCGATGCCGTACTGCAGGTGGACCACGAAGTCTCCGGGATTCAGGTCAACGAAGGAGTCGACCGCCCGGCTCTCGGCCTTGGCCACGGATCTGGGAATGCGTTTTTTCCGGCCGAAGATCTCATTTTCCTCGATGACGAGCAGCTTCAAGCCCGGCAGGGAAAAACCGCGGGAGATACCCTGGGGCAGCACCATGACCTCCAGATCCTCGAGCAGGGCGCGCAGACGCTCGGCCTGGCGGGCGTACTCGGCGAACACGAACACCCGGTAGCGAAGCTCTTTAAGATTTTGGAGCTCTTCCTTGAGAAACGAGAGATTGCCGAAGAAGGAACGGGGGGGATCACAACCCATCGCAATCCGCGCTCCCTCCTCCTTCCTTCCCTTCAGGGAGTGCAGGTGCACGTTCCGGCTGAAGGCGGCCTCCAGGGTAGAGAACTCCAGGAGAATCTGCCGGGGAGGCGGGCTGAAGCCTCCGGCTCCGCTTTCAGCATCTGCCGCCTGTCCGGCAGCCCGATTCTTGCGGTACAACTCCAGATACTCCCGCCGCAGAACCGCCGAGCCGGCGTTCAGACCCTCGGAATCGACGGCAATGAACAGAGAATCGGGGCCGAGATAGTCGAGCAGGGATGAGCGGCTGCCTGAGCAGAGGGGAAACAGGTACTCGCTGCCCGGCGTGTCGGGATTCAGCGGCAGACGGCTCAGCAGCTCCCGTACCTCCGGCCCGTCGGACCCGGCTTTCGCGAGATTGGATTCCAGCAGCTGCAGGGCTTTTTCATCAAAAACGACCTCCCGGGTCGGCGGGATGCGCAGGGTCTCCATATCGGATACGGAGGCCTGAGTGAACGGTTCGAAACGCCGGATCCGGGTGATGCTGTCGAAATCGAAGATGATCCTGAAGGCCTCATCGCCGCCGTAGGGATAGACGTCCAGAACCTCCCCGCGCAGGGCAAACTCACCCTTGAGACTCACCCGGGGGACCCGCAGATAACCGAGACTGGTGAGGGTTTCCGCCAGTTCCAAAGTATCCACCGTGTCGCCCAGGGCGAGACGTACCGCCCTGCCCTCGAACTCCCGGGGTGGGGGAAGCGGATTGAGCAGTCCCCGCAGGGAGGTAACGATGAGGGACCGTTCGCGGTTCTGCAGCCGGCTGAGAACGTAGGTGCGCAGCCCGTGGACCGCCGGAAGCGGGTGACCCTGTCCATAGGGAAGAGTCCCCCACCAGGGGAAGGAGAGGACCTGGTCGCTGAACAGCTGCAGATCCGCATGGACCTCCCTGGCCTCCTGCTCGGTCGGCACGACCAGCAGGGTGGAACCTCCGACCTGCTCATGCAGCCTGGAAGCCAGGTAGCCGAGAAAACCGCCCTGCACGCCCTCGACTTCGATCGGGAAGCTCCCCTCCCCGAGACGACGTCTCAGCTGTTCGAAGGGCTCGTAGGATTCGAGTCGTTCGGACCGGAAGTTTCGAAACTCATCGATACTCAAAGCTGCCCCCGTTCCGCTGCGTATTTGCCCGATTGGACCAATCGTAATAAATATATCATAGTATTTACCGAAGATAATAAGGGAACTAGGAGCTTTGCCAGTGTTACCTATAAAACGGTTTGTATTCGTCCTTTTGCTCGTATTCATCGCCCAGATCTGCCTCGCCGAGGCCGAGGGAGTAGTTTTTCAGATTCGGTTCTACGAGAAACGAATCTACTATTTGAACGATCGGGAACATCCCGTTTCCCTGGAAACGACTTTGACGAACAACTCCGGTGAGGCCTTCCGCTTCAAGATGGCCGAGAACCGGATGTTCAACTTCGACTTCGAGGTGACGCCCCCGGCAAATATGCCCCTGGATCACGCCGAAAGCTTCAAGCGCGCCCGTACAACGAACCAGCCCGTCCTGTACAGGGAGATCAGCCTGGAGCCCGGCGACACCTTCGGGGTGGTCGTCACATTGAATGATTTCATCCAGATCTCCAAAGCCGGTCTGTACGAGGTCCGTGGGCTGTTCTACCCGGAACTGTACCTGCGCGGGCCCGCCGGCTCGGCCGAACCGCTGCGCTCCAATACGCTTACCCTGAGCATCCGCCCTGAGATCCCCACGGAGGAGCAACGGGCCAAGATCGAGGCGGAAACCGGCGAGCTCATCAAGCGGCAGCCCCTGCCCCCCGATGAGGTGGTGGACTACGTGCTCAACGCCCGCCAGAGGAGCCAATGGGAGAAGTTCATCCTCTACCTCGATCTGGAGAGTCTGTATTTGAACAATCCCAGCCGGGCTGAAGCCTACAGGGGCATGTCTGAGGACAAGCGCCAGGATGCGATAGCCCGCTACAAAGACCAGCTTAAAAAGGAAACTGTGGATATCGACATTCTGGTGATCCCCTCCGAATACGAGATCAAACAGACAAGTTACACTGCCCTGGAAGCTGAAGTCACGGTGGAAGAAAAATTCCAATATCGGGACTACGTGGAGATCAAAGAGTATACCTATTACCTGGAAAGACGTGATAATATATGGGTGGTCACGGACTACGAAATCGTCAATCTAGGAACGGAATGAATGAAACTGCTGGTCGTCGCCCAGCGGAAAGATCTAAAAGA